>DZDI01000017.1 GCA_022730455.1 Phycisphaera mikurensis | reverse complement strand
GTTGGTGCGTTTGCGGCCAATCAATCCTAATTTGTAGGCGTGACAGAGCACTAGTCCGGAGTTCAGGCTCCTGGACGACAGAATGTTTTGCTTAGATGGCAGGATTCAGCCGTTAAAGGAGAAACGGCCGTAATTACCACTATTACCACCACTATTTTGGCGGGCTGGTGGTGGTCTTGATTTTTGTAACCCGCAGAATCTCCGACTTTGGCAACGCGGTTGCTATACCGTAGGCCGTAATGTCGTATACGCTTCCACGCAGAACGCAGGCGGATGCCCGCATCGTCTGTCCGCCCTTCAGGAAAATGACAAAGCGTGCTACGGGCACGGGCGGTGCGGGCAACGCCGTCGCCACCCGTACTACTGGAACCCGCAGTGAGACAAGCCTCATTTGCAGATCGATGGACGGGAGATACACCGGTGAAGCGTAGTGGAAATGGATATCCTCTTCGACGGGAATGGCGAATATGCTTTCGCGCTGTCCCCGTTTCCACGTTAATACGCGCAGGCGGCTCGTCCGAAAGGATATTTGATCGCCAGGGAGAGCAGTCTTCAGCCCCGCCAGAGCCGCACTCCGAAGCGATCGCCGCGGGTACAGCGCTCTCAAGCTGGCAATCAGTCGCGGGGAGATGGGAACCCGCCCCCGCCACGGGAGCACCCCCCCAACTTCATAGCCACCTGCTTTCTTCAGCTTCACGTCGCTGACGATAAACGGAATGCGAAATGGCGAGCCAAGAACACCCCCGGAGATGTTCGCCAGTTTTTGGCGGAAACGGCCGTCGTACAGTTGTCTGACTGCGCTTGTTGAGCCGGGCGGGTACGATGCAGTCGCAACCAAAGCGTCAATCGCACGCACTCGCCGCTTAACAGCGCCGACAATATTCCGAATGCGAGTCGGGTGCCGATGGAGCGTTGCGTACAAATCGCTTGTGGTGGCTAATTGGCTTAAATGGTCTTCGCGGTCGAACTGAAGCCAATTCACACCGAGCGAGCCCAAAGCCAACGGTGCCAAGGTGAGAGTTGCAGCCGTGGCAGCGACAATAAGTCCCCGCCGGCGCGGAGCCCTCAGGCGGCAATGCAGTTGTGACAACAATTTCAGCTGGTCGGTGGACATGAACCTTCTCCTCTCAATGACATCTTTGTGGAACGGGAGCCCATCGGGTCTATTATTTACTTCCTCAGCACTCGAAGTCTAAGGCCCGCCCACCGCCCGGTCAACTTCTCCGCTTTGGTGCCGTCGCCGGGGGCGTGGCATTTTTTTCGGGCAGCAGCACCGGGCAAGCCCGGCGCTATATTGGGGGGCCGTGCCGCGGGCGTTTTACAGCCACCGGCTTGCAGCGCGGGCGTCTCGCCTGCTTGGGATGCAGACAGGATGCACCGAGCGTCCCTCGCACGCTCCGCGCCTCTGTGTGAGATATTAAGACTTTTCTGTGGGGGCTTGGGGTGCCATCACCGCTTGGGCCCCTCGGGAAGTTCCGAGGAAACGCCGTAAATCGTCTGCTTTTTGGCGATTTCACCCCGGCCCAAAAAAATGGCCACGCCGTGTCGCCGGAAGCATTCGTCCGTGCAGCGGCGATCTTTGATACTGAGGCCGCGGCAATTTGGAGCGGACTCAACCGGGGTCGCATTGGGCGCAGATTGGCGGTCGGCATCGCAGGCATCATGGCCTTGGGACGTTCCCATCATGCGATCCTCGTCCCCGCCGTCGCTGGGCACCCAAGGGTGCCAAAGTGCGGGTAACCAAGAATGGTGATCATTTGCGTATGAACGTTACCGGAATGGTCTGCCCGCGTACCGGAGCCTTCTATGCCTTGGAATTTTCCCACACCGATACAGAAACATTCCGATGTTTTCTTGAACATGCCAACCGGGATATTCAACGGCCGCGTAAACGAAATCTATTGATCATGGATAATGCCAGTTGGCACAAGACCAAGACATTGTCCTAGGGGGCCTTCGAGCCGGTCTATCTGCCGGCGTACCCACCGGACTTCAACCCCATCGAGCGGCTGTGGTTGCTGCTTAAGGCAGAATGGTTCACCGACTTTATCGCCAAGGACCGAGAGGACTTGATGCTGCGACTGGATCAAGCCCTGAACTGGGTCGTCGCTCGGGCCCATGACAATGTCCGAACCTGCGCCATAAAGCAGTAAACTTTTGGCAACCGCTCTAAGCAAAACATTCTGTCGTCCAGGAGCCTGAACTCCGGACTAGTGCTCTGTCACGCCTACAAATTCTGGTATCCTTTGCCACCATGGATATGACCCATAGTTGGTATGTGGGTGGTGGATGAAGAATTTGGATCAACCAGATGAGAGGTATGGTACCCCTAATGTTGCCGAAAGCAGTGATTTTCGATTTTGACGGCGTGATTGCCAGCACAGAAGACCTGCACCTGCAGGGGTACAATCATGCGCTTATCGCAGCGGAGAAAGAGCTGGGGCGTCGGTTGCAGATATCAGCTGACGCGTATGTGAATCGATATATTGTTTACGGATCTGCCGATGGGTTTGCTCACATGTTGACCGATGCGGGGCTCCAGCCAACGGCCGGGATCGTTGCGCATCTGTGCGAACAGAAAAACCAATTTCTTGAAGCGCAACTGGGTGCCATAGCCGAACCGCTTCCAGGAATACGGCCGCTATTGGCATTTTTAGCATCGGTGGATTGCATTTGCGGAATCTGCAGCGGAGCCAGACGGCTAGAAATACAGCAGCTTATCCGAACGCTGGGACTTGCCGAGCACTTCAAGGCTTTGGTATCTGCGGATGATGTCCGTTGCGGCAAGCCCGACCCGGAGGGCTACCTGATGGCATTTGCGATCCTCAACGCCCAGCGGCCTGAATTGACTGCCTCACAGGTCGTCGTGATTGAAGATACGCAGGGCGGCGCCATGGCCGCCAAATCAGCCGGGTTTCGCGTTCTTGGCGTGGCCACGACAAGCCCAATCGAATCTGTGCGACGATGGGCGACTTGGGCCATTCCCGATTTAAGCCACCTTGATTATGCCATATGGAGCCAGTGGCTGGAAGATTCTGCGGCATAAGGGCGTGGGGTTCGTTCCGCCGGTCAACAGCGATGATCAGAATAATTCAAGTCTGCAAGCGATAAATCAATGGATGGCGACCTTGGCCGCTCGTTGGGTCGGCTTGATGAGTAGAATCAATGGCAGGCAGACCAAGCAAAGTACTCCCAAGTATCTGAATACAGCGATATAGGACAAAACCGACGCTTGCTGCTGCACCGTTTGGTAAATCATGCCCAGCGCCTCTTGGTGGGTCGTTGTGGAGGGTCCGTGGGTGCCAATTGCTCGTTGAATAGCTCCAAGCCGTGATTGAAAAGCATGATTGGTCGTGGCGACGCGATTGACGAGTGTGGTCTGCCATTGCTGGCTGATGCGTACCAGGAAGGTTGTGGTGAGTGATATCCCAACGGCACCACCAATGTTTCTCATCAGGTTATAAATACTTGTTGCATTTCCGATCTGTTCGCTGCGGAGAGTACTGACGGCATTGGTGGTAAGAGGAATAAACAGCAGACTGGTGGCAAAGCCATTGATGATGATGGGCAAGGTCACTGTGAACTGGGCAATTTCAAGGTCGATCCCGCCCAGATAAAAACTGGAAATGGCCAGCGCCAGTGTGGCGGTGATCATCATAAAGCGGTTATCGATGACATTGATGAGCTGTCCGGCGATTAAAATGCCGACGATAGACCCCAAACCTCGCGGACTAACCGCCAGACCGCTTTGCAATGCCGGATAATTCATTACCGTCTGGAGAAAAAGTGGCAGCAGGGCGGTTGTGGCGTACAGTACGGCGCCGACCATGGTAATCATCGCCGTTCCGCAGAAAAAATTACGATTTGTCAGCACCTTCAGATCAACCAGCGGGTTGCTGTCGGTCAACTCCCACGCTACAAAGGCACAGAAACTGACAACTGTGAAAATTGCCAGCCAGCGCATCCAGACCGCGCCAAACCAATCCACCTCTTGGCCCTTATCCAGCATAATTTGGAGTCCGGCAATCCAACTGGCCAGCAGGATGAATCCAACGACATCAAGCCGACCCTTTTTACCGCTCCTTAGATAAGGCGGATCCTCAACAAAAGCCTCGATCATTAAAAAGGCACAGATAGCCACCGGAATGTTGACGTAAAATACCCAGCGCCATGAGTAGGAATCCGTCAGCCAGCCGCCTAAAGTTGGGCCGATCACCGGCGCAAGAATAATGCCGAAAGTATACATAGCCATGGCCTGGCCGCGCTTCTCAGGCGGGAAACTTTCCAGCAATATCGCTTGTGCACTGGGCTGGAGCGCACCACCTCCGGCACCTTGAATGAGCAGGGAAATAATTAAAATAGGAAAGTTGGGTGCCAGACCAGAAAACAAAGATCCCAACGCAAAGACCACAATGCAACTCAGAAGAAATCGCTTGCGCCCAAAGGTACGGCTGAACCATCCGCTGGCGGTCAGCACCACAGCATTGGAAATTAAATAACTGGTAAGAACCCATGTGGCATCATCCGGTGTAATGGCCATTGACCCGGCAATGTGAGGAATGGCCACACTGGTGATGGATGTATCCAGTACCTCCATAAACGTGCCAAGCATGACGGCAATGGCGATGAGCCATGGGTTTGAGGAAGGCTTCCAAGGACGATCAGAGACAGCGCCCGATGCAGCGCTCATCTTTTACTCCGCGTGTTACTTTTATGTTGCCCGGTGGAAGTGATGCGGTTGGGGCGGCGCGGGCTGTGCTTACAGGCGCCTGCCGTGTGCCGCTCCGGCCCGGCGACTGAATCAATATATTCACGCAAAAGTCTTATCAGGCTGGTTCGATCCGAGGAGGCCATGCGCCTGGAGAGTTTTTCGATTTCGGCAAAATAAAAAGGCAGCAGAACATTCATCAGACGTCTGCCGTTTACGGTGATATTTACATGTGAAACGCGCTTGTCCTTGGAACAGGTCTTTTTCCGGGCAAGTTTGGCGTTAATCAGGCCGCGGAGTAAACCGGTCATGGTGGCTTGCCGCACCCCGCAGTCGTGCGCCAGAGTCGACACCGCTACATGCTGGGGATGCTCTCTGAGCAGACGCAGCAAAACGGATAAACGTCCACGGGAGAGTTTAAATTTTGACAGCAGCTTTTCAACCGGATGCAGCATGTCGTTTACCGATCGGAGAAGGAGCAGATAACACTCAATAGATTCCAGTTCATTGCCCTTGTACTGGGGTAACAGCCGTCGTAGGGCCTCGTCCGATGGCAGCTCACGAAGGAATATCAGGGGCGATACCATCACCAAATGGTAAGGCACCTAAGTAAAAGTGTCCACCCTTGAGCCCACCGTTGGACGGCTATAAGATCACCCGGTTGGCAGGCTACGCATAGATACTTGATTTTATAAGCGCTTTCGCGAGAATCGGGCACGGTAAGGTGCGTAAATAAAAGGCTGGTGTAACCTATGGATGCTATTCCCGAATTACCGCAAAATTTTCATCCTGCTGCCGAGTTCCCTGTTGTGCGTTCATGGACATTTCTGAACCATGCCGCGGTGGCGCCCATAAGCCGTTCCGCTCATCAGGCCATAACTGAATTTGCAGACCAGGCCATGCAGGACGCTTATTTAACGGGAAAGTGGTACACCAAAATTGAGGAGGTACGAGAATCAGCAGCGCAACTGATCGGTGCAAAGAAGTCTGAAATTGCCTTCGCCAAGAATACCAGTGAGGGCATCGCCTTTGTTGCATCGGGGCTTGACTGGCAACCAGGTGATGAAATTGTCAGCACATCCGTCGGGTATCCCAGCATGGTATATCCATGGATGGATGTGTCGCAGCGTTTTGGCGTCAAGCATGTGGAACTCGATGAATTGCAGGGAAGATTTTCCACACAACAAATCCTGGATGCCATTACCGCACGCACTCGCATGGTGGCACTTTCGCATGTGGAATTTGCAAGTGGGTTTCG
This sequence comes from Phycisphaera mikurensis, assembly GCA_022730455.1. Lineage (GTDB taxonomy): Bacteria > Planctomycetota > Phycisphaerae > WQYP01 > WQYP01 > JAJZGD01. Next base: position 25,889 of record DZDI01000017.1, on the reverse strand, counting down.
TCATGATGTGGCACAAATCGGCCAGTATTGCCGTCATCGCGGTGTGCTGTTTTGCGTCGACGCCATTCAAGCCATTGGAGTGGTACCCGTTAACGTCGCCGAAATGAATATTGATTTCCTCTCCGCCGATGGGCACAAATGGTTACTGGCGCCCGAAGGAGCAGCCATTTTTTATTGTCGTGAGGAACTTTTAACCAGACTGAGCCCGGAAATCGGCTGGATGAATGTTGTCAATGCCAATGACTTTGGCAGGCGGGATTTCACCCTAAAACCCGATGCGCGTCGTTTTGAATGCGGTTCTCACAATGTGCCTGGTATTTTGGCTTTGGGTGCGTCTATCCGACTTCTGCAGGGCTTATCGTTGCCGCTTGTGCATCAACGTGTGGCGGCACTGACCGGCTATTTGCGGCGGCGGCTGATGGAAAAAAACTACCGCGTCCTGTCAAGTGCCAATGCTGGCGAAACAAGCGGTATTGTCGCCTTTGAGTCACAGCACGGCCCACAAAGGCACAGCTCTATTGTGCATGAATTAGAACGTCAGCGGATTATTATCGCTGAACGGGTGGGACGACTACGCGCCTCGCCCCATTTTTACAATAATCTTGAGGATATCGACCGGCTTGTTGACGCTTTGCCAAACTGACACACACCGCAGAGGTTACAGGCACCCGATCAAATTCGCATTTTGGAAATGGCTGGTCGGCTTTTGAAAAGCCGAATCAGTGGCTATCATCTCATGGCGTGGGGCTACGCGTCGGGCGCTCATGTCGGAGTTTGTGAAGGAGTGAAACAATGAGTATTCAATTTCAAAGGTGGCTGCTCTCCGTCATGCTTATTGGCGTGGTGACCGCACTCGGTGGATGCAGTCAGGGCGAATGGTCTTCATTCTTCGTGGGGCTCAATGGTACTGTTGCGAATCCCTACGCCTACCAATACTACTACGCCCCGGCGTATCGGGCCTATTACTATTACTACCCCAATGCCGGGTGGCAGTATTTTCCTGGCGAGCCTCCACAGGGCGCCGCTTTTTATAACGGTAATGTCGGTTACCTTCCGCCACCCGGGCCACTGCCTTCGCAGGTGCAGTTTTATTTTGACAATCAGCGGCATGCATATTATTACCATGGCCCAAGAAATCATTGGCATTATCTCCCCGGCCGTCCGCCGCACGGTGCGCGGCAATGGCGAGGTCGTGCACCCGGCCGCCGCGATTTGCCTGCCCCACGCGATCGGCGGCGGGGAAATTATAAAAAGTGATACGGTTAAAGCGACCACAAGATGAGGCCGGACGTTAGACGATAATCAATATACCGTAATAAGACCGATGGCGTTCTGCCAGTCTGATGTCACTGCCGGCTACCACCACTTGCTGGAATTGAGTGGTGCGCTCCGCTTTGCAATCGAACCCAAACCAGCCTATGGAGTCTTTAATGTGGCCAAGCATGATTATGACGTAGTGTTCACCTGGAACAGGGAACGATAAAATCCTTTACGGGATTAAAAAATAAATGGAATCAGCATTTTGGTTCGCGTCTGGTATTGAGAATACTGCTGCGGAAATTGCTTCAGCATCGTGCGTTCCTCGCGGAACGCTGCAAAAAGGTAATACGCGCCAAAAAGCACCCATATCACGATGCCCATGTTAAGTTGATAGAAAAGAGTGGTCCCCAGAAGTGCAAACCAGATTCCTGTATATATCGGATGGCGCACCCATGTATACGGGCCGGATGTCACCAATTCATGATTCTCACGCAGTGACATCGGCACGCCCCAGTTGCGTCCAATGGTGACGCGAGCCCATATCGCCACCAGCATTCCCAGCATCGCAACAGCGAATTCGATCATGCGAACAACCGGCACGGCAAAAAATGTACTCCCCAAGCTCGTTCCCATAGCACTGTGCTGAATGCTGCCTGTCTGAAACACGGCGATGATTAAGATAGCGACTCCTGCCCGGATGGCGATATTTCTGGTTCGCGTCCGCGTAGTGGCCGCCACCGGCTTTTTAGCCCGCCTTGCGGAAATAAACCAGAAAATCAGCAGCGCCATCCACGCGTAATTGAGGATCTGTCTTAAAACATTAAACATGGCTTTTCCGATCGCTTGCATAGCACGGATCCGGCTTGAAGTGTCAACTTTCCGCTGGATCGGCTTCCTTAACGTATGGCGGCTCAGGCGGGATAAACGCAGCAGCCGAGCCGGGTAATACACGGAGTTTCTGCGCGTGCTCCATTAAAAATTCAATTTGCGGCCGTATGGTCATGCCGCTGATGGACCGCCTGAGATGTTTCGCGGCCCACTGAACAAAAGTTCGCCGTGAAACATGCGTAATAATCACCCATTCATTCTGCAACTGCGGCAGAACGGATATCAAGTCCTGAACGTGAAGATGTCTGCCGATGCTGGCACGCTGACGATGGTCCGGATCAAAAAAAGTGCATTCTGTGATCAGGACGCGGGCATTTTGAACATCGGGATGCGAAAGCGTTTCCGGCAGGGCCGTGTCGCCGGTGTAGGCCACCAATGGTATGTCGAGGGTGTAGGTAATTCTTTCGCCGCGGGCCTTCATGTCGCGCAGCACGTGTCCGGGCAGTTGCTGCTCGGCGAGTTCCGGCTTAAGTTTTTCACGCCGGTCAATGAGGGTATATCCCAATGATGCCACGGTGTGACAGGTGGGGAACGCCCGCACCACAAGCCCTTTGCGCAACTCATATTCATCGCCACTGGACAGCGGTATCAGCTCATGAGCGATCGCTTTGCCCTCAAGTCGCCCGAAGGCGTTGATCATGCCGCTGACGGCGCTGGCAATGGGGGCCGGGCATATAACTGTGCCGGGACGCATTCCTTGAAAAAAACGCTGCGACAGGTAGTACGCCAATCCGCCCGAGTGGTCCATATGACCATGTGTCAACAGACAAAAATCGCTTGTCAGCACGGGACGGGGGCATTTGCCGATGTCAAAGACCACGTTGAGTTCAGGAATCTGCACGACGGATTCTTCACCCGCCACGCTGTATCCCAGAATATGGAAATAGGGGGTCCTGATACATGCCAGTGGGGGCAGCAGCGGCACGCCGGCGGCATCATGGCCTCCGGTTAAATTACGGGGGGCATTGCAGGAGTCCCGGGCATGGGGGGCATCTGATTGTTTACTTTCATTCATATTCATTCTCATCATTAAACCGCTTCAGGAGCCGGCTGTCGACCTGCCCGGGCAGGGGCATCAGATCATAAGGAACCGCGGCCGGAAGGTCAGACAGCGGTTCGGGGGAAAAAAAGGTCTTTGCCGCCTGTTTGCCTCTTGTTAATTTGGGCAAAAGCAGTTGCAATGGTACGCTTGTCAGCTTGAACGGCGCAGCCGGTGGTTCAGCGGGGAGTATACACAATGGGGCTTATGGAAGTTATTCATCCAACTGCGGCATGGACGATCCAGGACTCAGCCGAGACCTATGGCATTGAGCATTGGGGCAAAAACTATTTCAAGATCAATGCCGACGGTAATGTGGCGATTCACCCCGAAAAAGACCCGAACCGCTCCATCGATCTTAAAAAATTGATGGATCAACTGCAGCTGCGCGGTATCCAACTGCCGGTACTTGTCCGGCTCAGCGACATCCTCAAGCACCGCCTAGCGGAGATGCAGGCCGCATTTCAGGCGGCCATTTCTGAAAATGGCTACAACGGCAAGTATGCGTGTGTGTATCCGATTAAAGTAAACCAGCAGCGGCACGTGGTGGAGGAGATTCTCAATATTGGTACGCAGTATGGCTGGGGATTGGAAGCGGGGAGCAAACCGGAATTACTGGTGGTACTGGCGCTGACCAACGGACGCGATACGCCGATCATCTGCAACGGTTTTAAGGATGACGAGTTTTGCGAGATGGTGGTGCTGGCGCAGAAACTGGGCAAAAATATTATTCCAGTCGTGGAAAAATTTACTGAACTGGAACTGCTCATCAAGTATGGTCAAAAGCATGGCGTACGGCCGAAAATGGGCGTGCGCGTCAAATTATCCGCGCGGGGCAGCGGCCGGTGGGAGTCATCGGGCGGTGTGCGAAGCAAGTTCGGTCTGTTTGTGGCGGAGATTATCAAGGCGCTGGATTACCTCAAGGAACGCGGCATGCAGGACTGCCTGACATTACTGCATTTTCATCTTGGCAGTCAGATCACCAATATTCGTACCGTGAAAAACGCCCTTAACGAGGCTGCCCGCGTATATGCAGAGCTGGTTCGCGCGGGTGCGGGTATGCAATACATTGATGTGGGGGGCGGCTTGGGCGTGGATTATGACGGGTCACAGACCAATTTTGAATCATCCGTCAATTACAGTCTTCAGGAATATGCCAGCGACGTGGTATTTCGCATTAAATCTGTGTGCGATGAATGCGGCGTAAAGCACCCGACGATCATCAGCGAAAGCGGGCGGGCGATGGTGGCCTACCACAGCCTGCTGGTATTTAATGTTCTGGGCGTAAGCGGGTTTGATTATTTTAGTATTCCCGACGAACTGCCGGGCAATGAAGAAATACCACAGCCAGTCAAAGATCTTTACGATGCGTATCGCGATATTAATTCCAAAAATGTGATGGAAACTTATCACGATGCCGCGCAACAGCGTGACGAAGCATTGAATTTATTCAATCTCGGCTATTTGAGCCTTGAATTACGCAGCCTTACCGAAAAGCTTTTCTGGGGCATCTGCGGAAAGGTGCTCAAACTGCTGCGGGAAATGAATTACGTCGGTGATGATTTTGAATCGCTGGAAGCACAACTCTCTGACACCTATTTTTGCAATTTCTCCCTTTTCCAATCCATGCCCGACAGTTGGGCTATCAAGCAGTTGTTTCCAATCATGCCCATCCACCGGCTTAACGAAGAACCGGGCCGACGCGGGGTGCTGGCGGATATCACCTGCGATAGCGACGGCAAAGTGGACTGCTTTATTGATCGTCGCGACGTGAAACGTACCCTGGAATTACATGAATACAAGGGCGATGAGTATTTATTAGGGGCGTTTCTGGTGGGGGCCTACCAGGAGATACTGGGCGATCTGCACAACCTGCTCGGCGACACCAATGCGGTGCATGTGGAACTGGATAACAACGGCGAAATTCATATCGAGGAAATTATTCGTGGAGATACAGTCCGCGAGGTGTTGCAGTATGTGCAGTTCAATGCGGATGAACTCCTGGCACGCATGCACAAAGATGTTGAACGCGCCGTGCGGGAAAAAACCATATCGGTGGAGGAATCCGCCCTGTTGCTGCGTTTTTATGAAAATGGCCTCTCAGGTTACACCTATCTTGAAGAACCGCATGTTCGGTAATGGGGCTGGACGAAGCGTCTTTCTTAATCAAGCTGGCCGGTTGTAAACGCGGCAATGATATCCTCTGGATCGCGAGAAGGCGGCGCGGCGGCGCCCGGCTGGCTGTATTCCAAGGCGAGTTGGGCTATGGTTGGTTGCACTACATTGAGCACGCGCTGCGCCTGGGTCAAGTCCATTGGAAGGTATTTGGCAGCGCAAAGCACCAGTGATTTAGCCGCCGTCATCAGACACGCAGCCACCGCCCGGGCCTTTTGCGCTGTCGCATCACTTATAAGTGCGCCAAACGCCACGGCATGATAGTGCCCGGTCTGTTCCGTGACGCCATCGAGTTGACTGTGGATTATTTCGGCCCATGGCCAGCGCCGCGAAAACTCCCACACGTATTCGCCGGTATTCAGCGATGCCTGCCGCAGACCCAGCGGGGTGTCGGCCGTGCAGAGTTCGTCCACCAATGCGGGAAGAGATTCAAAATTGCCCTGGCGGCTGGCGTCGAAGACCGCTCCGGCGGCAAAACCGTCCAATGGACCGATTGCATATTTTAATGCTTTGACAAGCAGGTTCTCCATTTGAGCCGGTCGCCTGATCGCTCCTTCGGCGATCAGCCTTTCAACTTGGAAGCAATCCGCATAAGCGCCTGATTGCGGGGCGATGGCCATCAGTTGAACCATGGAGAGCATATTCAAACGTCTTATCCTTCTGCTCGCGGTGGCTCATCGGTGCCGACCGGTGTATCTACCCTCATTTTATCCGTCCTATCGGCAAACCGGCGGAACTAATGCCAGAATTTTTGTGCGAGAAACACCTGCGAATTGCCCGCAATCCGCACCGCGCGTATCATCATTGCTAGGAATAGCTATGCAGTTATCAAAACGTACACAATATGCCATCCGCGCCATGATCTGTTTATGTGCAACGTATCCGCATGGGTTTATGCAGACGCGTGAATTGGCAAGTCGTGAAAAAATACCAACCAAATTTTTGGAATCGATCCTTGCCGCGCTGTGTCGGGGGAAATTTCTCACAAGTAAGATTGGAGCCAGTGGGGGCTACCGATTGGCGCGCAAGCCGGAAGAAATTCATTTAAGCGAGTTGATTGCTCGTCTGGAAGGAAAGAAGCTCTCGTCCGAAAACGCAGAGATTTCAGAGGATATGCGCGCCGGAGAGCTGGCCGTCAATTTGCTGCAGCGTGATTTAACCGCTGCCTTCGAGGGCGTGCTGCACCAAACCACCCTCGCGATGCTCAATGATCGCGTTCACCAGCACTTTCGTGGAGGTCAGATGTTCTACATATGAGTGATTTGACGGACCAAAATTTAGATCGCAATGCGCCTCCACCCCGCAAGTCGTCGGTCGGCCAGCATCTGCGCTCGGTTTTTATTGGCGGCCTTATCACGATGGTGCCCCTCATCGTCACCATCTGGGTGATTATGCTGGTTTACCATGCCGTCACATTTATATCCTATCCTGCCGCCACTTGGATAGTGGATTCTAAATTGTTTCAGCATCTCCTCCATCTGCCCGCGCACAGCGTGCAGTACCTCGCCCCCGTGATAGCCATTGTTCTCTCGATAGCGGCTATTTACGGGTTGGGCGTGCTGGGGTCATTTGTGCTCGGGCGGCAAATTCTGAACGTCATTGATCGATTCATTGAAAATTTGCCTTTGCTTAAAGGGATATACAGCACCACCAAGCAGGTGATAGGCGTGTTTCGACGCGGTGGGGGTGGATCCGGTTTTCAGCGCGTTGTGCTGGTGGAATTTCCCGGGCCCGGCCTTTGGACCGTGGCATTTGTCACCAACGAGGTGCAGGATTCCACCTGCGGCACGCAATATGTGACGCTGTTTATTCCCATGACGCCAAACCCCACCAGCGGTTTTTTCCAGATGGCACAGGCCGATGCCGTTCGCAATACCGATTGGACGGTAGATCAGGGCATTAAGATCGTTCTAAGCGGTGGGCTGCTGGCACCCAACGTGCTGAATTTTGGTGCTAAATCTGATATGGCAAAAACATCGGCGTAACGAGATGACCGATAATAGGCCGAAACAGACCGGCGGTGTAAAATCGACGGTGCAGATAGATTGACTGACCGTTACTGAGGGGCTACGCAGTGGCGATTTTTATCGCCCCAGCAACAACCGGGGCACAGTAGCGTTTGGTTCCGTGTGAGTGATGGTATCGGAGATATTCATGGCAAGCGATTCAGTTTCGGTTGGGCGGCACGACCAAGCCGAAATTCCGCCGGTTGAGCAGCTAAAACTTGTGCGCGAGGCGATGCTTACCGAAATTCGCAAGGTCATCATCGGACAATCCGATGTGATGGAATTGCTGCTGCTGGCCCTGTTTTCTCGAGGCCACTGTCTGCTGGTGGGGGTACCAGGACTGGCCAAAACCCTCATGATCAGCACATTGGCCAGAGTTCTCAGCCTCAAATTTAATCGCATACAATTCACGCCCGACCTGATGCCTTCGGACATAACCGGGACGGACATCATTCAGGAAGATACACAGTCTGGAAAACGAGTATTTAATTTCGTACGCGGTCCGGTGTTTACCAATATGCTGCTGGCGGATGAAATCAACCGTACCCCGCCTAAAACTCAGGCGGCGCTGTTGCAGGCTATGCAGGAATATCAGGTTACCGCGGGTGGACAAACCTACCCATTGGATCCGCCATTTTTTGTGTTGGCCACCCAGAACCCCGTTGAGCAGGAAGGCACCTATCCTTTGCCCGAAGCCCAACTGGATCGCTTCATGTTCATGGTGAAGGTGGGATATCCGCAAAAAGACGACGAGCGGCGCATTGTTAAGGCCACCACTGCGGATGGTAGGTCCGAACCTCAAGCTGTTTTATCTGCGACGGATATTTTGGCGATTCAAAAAATGGTGCGGCGTCTGCCGGTGAGCGATCACCTCATAGACTATGCAGTGTCGTTGGTGCGCGCCACCCGACCTGGTGAGAAAGATGCACCGGATTTCATTAATCACTATCTGACCTGGGGCGCCGGCCCGCGTGCGGCCCAAAATTTGGTATTGGGCGCCAAAGCACGCGCATTGCTGCGCGGACGACTGAATGTAAGCTGTGACGATATTCGCCAGATGGCCAAGCCGGTGCTGCGTCACCGCATTATTCCAAACTTTAATGCCGATGCTGAGGGTATCGATACAGACACTGTTGTGGAAAAGCTCATAGCGTCGGTTAAAGAGCCGGATGCCGACGCATATAAGCCGGTGGAAACTCAAAAAACCTGATCGCTTTCCACATGGCTGTGCGCTGCCGGCCATGAGTGCGATTGCAATTTTCGGGTGCATGTCTTCGGCCGCCAAGCGGGCTATGCAGGAATGTTGAAGTTTTTCTCTAAAAGTGCCGATGCCAATAATGTGATGTTTATCGGCATCGCCAAGGTAGGCAAGTTGCGGAAGACTTGGTTGCTGGCGGGCAAAGGGGTAGTTGGCATATGACCATGGTGGTGACAAAAAAAACAAGAATGGAATCGGACCGGAAATACTTTACGCTTGCGGATGCCCGCCGATCGCTGGTGTTGGTTGAAAAAATCGCTCTGGATATTCAGCGTATTGAATCCGTTCGGCGGTCGATCATCCATGATATTGATGCGGCCCAGCGCCAGGATGCGCCAGCGGAGGAAGTTCTCGCCATGGAACAGGAATTTGATTCCATGACGGAGCGACTTTCGGCGTTGGTGGACGAATTAACGACGATCGGTGTAGAGCTCAAAGACCCTGCCCGGGGTTTGGCAGACTTTCCCGCAAGGTTTGAAGGCCGGGAGATACTGCTTTGTTGGCAACTGGGCGAGCCGTCTATTGAGTATTGGCACGAGACCAGTGGAGGCTTCGCCGGTCGCCGCATGGTAGCCGACCTCGAACGCTGCTCGCGTCCGCGACAGGCGTCGTAGGCTGGCCATCAGCCCGTGGCTCTTGGTCCGCCGGGCTTGCCCCAACATCGTTCGGTATCATATTAGCCCGGATATTTCATCAGTTTTAACGTGGGGCGACTTGCACGCAGGCCTTGCCTCCTTGCAAAATTCAAAAGGCTTTTAAACACCTTGATTTTACAGGGTGTAAGGCCCATGCGCAAACGCATAACTCGCTACACCGATGAAATATCCGGATTAAGCGACAGATATATGATGGGCCAAGTGAGTTGATGGGCGTCTATGGTTGATGCCGCCAGCAAAAAGTGAATGCCTCGCATGCGTGAAAATGGTCGTGCCATTTCGCCGACACGGCCGAGTGCGCGTTTGTCATACGGCAATGGGGCGTCGGCCATTTTCAGGTTGATGTATTTCATGCCAAGTATGGTAAAATGCCCGCGGGCATAGATTTAGCCCCACCGGTGCTGCATAGGACGTGGCACATCATGGTTCATGGATGGTTGGTGCACATGGCCAAAATTATTACATGTCTAGCGGCTTTTATGGTGATTGCGGCGCTGCTGTTCTCTCTTCGCAGTCAGCGTTTGGATGTCACCAGCGCGTGCGCAGAACTGACGCACCACATTCAGCAGCAAACTCATAAACTTTGGGACCAGCAAGTGCAGATTGCCAAGCACGCCAACCCCGAGGCGTTGAACCGGGAACTTAAGGCATTGACGGCGGCTGCGCCCCCGACCACCTCTGCTGCGACGACATCAGGCGGTGCCAGTGAAGGTGTTGTAGTGCCGCAGCCCATCAGCACCACTCAAGCCAGGGCGGGGCAGTAATGATGTGGAGAATTGAAAATGGATGAAAAGGCCTCCAGTGCATCCAATGGACAGCGGGAATTAAAAAAAGCGAATTGGATAGGGGCTGTGATTCTCGCAGGCACGCTGGTCATCCTCATGGCCTTGGTGGGGCGTGTGGCTTGGTTGCAGACGCACGTCACGCGCGGCGATATCATCGCGCTTAAAAGTCAGCATCAGGTTGCGGTTACTGTTATGGCACGCAGGGCGTCGATTTACACGGCGGATTCCACGCTGGTGGCAGGCAGTGTTCGTGTGTACAACCTGTTTGCCGACCCTGGATACATTTTTGATCCCACGGGCCGCATTAACGCGCTTAGCGGTTCTGAACTGAAAAAGTCACGGCACATTATGGCCCGGGCAATGGGGCAGTTGCTTCACGAAAATCCACGTGATTTTCTGAATTGGCTGCATTCAAGGCTCTATTACCCATCGGGTGGCCTGAGTCGATTCGTCTGGCTTAAGCGAGTGGCCTCCCGACGGTTTTACGACCGCTATCAGAAGATAAGGCACCATCTCATTGCGGTGTCCCAGATAGCCATGCGACGGGGGCAGACTAATAAGGAGATGGAATATTATCACGCGTTTGGAGGAATTGGCTTCATTCGCTCAACGAAGCGGGTTTATCCCTTGGGGCCCTTTGCGGGGCAGGTCATCGGGTTTGCCAATTCCAATAGCGGTCTCCAGGGGCTGGAGGCACAACTCAATTCATTATTGGTCGGGCGCAATGGGCGATTGGCATATGTGAAAGATGCCGCCCAGCGAGCTCTGTGGATCAAACGCAATGGATATCATCCGCCTAATGATGGGATGCGGGTGTGGTTAACCCTCAACACTGTGATACAGGATGCGGCGCAGAAGAACCTTGACAAGGCATGCAAGTTCTTTAAGGCCCACAGCGGGGTGGCCATCATCATGGATCCGTTTAACGGCGACATTCTGGCGATGGCAAATTATCCTACGCTCAACCCCAACCATTACATGAAGACGCCGCCTCAGTTCTGGCGGAACAGGGCCGTGACCGATCCGTATGAACCGGGATCAGTTTTCAAACCTTTTAATCTGGCTTGTGCATTTATGCATCACGTAGTCAACCTGCACGATGTGTTTTTCTGCTACCACGGCTACTACGTAGACCCGACGGGGCGCGTGATCAAAGACGTGGGCGGGTGGGGATATTTAACTGTTGAAAAAATATTGGTTTACTCCAGCAACATCGGCATGGCCCAAATCGCCTGGAAAATGGGCCGCCCGATGCTTTACCATGGGGTCAACTCTTTTGGTTTCGGCCACGTGACCGGATGCATTCTTCCCGGTGAGTCGCCCGGAATTGTACGCCCATTATCGGAATGGACAAAAAATACCCTTACCTCCGCGGCGTTCGGTTACGGCATGGCCGAAACGCCATTGCAACTGGCGCGTGCGTTTTGCGTCTTTGCTAATGGTGGCTATCTGCCGACGCCGCAAATTGTAAAAGCGGTGGAAGTTAAGCCGGGCGATGTAGAGACCTGGGCGCAGGTTGCCGGGCCTCAGCCCATGAAAAAAATAGTGCCTGCACATGTCTGCCATGAGCTGGTAGGTGCCATGGGGCAGGTGATGGTGCAGGGAACCGGCCAATACGCCATCTCTCCGTACTACCAGCTTTACGGCAAAACCGGTACGGCTAATTTGGCGATCGCCGGCGGTGATGGCTATCACCATCACGAATACAATGCGACCTTTATGTGCGGCGGCCCGACACCGTCGCCCAGGCTTATCTGTGTGGTTTCGGTCAACCGTCCTGATCCCGCGTTGGGGCATTACGGTGGAACCGTAGCTGGCCCGGCGTGCTCAAAGATGATCACCGCCGCCCTGCACTACCTGCAGGTGCCGTATGACCAGGGACCAAAGACGGATCCCTGGTGGGGAAGAGAGAGCGAACTTGCGAAAATGAAGGGCTTGAGTCATTAACGCTTAGTCTCGTGTGATGAAGGATGTTGAATGCCCATTAGTCTGCGCGACTTGACTGCTGCTGCTTACCTGCGTTGGCCTGATGGGACAGCGGTGGATAATGATTGTCCGGACATCGCCATCACCGGTGTTACGGATGATTCGCGGTGCGTCAAACCAGGATACCTGTTTGTGGCGCGAAGGGGCGTTCAGTTCAACGGTCATGATTTTATTCCTAAGGCGCTGGCGAATGGTGCCGCAGCAATTTTGACCGATGACTTTGTGGCCGGTTCCCTTGCCATACCTGTGCTCATAGCCGATCAACTTTCCACAGCCGCCGGTAACATTGCCCATCGCTTCTGGGGTGATCCATCTCGGCATATGCGGGTGACGGCGGTTACCGGCACCAATGGCAAAACCACGATTGCCAATCTGACACGCAGCTTATTTGCCGCAATGGGGGTGCGTTGCGGGTTGATCGGCACGGTTGAAATTGACGATGGCGTCAAACGCGTCGCCAGCCCCATGACTACTCCCGGGGCCATCGAGCTGGCCCATCAATTAGCGGTTATGCAGCGCAATGGCCTGGGAGCTGTCGCGATGGAGGCGAGCAGTCATGCGTTGGATCAGGATCGACTTGCCGGCGTGCACGTGGGCGTTGGTATATTCTCGAATTTGACTGGCGATCATCTCGACTACCATCTGACCATGGAACGCTATGCCGCCGCTAAAGCTCGCTTGTTTGCTGCCCTTGCCCCCGGGGCATGGGCCGTTATCAATGTGGATGACGACTACGCACAAACCATGGTACGCCATACGCGTGCCCGCCTTATGACCTGCGGCATTAAACGCACCGCTGACCTGGAGGGCATGGTGACCAAGATGGATCAATCAGGCATGCAGATGAAGGTGTCCTGGAGAGGTGCTGCTCCATTGGATGTTTTAAGCCCCATGGTTGGTGTGCATAATGCGCTAAATATTCTCTGCGCTCTGGCCGGTGGTATTGCCGCCGGTTTTTCTCTGGAGCAGCTTGCGGCGGTTATGCCAAAGGCGGGGGCCGCCCCCGGGCGGCTGCAACGTGTTGATTTGCCCGGTTCAGCGGGCGAAAAAATACCATTCGCTGTATTTGTGGATTATGCCCATACCCATGATGCCTTGGAAAATGTGCTTACTGCACTTCGGCCACTGACCAAAGGTCGGCTTATCTGCGTATTTGGCTGCGGCGGCGACCGTGATAAAACCAAGCGACCTTTGATGGGCGCTGTTGCGGAAAAGTTGGCGGATCGAGTCATCGTTACCAGCGATAATCCACGAACGGAAAAGCCCCAATCTATCATCGATGACATCCTTATGGGGTTTTCGGCCCATGGCCGTAATGTGGTGGAAGTCATGCCTGATCGTCAGGCGGCCATCACCGCCGCAGTTGAAACGGCGGAGCCGGATGATACGATTTTGATTGCTGGTAAAGGGCATGAGAACTACCAGATTATCGGCAATGAGCGGCAGCATTTTGATGATGTGGAGTGCGCTGCACATGCTTTGGCAGTCAGGTTGCGCGTAACGCGTGATGTAGGAAATGGGCGGGTTACCACGATGGGGTCTCGAGGTATAAAGTGAAACCATGTTCATTTGATCATATTCGCCGGGTGACACTTTCGCGATGGGAGGTGCGTGGGGAGCGTGAATTTCGCGGCGGGGTGTCCACTGACAGCCGTCGCATTCGCGAGGGAGACCTGTTTGTGGCCATCCAGGGTGAGAAGTTCAATGGCAATAAATTTGTCATGCAGGCGGTTTCGGCTGGGGCGTCCGGGGTATTGATCGACCAGACGCTGAACCCGGATGTACGGACTGAATTGGAGCGTACGTCTGCCACCATCATGCAGACCGATCAATCCGTGCGAGCGTTGGGGAGACTGGCGGCGTCGTATCGCAGGGAAATCCGGAGCAAGGTCATTGCCGTCGGCGGATCAAACGGTAAAACCACCACCAAGCAAATCATTCATTCGCTGCTATCGCAGAAATTCAGCGGCGTGGCAAGCCCCAGGAGTTTTAATAATAACATCGGGCTTCCGCTGACGCTGCTTTCCGTTGAGCCGCAGCATGATTATGTCATTTTAGAGGTGGGCACCAACGCACTAGGCGAAATCGCGGCTTTGGGTGCTATGGCCATTCCTGACATCGCGGTGATTACCGGTGTCGGACTGGAACATCTCGAACAACTGATGAATCTAAATGCCGTTGCAGTTGAGGAAGCATCACTGGCACGCTTTACCACGGATGATGGCATGCTGTTTTTTAATAAATCCGCACCGGAATTGCTCCATGCCTTGCGATTAAGTAAAGTGCTGCAGGTGACGGTGGGGTTCGTCGGAGCGGGAGCGGATATCGAGGTGACGCCACGGCAGCAGGATATCACAGGAATCAGCTTTGAAATTAATGGCCGTTCGGAATTTCATTTATCGCTTCTGGGGTGGCATAACGCCATCAATGCGGCGCTGGCCATTGGCGTGGCGAGGCGGATGGGGCTCTCGGAAGAGGAACTGCGGGCGGGTTTGGCTGGTGTAAAGGCCAGTTCGATGCGTCTGGAGCCACAGACGTTGGGAACTCATTGGATTCTCAATGACGCCTACAATGCCAATCCATCAAGTACGGAAGTTGCTATGCGAACTTTTGCCGAGTTGACATTGCCCATGGTGAATCGTCGGCGTCCTCGGAAAGTGGTCGTGCTGGCCGACATGCTGGAACTGGGCACCAGTGCCGGTGAGCATCATTTACGTATGGGACAGCTTGCCGCTGAATTAAAACTTGATGGACTTGTCGCTATCGGATCGCTGGCGAGTTGGGCAGCAATCGCGGCGGAAAAATGTGGTATGACCACCGTTCACTTTACGGATGTTCAGCAGGCTCTTGACGGTCGCAGCCAGTGGTTAGGTACCGGCGATGCGATCCTGCTGAAGGGATCACGCGGCATGCATCTGGAAGATTTGGTTAAAGGATTATCCGTCGGCAAGTTACCGCAGACTGCCGATTACGTCTGACAGGGAGGTGCGCGTCTATGCTGTACTGGCTTTACCATGTTTTGGAATTGCACCATGTGATCAGTGGCGCCTCGGCGCTGGATGTAGTCATATTTCGCTCGGCGCTGTCCGTTATTTCCGGGTTTTTAATTGTGTTATTTGCGGGCGGCCCGGTTATACGCTGGCTGAAAAAACAAAAGCTGGGCGATCAGCCGGAATTCCACAACGACAAACTGAACGCCATGACCGCCGACAAGGCCGATACCCCCACCATGGGCGGAGTGCTTATCATCGGCAGCATTATTATTTCGACATTGCTCTTCGCCCGGTTGGATAACTTTTATGTTCGCATGGGGTTGGTTTGTCTGGTTTATCTGGGAGGGGTTGGGGCCGTGGATGATTGGTTGAAGCTAACGGCCAAACGCCGCACGCCTGGTTCACGTGATGGTTTTTTCTGGTGGGAGAAATTGCTCTTTCAAATTGGGCTGGGGATGATTCTGGCGTTCTTTATTTACCATCACGGGAATTACCATCAGGCGCACTACCTGAATTGGCCTCTGCTGCCACGTGATATCATTCTTCCGGCCTGGCTTTTTGCCATTTTGACTATCTGTGTCATAGCCGGCACCAGCAATGCCGTCAATTTTACCGATGGTATGGATGGTTTGGCGAGCGGCTGCATGGCGATAGTGGCCTTTGGCTTCATGATTCTTGCCTACGTGACTGGCGATGCCCGTTGGGCCGCCACTCTCGACTTTAATCACATCCGGCACTCGGGTGAGCTTGCCGTCATCTGCGGGGCAATGACCGGATCATGCCTTGGTTTTCTCTGGTACAACTGCAATCCTGCGTCCGTCTTTATGGGGGATACCGGTTCGCTGCCACTCGGTGGTGTGATCGGCTACGTGGCGGTGGTCATTCGCCAGGAGCCTATGCTGTTTCTGGTTGGCGGCATCTTCGTCATTGAACTTATGAGCGTCGTATTGCAGGTATCGGTTTTCAAGGCCACCCGTGGGAAGCGGATTTTTCGCTGTGCGCCCATCCATCACCATTTCCATATGGCGGGGTGGAGCGAGCCGCAAGTGGTGGTACGGTTCTGGTTGCTTTCCGCGCTATTTGCCGCTGGAGCCTTGGCATTGGTCAAGTTACGTTAAATTTTATGTTTAAGACAGGTGGAGTTGGACGAAAATAAGTGAAGCGTATAAGCGTTATCGGTCTAGGCGTGCTGGCATTTACCGACCGCATTGATATAGTACGTTTGGTTAGCTCGCTCGGCCACGGATGGCGGGTGTATGGTGGCACATGGATGATGCAGTACCCACCCCGGTAACCCAATACGGCCGACGAATGCTCTACTAAAACGGGTGAAGAATGTCTGCAAGCAAATCTGCAATCCGTTGGCCTGCTCTTACACGCTGGCCGGGTCGAAATGGTGGCAAATCTACTGGCAACGTCGCCGGCAAAATTGCGAAGGGGTTAAAGTTCTCATTGCGGCCGGTTGCGTTGGAATTGGATCGCGTCCTGCTCATCATTGTGCTGGCCTTGTTGGGCATTGGACTCTTAATGGTACAGAGCGCAGAGAGTCGCGTTGTCAGTAAACCGCATGATTCACTTTTTCATTTCTTCTTCAACATCAGCGGACTGCACGTGCTGCTCGCAGTTGCGCTTTTGCTGGTATTGTGGCGCATGGATTACCGCCGATTGCTGGGACGCACCCTATGGACTTCACCGGCAACCATTTTGATGCTTATCTCAATTTGTTGTCTTGCCTTGGTGTTAACGCATTTTGGTGTAACCATCAACGGTGCAAGACGTTGGCTTATGATACGGGTAGGTGCACATCACATTGGTTTTGAGCCATCGGAACTGGCCAAATGGGTTCTGATAGTTTTCATTGCCGCCTACGCAGCCCATCAGTCACAACAGATACGCAATTTTTGGCGGGGATTTGTCCCTCTGATTGCCGTGGTAGGGCTTACAGTAGCGTTGATCCTGAAGGAAGATTTCGGCACCGCGGCGCTAATGGTGGGCATTGCGGCCATGATGATGCTTATGGCTGGATGCAAGTGGTGGCACTTAGCTCTCTTCATTCCACCTGCCGTGGCCGTGGGCTACTTTGCTGTTTGGCATGTACCTTATCGGCGCGAGCGATTGTTAATTTTCCTCCATCCACATTTAGACCCTCAAGGTGCTGGCTACAATCCGATACAGTCGTTGCTGTCGTTCTCCAGTGGCGGCTTCTGGGGTAAGGGGCTCGGTGATGGGATACAAAAGATGGGGTATCTTCCAGAAGATTCCACCGATTTTATCTATTCGCTCATCGCCGAGGAACTCGGTTTTATGGGGTGTCTGCTGGTCATCAGTCTCTATATGGCTCTGGTCATCGTCGGATGGCGCGTTGTGCATCGGGCCGACACCATGTTCACCAAATTGGTGGCGTTTGGTACGACCGCTACCGTCGGTCTACAAGCGGCGATGAATGTGGCGGTGGTGACGGTTACGGTTCCCACCAAAGGTATCGCGCTACCGATGATTTCTGCAGGGGGCACGGGCTGGATACTGACGGCCGGTGCCGTCGGGTTGCTGATGAATATTGAACGGTCAAGTCGGATGGCTAAGGCGATGGGTAAAGAGGAGACAGTCGCGCCTATACAGGCTGAACACTCTGATGCCAAAATCGGAATTCGGGGGGCAGCGTGACGCAGGTCGCCCGGTCATCGCCAAGGCCTTCACAACGGCGAAATGCATTTGATCCAGGCCGCATGCGGGATGCTTTTATGACATCCGATCCATCACTACAACAGGCAGTTTTTGTATTTGCTGGTGGCGGAACTGGCGGGCATCTCTACCCGGGCATAGCGGTCGCGGAACATTTGCAGGTTCTGCTTCCGTCGGCCCAGATACACTGGGCGGCCACATCACGAATAATTGATCGGCGGCTTCTGGCCGACAAGGGCGACGCGTATATCCAGCAGGCTGTCCAGCCTTTCCCGAAAAATATCTGGCGCTGGCCAGCGTTTTATCAATCATGGCGACAATCCTGCCGATTTTGGGATACGTTTTTCAATCAACATCAGGATCGGGTATGTGCGGTATTGGCACTTGGCGGCTATGCCGCCGCGCCCGCCAGTCGCATGGCCGCAGAAAGAGAAATTCCCATTGCCCTGCTTAACCCAGATGCAAAAATGGGGTTGGCCAATCGCTATTTGGCCCGCCGGGCGGAAGTGATATTTACACAGTGGCCGATGGATATCTCGGGTGTCCACAGCAAAAGTATTCACGTAACGGGTGTGCCGTTGAGGGCGTCGCTATTCCATCGCTCGCGCGAAAAGGCAATGGCAGCCCTTGGGCTTGCACCCAACCGGCAGACGCTGGTCATCACCGGTGCCTCGCTGGGGGCCGGCACCCTTAACGCGGCGTGGTGTGAATTGATGCGTGATACGCAGGTATTACGTCTGCTCAACGATCCGTCGCGACCGTGGCAAGTATTGCACATCACAGGTGCATCTGAGTTTGAAAAGGTCCGCCAAATGGCCATTGGCAGTGGCGCTTTACACTGGAAGGTAATGGATTACTGCGACGATATGGGCAGCGTCTGGGCCGCGGCCGACTTGGCGATCACACGTTCGGGGGCTGGATTATGTGCTGAATTGGAGGCGTGCGGCGTGCCAGCCATTCTACTGCCTTATCCGTTTCATCGCGACCGGCATCAACATGCCAATGCTGAGAAGTTGGTATCCCATGGGGCGGCGGTGCTGCTTGAAGATCGCCGTGACGCGGCCCTTAACGGCCCGGCCCTCCAGAAGGTGCTCGTTGAGCTATTAAATGACGAGCAACGGCGGCAGACCATGCGGGCGGCCGCATTGGCCAATGGCAAGCCTGCCGCGGCTTTAGAAATCGCCAACTGGCTATGCCGTGTCGGCGGACGATCAATCGCATAGACTTAGGGTTGAAAGCATGGAGGCTTTTAAGCAATGACAGGCATGAGCCAGATAGAAATCGATGCAGGTGGGCGTCTAAGAATATCCATGTCAGAAGATAACCAACATGATTCAACCATCGCCGGCGTTCATATCCACATGATTGGTATCGGTGGCAGCGGTATGTCAGGACTGGCGCAAATAGTCCGCCAGTGCGGTGCGGTTGTTACCGGGTCTGATCGGGCACCAAGCCTTGCTACCGACCATCTGCAGACCATGGGGATATCGATTCTATTTGACCAGCAGGCTGGATGGGTGCCCCCCGGGACACAATGGGTGATCTGTTCGGCGGCGGTGAGGCGCGATAATCCTGAACGGGTGGCAGCGGAGGCCCGGCGCCTGAAAATATTTAAATATTCTGAAATGCTGGGACGGGTGATGCATTTCAAGCAAGGTATAGCCATCGCCGGCACCCATGGTAAGTCCACCACTACCGCCATGACGGCGTGGATCATGACCAGCGCCGGGTTGACCCCTTCTTTTGTGGGAGGGGCGGTGATACCTCAACTCGGTGGATCGTCGCGCGGAAACCATGGCGAATATTTTATCGTTGAAGCGTGTGAATTTGACCGCAGCTTCTTGAATCTATCCCCTCGGATGGCGGTGGTGCTTAACGTCGAACCGGATCATCTGGATTATTATAAAGATATTGATGAAATCCGCGCCGCCTTCTGCCAGTTCATCCAACAGGTGCATCCCGATGGACTTGTGCTGATACCGGCAGAGTCTCCGCACCGCCATGCTCTGGCCGCCGCTGCATCCGCCCAGGTGCTCACCTTCGGCATCGAACAACGTGCCGATATCGCCGCACATGACTATTCACTTGTGAATGGGTGTCCGGCGTTTAACATGGCTCTGAACAGCAAAGTGCTTGGCCGCATCGAACTTCAAGTCCCCGGACGGCACAATGTCCTTAACGCATTGGCGGCGGCAGGGCTTTCGCTGCGGGCGGGGGTAGAGTGGGAAATGGTTCGGCATGCATTGGAGTCTTTCCAAGGAATTGAACGCCGTAGCCAGCTCATACGCCAAGCCGAGGGTGTGACACTGGTTGATGATTACGCGCATCATCCGACAGAAATCAGGGCGACCTTGGCGGCATTGAAGGCCCGCTGGCAACCGCAACGGCTGATCTGCGTTTTTCAGCCGCATCAGCACAGCCGCACCCGCTGTTTCATGGACGAATTTGCCCATAGTTTTGGAGATGCTGACTTGGTAATTGTTCCTGATATTCATTTTGCCCGGGATACGCCTTCCGATGAGGCGGGAGTTAAGGCCACCATGTTGGTGGAAAAGATTCAGGCTGCGGGTGGGGTCGCCCGGCATCTGGCACAGTTTTCACAAGTGATTGACTATCTGGAGAAACACCGGCAAACGGGTGATTTGATTATTTCAATGGGTGCAGGAAACGTTTGGAAAGTGACGCATGAATTGGCAAAGCGGATTTGAATCCATTATTTCGGAAGATGTGCATCTGGCACCGCTGACGTGGTTTGGTCTCGGTGGACGCGCCCGTTATTTTGTCAAGCCCACCAACGAAGCGCAACTCTCAGAGATTATTAAGCGCCTTGGCGAGGCCCGGGTGCCCATCTATATCCTTGGCAACGGTGCTAATTTGCTGGTTCGTGATCAAGGGGTGAATGGCGCGGTTATTCAGCTTTCCCAACCGGCATTGAAAAGTGTACAAATTGATGGTCGCACGGTGACTGTGGGCGCTGGCGCCGATATGATGCAACTGGTACGCGCGATGTGCAAAGCCGGTTTGGGAGGCATTGAACCGGTTGCGGGAATCCCCGGCACCGTCGGGGGGCATATCCGCATGAATGCTGGCGGAGCGTTTGGAGATATTGGATCGGCGGTGGCATCAGTCACCATGCTGGATGCGGAAGGTAATCTGTACACCCGATATCGCGATGACCTGGTCTTCGGCTACCGGCAATGCAATATCACCGGCAAGGTAATCGTGAAAGCCGTATTGGAACTCCAACCAGAAGATCCTGAACAGCTTACCAAGCGCATGAAGGAAATTTGGCTGTACAAAAAGAACTCTCAGCCCATGGGGGAGAATAACGCCGGATGCACGTTCAAAAACCCGGAAGGGCAATCGGCCGGTAAGCTCATTGATTTAGCGGGCCTCAAAGGTACGGCGGTCGGAGGTGCCATGATTTCACGCCGCCACGCCAATTTTATTGTCGCACGTGAAGGTACCCTGTCCGCCGACGTCCTGGGGTTAATCGAGCACGTACAGACAATTGTGGAAAGCCGTTTTGGCGTTAAGTTAGAGATGGAAGTGGTTATCTGGTAAATGCGCGAGGAAGCCATGGTAAATGCAAAGTCAACGCATGACATCCTGGTCTTGTGTGGTGGCATCTCAACGGAGCGCGAGGTGTCTTTAGACAGCGGCGCGGCGGTAGCGTCGGCTTTGATGCGAATGGGGTATCGTGTGACGAAGCGCGATATTTCACCACAAGATATCTCCGCCCTTGATCATAGCGCTTGCGATGTGGTATTTCCCGTTCTGCATGGTGTCTTTGGCGAGGATGGCCAGGTGCAGAGGTTGATTGAATCGCGAAACCTGCCGTATGTCGGGTCCAATCCCGCCGCCAGCGAAATCGCGATGGATAAGGCACGCACCAAGCAAAAACTTCTGAGTGTCGGGATACCCACTCCCGCGTGGCGAATAGCCGTCCGATCAGCGCCGGAGGCGTGGGCGGATCTGTCTGCAGAAATTGGCTACCCGCAATTTATTAAGCCCGTCGATGGTGGCAGTTCAGTGGACTGCCACATTCTTGCTGACACCCGGCAGGCAGTTTTGGCACTGGAGTCGTCCTGCGCCCGCAATGATCGCATGCTGATTGAAAAATGCATTTGCGGTCCTGAAATTACTATTGGCATTCTCGACGGGCAAAGCCTGCCCGCCATTCAGGTGCGTCCGGCGGTACCGTTTTATGATTATTCCGCAAAATACCGGCGGGATGATACGCAATATTTATTTGATATTGATCTGCCCAAAGGATGTCTCGACGCGGCGCAGCAGGCCGCAGTCGAATGCCATCGCATCGTCGGGGCCCGGCATATATCCCGTGTCGATATTATGATCCATGCAGAGTCGCTGGAACCACTGGTGTTGGAAATCAACACCATGCCCGGCTTTACTTCACATTCGCTTGTGCCCAAGGCGGCCGCCCGGGTGGGGATTCCTTTTGATGCCCTGTGCGATCGATTGTGCACCATGGCCTTGCGTGATCGAGTGCCGCATCAGGGCGCCGTGCGCGTATGAGGGTAAGCAGCTATGACTAAATCTTCTCTCGACGCCAGTGGATATCGCCGGAGGGCAATCATATCGCTCTGCTTCGTATTGCTGATCGTTGGTGTGATTCTCGCCGCGTTTGGCCAGATACGCCGCTATGCCATGTCGGCTATCGCGGCTTCATCCCGGCATCCACTTAAACGCATCGTGATGGTACATACTCCGGCTTACCTTTCACATGCTATTTTAGACTCGCTGGCACGCGAAGCCGTGGATTACACCATCTTCAACCACCATCACCCTCGATATGCGGCTGAAATACGAGACCCATTAAATGGGCATATTCTGCAGAAACTTGCTGCCCACTATATCCACCATCCTGATGTTGGCTTTAACGCTTGGATACGACGGATTGTTTTTGTCCGGCGCACGATGCTTCCGCATGAACAGGTCATAGAAATCGCCGCCGAATACAGGCATCCGGCTGTCTTTGTTAAGTTAAAAAATAAATTTTATCTCGTCAGCCAATCGGGCATTCGTCTGCCGGGTGTATACAGTGCCGCCCAGCACACCCAGATTCAGTGGCTATTTACACTGACAGGCTATACCGGCATACTGCCTAAATCAGGATATGAATTTAAAGGTAAACCGATTCGCGCTGGCCTAGCTTTGGCTCGATTGTTGCGCAATCGTTCCTACTCCAATCAAATTCGCGATATCGACGTTGCTGGTGTGGGTAAGCCATCGCAGCGGCATCCACAGATCATCCTGGTCACACGCTGGCATACGCAAGTGTATTGGGGACAACCGCCGGGGGTTAGAAGTTTTTTTGAAGTGCCGACCGACCGTAAGCTGGAATATCTCGACGCGATTAACCAGCAATACCACCGTATCGACGCCAACCACACATTTGTTGATTTACGCGGAGATCAGGTGCTGGTGGCGAGTAGTGCCGCCGCAAGCCAGCCCGTTTATGCCCCCGTAACGCCGATATATCCCAATTGACCGCAGAATGGAGAATTCTCAAATGGCACATGTGGCAACGCGTCCGCCCGCCGATCGGTCATTTACCTTACGCCTTCTGGCCTCCACTCTTTTCACGGCCGGGGCTGCGTTGGCTGCTGGGTGGATGGCCTGTGCGGGTATCCGCTGGTCGGTCAAACCCCCAATTTCACCATGGTCAGCATGGATTTGGCCGTATGTGGTATATGCTTCGGCCGCAGCGATCTGGCTTTCTCTCATCGCCATTCCCTCAGCATCACCCAAACATACAAATGCCGGTCAGGCTCTGCTATTTGGTATTGCTTCGATTATAGGGCCGCTGCCCATGCTGGTGCTTTCCGGCTGGATGACCCGTCCCGAGAGCCCTTGGTTAGCAGTGGCCTACATTTTATCCATGGCTGCCATTTTAACCGCCGTGGTCGGCTGGAGCCGCAGTACGCCAACCTCTGTGGACTTGCTTGTTCGCTTTAGTCTCATCGTGTGGGTATTTGTCTTGCCGTCCATCGGCCTGCTTGATATGGGTATTCGCACTCGCAATTTTCCAATCTGGGCCCGTCTGAGTCCGCTCTATTGGCTGTATCGCGTCCTGACGCATCAGGTAGCTGCGGGTTGAGCTTTTGACGGATTACGACTGGCGCGATACTTTTACGCTGTTCCTATTTTGATGTGATCATGCAGATGTTGAGGAGAAAATGATGGCTGTGCCCACACTGCTGAATACTTGGACAGGCTCCCAAGTACGCGATGAAAAATTTGCCGGGTTAACTTACCACGTAGAAGGTGAGTTGGTCCCCGTGCTGCAGGTGGAATTGCAAGGCACCGGCGTTTTCTTTGAACATCATGTTTTGTTTTGGAAGGACCCCGAGGTAACCATCGGCGTCAAACCGATGCAGGGGACGTTCAAACGGGTCATTGCTGGCATGCCAATATTTATGACGGAAGCCAGCGGCCCGGGTCGTATTGCCTTCAGCCGTGACGGTGTGGGGCATATTTTTGCGCTGCACCTGGGCCCCAATCAGGCGGTCGATGTGCGGGAACACCAATTTTTGGCCGCCAGTAATAATGTGCAGTATTCGTTTCGGCGCGTCCAAGGCGTGGCCAATATGCTTTTCAGCGGTACGGGGTTTTTCATTGATACCTTCGCAGCCGATCGTCAAGAGGGTGTTCTCTGGCTTCACGGTTACGGCAACGTATTTGAATTAGAACTGCAGGTAGGTGAGCAAATTGATGTGGAGCCGGGCGGATGGATATACAAGGAGATGAGTGTCAACATGGAAACCAAAATGCAAAAATTATCGACCGGCTTATTCGCCAGCGGTGGGCAGATGGTGTGGAATCGCTTTACCGGTCCGGGCCACATTGGGTTGCAGTCGATGTGCCAGCCATTTATGCCTGGAGCCGGGGCGTGACGCATAAAACTGTAAGTTGTGTTCAGAATCAGGATTTATTTACATCTGCCGCCTCGCAGGCCAATCGGTGTACTTCCTTCCTGAGGATGGCCGGTGCTACAACCTCGCATTTCGGCCCCATGCTGAGCACCCACCATTTAATTTCATCCATACCGTCAACTGAGCAGGTGAATTTTAATCGACCGTCCTCAAGCCGCTGGGTGTCTTGAGTTTTGTGCCAGTGCGTTTCCTCAATGTTGTCCGCAAATTCGCGGGCGAAAAGCAGTTCCACAACCATGTGCGGTTTACCAGGTATGATCCGCCAGGCGTCTTTCAGGTAGTCATTTAGTAAAAAGTCTTTGCGCCGCTTAAATTTATGCTGCGTCGCACGAACTTCGCTGAAACGGTTCACCTTCAAGGTGCGGTATTGGCCCCGATCGCGCCGTCTTCCAATGACGAACCATGCATGGGATGCGAATATCAATTCGTAAGGGTCAAATTGAAATGCCTGCGATACCTCCTGCTTGCTGCTGTGGGCTGGTTCATACACGCAGTCCATCGAAACTTCGTGGAGAATACAATCCAAAAAAACATGAAAATGCGTGGCGTGGTCGTCCAGGTAAGTCATGGGTTCACTCTTGATATTTACGCGATGCTTATGCCTTGCAGATATATTTTTGATCTGTGGCAGGCGATTTATCAATTTGTTTCCCAAGCTCTCGGCGATATGCAAAAATGGTAAGCCATTTTCGCGGCGCGTGCTTTCTAGGATGATCTGCAGCAGCAATATTTCCTGGTCAGAAAAAGCCGCAGTCCCCGACGAATCAAACTTGATTTGCAGGGTTATTTGGGCATCGGCCCGATTGATATTAAAGCCAGCCTTTTCCAGCGTTGACAGATCACGGAAGATTGATCGCTCCGAAACCTCCAGACGTTGTGCCAGCGAATCAACCGCGCAAGGCCGTCCATCGAGAAGTTGCCGGAGAATGTTTAGCACTCGATCCGATTTACGCAATCTGGCCATAGAGCCTCCAGTCTTTGCCACAAGCTCGTATAATAATAACGTCAGTTTGCGACACAGCGTTCATGATTCGCACTATTCCGACCCGCGTGAGTTTAGACGCGGGCCACGGTCATCACCAGATTCCTAGCGCAGGGAATATTTCGTATTTTAGTATATGACTTTCTCTTTTACATCATTAACAGGCTAGTGCTCTGTCACGCCTACAAATTAGGATTGATTGGCCGCAAGCGCCCCAACT
>DZDI01000016.1 GCA_022730455.1 Phycisphaera mikurensis | reverse complement strand
ATTGCCGGAGCGGATGAGTGTTTCAGTTTCAGGGTGTGGCACAGACATTCTTGTCTGTGGGGGCGTGGGGTGCCATCACCGCTTGGGCCCTTCGGGAAGTTCCGACGAAACGCCGTAAATCGTCTGCTCTTTGGCGATTTCACCCCCGCCCGGAAAAATTGCCACGCCCTCACCAACGTAAGCAGCAAGCTCGCCGTGATGATGAGAGTCAGTCTGACGGCGTGTTCATGCAGGCTGCTGATTTTCATGGGTCTAAATAACTCCCGGTGCGCTCTGTATTGTGGGAACCTAATGTGGGGTGGCCGGTGTCGCGACCCTCACTTGATAGCCGCTGAGTAGGGGTGCAACCGCGGCGTTGCAATCCCTGCAACCTTAATGATGAAATGCCGACACGATGGCCCATATGCCATACCCCGCAACGGCGGCGGCTGAGAGCACATTGACCAAGGTCAGCAAGGATTTCCCCAAATGCATGCGCACAAAGTGCATCAGCAAGGCCAGTATCGTCCAGCAAACCCACGCACTGAGGAACAGCCCCAGAACGATGCTCAACATGGAGGCCAACGTGGCATGCGGATCGATGCCGGCAAAGATGGCAATGAAAAGCAGAATGGTTAATGGATTGATGAGGGTAAACCCAAGGCCCGCGAAAAAAGCTTTTACCGCCACCACCACCGACGCACGCCTGCTTATGGGGTCATTGCCGGCCGGCAGGTTGGCCGGGGGCCGAAGTAAAATCCACACCGCAAAAGCCAGCAGTAGAATACCACCGATGAGCGAAAGCGAAAAATTTACACGCTCAATAACCTGGGCAACCTGATGCACCGTAAGCGCGGAGATGGTGCCAAAAATTCCATCGGCTACGGCCGCCCCGAACCCCGCTAGGAGGCCAGCGAACAAGCCATCGGCCAAGGTGCGCCGGATGCAAAATATTCCGATCGGCCCAATGGGTGCATTGATGGAAAAACCAATGAGCAGACCTTGCAGAAGAAATGTAACCAATGGCGCTTCCTTGCCGGACATATCTCTAAAACGTCAAACGGGTAAAATCCTGATGCAGTATATTGCCGGTAAGCAATTGTGCCTGCAATAGAAGCTCTGGGTACCACATGGGAGTCCGCAGGCTGATGAGGCAAAATGTTAAGCCGATGGATCTTTCGGTCACTATGCGGCCGGACCGACCACTGCTGGACTATTTTTGGCTGGCCATGCCCGACCAAGCCGCCCTGCTGACGCTTCTGTGGGGAAAGGCGGGGGAAGATCGCCGTGAAATAACCGGGGCAGGGGTGGCAGAGCGGATTGAAGGATGGCGTACTGATATCTGGGCTTTTATGGCAGGACACATGCCCAGTCCCTGGCTGCCGGGGCAGATGCATCCGAATGGATCGATGTTTGCGGCCGATGACGCGGGTACACTTTACGGGTGGCATATTGGCCGACCACGGGTCATTTACGGCTGCGATATTAGTGGCGGCCATCTTGGCAAGCTGGATCTGCCGCTGATGCTTGAAACGCCGCTTTCACCACGGATGCAGACAGGCACCGTGAATGTACAGATTGATGGCGGCGAGGCCGCAGCGCCGCAGTGGTGCAATCTGGCGCAGGCAGAGGCCAGAAGCCAAGGTCCCGTGCCGTGGCCGCCGGTGCAAAACCCATGGCGTTTCTGGCCCGGTCCGGACGAAGACCGATTGCAGGGTTTTATCCGGCGACATTGCTGCCGCGGTCTGGCGCAGCGGTTTGACAGCAGCCATTGGCACGAACTGCGAGCGGCGGCAGCGATGGGCCAACGGTGACTGGTGCTGAGAGGTACGAATGCTACGTGAACTGCACATAAGCAATTTGGCGGTCATCGCCGACGCCACCATTGAACTTTCACCGGGGCTGAATTGTTTTACCGGCCAGACGGGGGCGGGCAAATCGCTGGTGATTGGTGCCATTGAATTATTATTGTCTCTGCGTCCGCACCACGGCATGCTCAGAGCCGGCGCTGCCGAAGCGCGGGTGACGGGGGTTTTTTCGATCAGCCACGCGGATGTGCGGCGGGAAATTGGCGCACTGGTTGATATGTCGCTGGAGGATGAGCCGGAAATCATTCTTTCACGGCGCATATTTACCAGTGGCCGCACGTCGGCATCTCTTAACGGGCAGCCGGTATCGGGGCAGGTGCTGCGCAGCATTGGGGAGTTGCTGGCGGATATTCACGGTCAAAATGATTTTCAGTTTTTAATGCGGCCCGGCAATCAACTTCTCGTGCTTGATCAATTCGCGGGGGTGCATGCTGAGGCTAAATTATTTCACGATTTGCACGCCCGGCGGGCGGAGCTGCGTCAAAAGCTTGAAGCCCTGCACGCGGGCGAGCAATTGCGGCGCGGGCAACTGGAGTTGGCCCAATTTCAGCTCGCAGAAATCGATGCTCTCGCCCCGGTACGCGGTGAGCTCGCGCAGCTTGAAACGCAACATCAGACACTGTCCAACGCGGCGCAGATTAAAAAACAGGCCGCAGGCATCTGCGCTGAACTTTACGACGATGAGAATGCCGCGGTGGAAAAACTTAAGCGGCTTCTCGCGGCCGTGGGTGAATTGGCCGGTATGGCAACCGCCTGTCAACCCATATTTGAACAGATTCGAGATGCCATAATCAGTTTGGACGACGCGGCGTTTTCTCTCCGGCGTATGGCCGAGCACATCGAGATTGACGATGAGGCTTTGGCCCAATGCACCGATCGTCTGAATCAATACAATCGGCTGATGCATAAATATGTCCGGCGCGGCGGATCAACCGATGAATTGTTTGAATTGGGAGAGCAACTGCGGGGGCAAATTGCGGAACTGGAATCGGTGCAGGCCGGCGGTGCGCAATGGCAAACGGAGATTGCCGAAATTGAAACCCGGATGTCCCACCTAGCCGCAGGACTGACTGCGAAGCGGCAGCAGGCGGCCGCCCAACTGGCCGCGCTCGTGGATGAACAACTGGCCGAACTGGGCATGAAGGAAGCGCGTTTTCAAACCATACTCACAGCGTTGCCAACCACGCCGCAGGACCTGTTTCCATCCCCTGCCGGCAGTGAGATGGCAGAATTTTTAATTGCCCCCAATCCTGGGCAGCCCGCCCAACCCCTGCGACTTACAGCCAGCGGCGGTGAAATATCGCGTGTGATGCTGGGGCTTAAATCCATTCTTTCGGGGATGGATCGGCTTAGCGTGCTGGTGTTTGACGAAATTGATGCCAATGTCGGCGGCCGCATGGGACTGGTCATCGGAGAAAAGCTGCGGCAATTGGCGGAACATCATCAGGTGCTGTGCATCACCCACCTGCCGCAGATTGCGGCGTTTGGCCAGCGGCACATGCGGATCGGTAAATCAGTCGTGGGTGGCGAGAGTTTCACGCAGATACAAACACTATCCGGCGCCGCGGTGATAGACGAATTGGCCGAGATGATCACCGGCAAGGAGATAACGGCCACCGCACGTCAGCAGGCGGCAGAATTGGTGCAAATGGCCGGGCGAAAAGTATTGTCCATATCGGAGCAGCCGCACGCCGGCGCCTCGGCATTGGAACACGCCGCCGTCCCACCCCGTGGGTCCACCCATCTTTCGCCCGCCAAGCCCGCAGAAAAGCCAAAGGTGGCATCCCGTGCAAAGGGGGCAGCGCGCAACCAAGGACCCAGAAGCCTGTCCAAGTAATGGCGGGGCAGACTCCCAAGGGACGCCGGCACCCGCTCGAAGCAGCAATTAATTGTCCGGGGCAGGCCTGCATATACTCCGTGCGTTTTCTAATGGGACAAATCGGCGAAGCCCCTCGCTTTACCGCAGGCATCGTGCCCGCACGGGAAACACGACGTGGGCAGGCGAGACGCCTGCGTTACGTGCTCCCCCGGCCTCGCCTCCATGTATCGCCAATGGCCGAGCGGGGTATAAACCTCAGCCCGCATTGTTGCCGATGTCGCGACGGAATTGCATGCCCTTGAATGAGATTTTGCGCAAGGCGGCGTAGGCCTTTTCCCGTGCGTCGGCCAGCGTGTCACCCAAGGCGCATACGCTGAGCACTCGGCCGCCATTGGTGACCAATTGGCCATCCTTCATCGCGGTGCCACCATGGAAGATCATGACATCCGGCATCGCTGCGGCTGCTTCCACACCGTCGATGGGCACACCTTTGACGACCTTATCATCGCTTTCCCAGCCATAACCTTCGCTGGCCAGCACCACGCACACGGCGTGCCGCTGATCCCATTCGAGGGTGACTTGATCAAGCCTGCGATCGATGCAGGCCTGCATGACGTCGACCAGATCGCTTTTCAATCGCATCAACAGCACCTGGGCTTCGGGGTCTCCAAAGCGACAATTAAATTCCAGAGTTTTGGGTCCCGCGGGGGTGAGCATCAGCCCGGCGTAGATGACGCCACGATAATCAATTTCATGCCGGGCCAGCGCGTCGAGCAACGGAACAATAATTTCTGATTCAACGTTGCTGATAAGTTCATCGGTCATGCGCGGTGCAGGGCTGAATGCCCCCATGCCACCGGTGTTCGGGCCGGTGTCGTTTTCGCCGATGCGTTTATGGTCCTGAGCCGATTCCAGGATGTACGCGGTATGTCCATCGATAAAAGCCAGAAGCGATATCTCAGGCCCCTCTAATTTTTCCTCAATGACAATGGTGGAGCCGGCCTTGCCAAATATTTTTTTTTCCATGATATTGCGGACAACGTCCAGCGCTTCAACCGGGTCCTTGCAGATGACCACACCTTTGCCCCGCGCCAGTCCCGCCGCCTTGACTACCATCGCATCGGTGCGGGATTCCACATAGGCCAGCGCGTCGCGCATGGATTTAAAGCTTCTGCCTTCCGCCGTTGGAATAAGTGCTTCGCGCATCATTTTTTTTGAAAACGTCTTATCCGCTTCCAATTGGGCACCGGTCAGGCTGGGGCCGAACGAACGGATATTTTTTGCCGCCAGCGCATCGACAAGCCCCAATGCCAGCGGATCTTCCGGGCCGATGACGACCATATCCACCGCGTTGTCAATGGCCAATTGCGTGATGTCGGCAATCGCATCACTGCGAATCTCCACGCACTGGCCAAATTGCGCCATGCCGGGGTTGCCGGGGGCGATGAGCAATTCGGTACACAAGGGGCTTTGACGCAGTTTCCAGGCTAAGGCATGCTCTCTGGCCCCCGAGCCGACCAATAATATTCTCATATCACCACTTTTTTCCTGCCGATGTGAATCCGCATCTGTCCGGTAATCAGATCATCCCTGCCATCTTGGCGTAATCGAATACCCCCCCGGCTTCAATAATGGGCGCTACATCCCCAAGCGATTTGAGTTTGTGCTCAGTCCGGCGCGTCACATTGGAAAGCAGGTTCCGCTTGATATCGACCACCAATTCATCGCCCGTATGGGTAATGTCAACCAGCCGCTCTGGTGTCTCGTATGGAACGAGATAGCCCCCATTTACGCAATTGCGGAAAAATATCCGGGCATAAAATTCAGCAATCACCACTTGGACGCCGGCCTCGGCAATCGCCAATGGAGCATGTTCGCGGGAACTGCCGCAACCAAAGTTTTTGCCTCCAATGACAATGCTGAATTCACTTTTGAACTCATTGGGTTTGACGAATCGAATGTTGCCGTCCGGCAGTCCCATCTGCCCGGCCGGCACGCCATCCATTGCGTACATGCCGAAATATTTCCGCTCGGCGGGATCGGAAGGATTATAACTAAGAAACTTGGCAGGGATGATCTGGTCGGTGTCAAGGTTATCACCCAACACATATGCTTTTCCCCGGATGATATCTAACATGCCCATTTTCCTATGCTAATAAACATTCAAAACGACACAATCTGTGAGAGTGTAGGCCAATTCAGAGGTTGCCTCAAGCGGTCAGACTGAAAATCCAACCTTGGATAGACTCTCAGCTAACCGGACGCCACCGGCGCAGCATCATCAGTCTGCTGCCTTACGGCTCTCAGCCCGGTGGCGTCGCTTCCAACTCTTCCTGGGTAGGCATTCGCCCGGCGGCAGCGCGCACCGGTCGGCCGCCGGCTTGTGCCAGCGGGGGCACTGTGCCCGACGGCGCAGAAGCGCTTGTGCCGTCGCCATCTTCACCAACCAGTGACATCGCGTGGCCGCCCCGGGCCATGGCAATCATACCGGTCCGGGCCAACTCACGAATGCCGTATGGTCGCACCAGATCGATAAAGGCGTCGAGTTTGTCCTCTTCACCGGAAAGCTCAACGGTGAGAGAATTATGCCCCACATCCAGCACGTGGCCGCGGAAGAGGCTGGCAAGTTCAATAATCTCGCTGCGCGTGCGGGGCGATGCGCTAAGCTTCACCAGCATTAAATCACGGGATACAAATGGCGTATCGCGGTAATCGCGTACCTTTACCACGGTAACGATTTTGGCCAACTGTTTGCGTACCTGATCGAGCGTGCGGTCGTCGGCTACTACCACAATCGTCATGCGGGAAAGCTGCGGGTCTTCCGTCCGGCCCACCACCAATGAATCAATATTAAATCCACGTGCTGAAAACATATTGGCCACGTGCGCCAGCACGCCGGGTTCATTCATCACCAATGCAGTTATAACATGTCGCATGCTGCGACCTCCATTTGCCATATTCTACGATTCAAGCCATACGCCGCTGTTCGCGGCAGTATCCACCGCGGCGCCTCACGCCAATGATCCGAGCTCGCGACCGCTATTAGGCGGTGCACTGGCTAACAGACCAAGCTCCATTTCGTGGAGCCCTTTGCCGGAAGGCACCATCGGATAGACGTTTTCGGCGGTTTCGCATAAAAAGTCCACCACGCAAGGTCCGGGATGCTGAATCATTGCCTCAACCGTTTTACGCACATCCTCTTTGCGTCCGCAGCGCATACCGCGAATGCCAAAACTTTCAGCCATGGCGGCGAAATCAGGATTGACCATTTCGCTGTTGGAAAAACGTCCACCGTAAAACAATTGCTGCCATTGCCGCACCATGCCTTGAAAGCGGTTGTTTAAAATCGCCACCTTCACCGGCAGATTGAATTGCCGAATGGTAGCCAGCTCCATGGCCGTCATGATGTATGACGCATCGCCGTCAATATCGATGACCAGGTCATTGGGGCGACCCACCTGGGCACCGATGGCGGCCGGCAGCCCGTAACCCATGGTTCCCAAACCGCCGCTGGTGATCATGCTGCGCGGAAACCGCCAGCGGATGAACTGTGCCACCCACATCTGATGCTGGCCCACACCCGTCGTAAAGTAAGCTTTACCTTCGGTCACCTGATTAATGGTTTCAATAATCGCCTGCGGCTTGGGCAACTCGGAATCATTGCGATAGCTGAATGGAAACTGCCGCTTCCATGACGCAATTTGTTCAAACCAAGCTTGCCGCGGTTTGGCCTCTGCCAGTTCGATCATCTCGGCAAGACACAATTTGGCATCACCCACCACCGGTACATCCACCTTCACATTTTTGCTGATGCTCGATGGGTCAATATCCACATGGATAATCTTCGCCTTGGGCGCAAAAAGCTTCAGGTTGCCGGTCACCCGATCATCAAACCTTGCGCCTACGGCTATAAGACAATCCGATTCCTGCACCGCGTAGTTGGCATACGCGCTGCCATGCATACCAAGCATGTGCAGGCTCCGTGGGTCGTGCTCGTCAAAAGCCCCTACCCCCAGCAGGGTGGTGGTGCAGGGAATGTTGGCCGTGGCGGCCAGATCGCGCACTTCCTTCCACGCGTCACTCAATATCGCCCCGCCGCCGACGTAAAGGACCGGACGCTCGGCCCGGTTAATAACCTCCATTGCCTGTTTAATCATACGGCTATGGCCGGTGCGATAGAGCTTGTACCCCGGCAGGTACGGCGTATCGTCAATCGCCTGCTCCACCCTGGATGTGGTCACATCCACCGGCAGGTCAATGAGTACCGGCCCCGGTCGCCCCGTGGTGGCTATGATAAAGGCCTCATTAATAATCCGTGGCAGATCATGGACGTTCTTTACCAGATAATTGCGCTTGGTCACTGGCCGTGTAATGCCCGTCACATCCGCCTCTTGAAAGGCGTCATTGCCGATCATATACGTCCGCACCTGCCCCGAGAAAACAATCATCGGGATGGAATCCATATAGGCGGTTGCCAGCGGAGTGACCGTATTGGTGGCCCCCGGGCCGCTGGTCACAATCACAATACCGGGCTTACCGGTGGCACGGGCATAGCCATCAGCCATATGCCCGGCACCCTGCTCATGACGCACCAGGATGAAATTGATCTGCTTTTTATACAGTTGGTCAAAGGTGGGCAAAATGGCGCCACCAGGATAACCAAACGCATCAGTTACACCGTGTTCAACCAGCATCTGAAGCATAATTTCAGCGCCGGCTTTACCGATGTAGCGGTCGGTACGGCCTGTTGGCCATCCGAGCACCGGCAACCCGGTGCCGCTGTCAACGGTTGAATCTCCGCTTTGGCCGTCGGCGCGCGACTCGGGCGCCCGCTTGCCAGACTTTTCCTGATTCTTGTTTCGGGCGGACCCAATACCTTTGGCCGCCCCGGCAGGGGAGGTGAACGTGGACATAAAAACCTCACATCATCGGCTGCCAGAAATCGGTTAGCTCGGCGTCCGCCACGCGGCGAATAACACCGGCGCCAGACTCGGCCGCCGTTTTCTTCCGAAAACCAGTTGCCACCCAACCCGCAGGTCGTGGCAACCGTCGTGCAGGCAGAATTATCGCCAAAAGAGGGGGCGATTGCAAGTTGGCGTAAAATGTGCCATTCGTAACCTCACCGACGCTGGCTTGCGGCGCTATTTTATGGGAAACTCCTGATGTTATGATGCGGGTGTGTGCGCCGGGCCGCCCGATGTGCGAACTACTGATCAGGAGAACATCATGAGTGAAACTTTTCAACCGAAGGCCGACTTGGAATTTGCCAAGGCCGCTGCGGAATTAGCCGCCGACACGCGCTGCACCGATGTCGTGCTGCTGGATGTGGCCGGGCGATCTCAGGTCACTCATTATTTTCTTATTGCCACCGGCACGTCTCCCCGGCAAATGACAACCGTTGCCGAACAGATCGCGGAATTGGGCGGGAAGATGGGCTTTAAACCATGGCGCATCAGTGGTGCCGAGACCGCCAAATGGCTACTCATCGACTGTGTGGATGTGGTGGTGCACCTGTTTGATGCCTCCAACCGGGCCTTTTACGACCTTGAAATGCTTTGGGGTGATTGCCCGAGAATTGATTTAAACTTACCTCAAACCGCTACGCCCCAGAGCCTGCAGACGGAGGCGGCACTGGAAGCCATTCAGGAAGTGATCGACGCCGTCGTCGATTTAGATGATGAATTGCTTTTAATAGAAGCGAATCAGGATCCCGCATCTGAAGATACGCCGTCCTTGTTTTCGCAGCCCCCGATGCAGGAAGCGGATGAGGGCATTGCCGCTCCGCCCGATG
The DNA here is from genome assembly GCA_022730455.1 of Phycisphaera mikurensis. Lineage (GTDB taxonomy): Bacteria > Planctomycetota > Phycisphaerae > WQYP01 > WQYP01 > JAJZGD01. The sequence goes on along the minus strand of DZDI01000016.1, from coordinate 22,479 downwards.
ATCAGGCCATAAGCTACGAATCGATTTCCATTGAAGTTAATGCCGACGATGACGCCTCCGGCGGCCCGGTCATTAAGCCGGCTAAAAAATCGAAACCCGTCCGGCGCAAGGTAGCATCCAAAAAACCTGCCAGCCGCAAACCGGCAAAGCCCGCCGCCAAGGCGAGACCTGCGGTCAAGGCCAAAGTTGCGAAAAAGGCGATCTCCGGGGTGGGCAAGCGATCCACCGCACGGGCCGGCAAACCGAAAGCGAAGCCCGTGGCTAAAAGTAAGCCGGCTGCCAAGCGCGGCAAACCGCCATCGAAAGCGGCGGCGGGATCGAAATCCACCGCCGGAGTCAAATGGTCCGCGGCAAAAATCTTAAAGGCGAAAGCCGTCAAAATTAAGGCATCCAAGCCCAAGGCACCGGCCAAAAAAGTATCTAAAGGTAAAGCGACTTCCGCATCCAGCGGAAAGCCGGGCAGGACGGATGGATCCATGAAAGGCCGGACGTCAGGCGCTGGGAAACCGGCAAAATCAGCAAAGAAGAGGAAATAAGTGATATCCATCGAGGCGGAATTACGGCGGCGGTGCGCGCTGGCCATCGGAAAAGCTTTCGGTGCGGAACATGCACCAAGTGCGGTTGTTAAGGCTGGCGACCCCAAGTTCGGCGATTATCAATGCAATTCGGCCATGGCCCTGGCCCGGGCGCTCGGCCAGCCGCCGCGTACCGTGGCCGCCCGGATAATTGAACACCTGAATTTAGATAGCCTGTGCGAGCCGCCGACCATCACCGGTCCGGGGTTTATTAATTTTAAATTACACGTGGTTTTTATCGGCCAGCGCCTTGAAGCCATCGCCAGCCAATCGGCCTCACTGGCACGCGCCGGTGTGCCACCGGCCTCGCATCGGCAAACGGTGGTTGTGGATTACGCCGGACCCAATATTGCCAAGGAAATGCATGTTGGCCATCTGCGAAGCTGCGTCATCGGCGATGCCATCAGTCGCATTTTAGAATTTCAGACGCATGCCGTGATACGGCAAAACCACGTCGGTGATTTCGGCACCCAGTTTGGCATGCTGATCCGCTATGCGCAGGAAGTGCAATTGCAGACGGGGGCTTTTCCACCCATTGAAGACCTTGACACCTACTACCGGCAGGCGGCACAGCGCGACCGCGAAGATGCGCAATTTGCCCTTGAAGCACGCCACGCCGTTGTCGCACTTCAAGCCGGTGAACCCCAGGCGGTTGCGCTTTGGCGGAATATTCACCATGAAAGTCGGCGCCATGCAGAGCAGATATTTCAGTTGCTGGGTGTCAAACTCACCCCGCAGGATGAACGGGGAGAAAGTTTTTATGCGCCTCGACTTCCGGGTATTGTTCTCCAGATTGCCGAGGCATTGGCGGTGGGCGGCGACGGTAGCGACACCGCGCTCGGCGGCGCCGATACGCCATCGCGGCTTAAGGAACTCGCCGTGTCTCCGCCGGACGACCGCGCCGAGGCGGCCGGAGCTCTCGCCAGTCCTCAAGCCCTGGATCGGCTGACCGATGCACAGTTGCCCCCCGTCATTCACAAACCCTTGACCTGCATCTCCGACGGGGCCATGTGCCTATTTTTGCCCGGCTACGTGGATAAGGATAAACAGCCGCTGCCGCTGATTATCCAAAAAGCCGATGGGGCCTATCTGTATGCCACCACGGATCTCGCGGCCCTCTATTTTAGAATCGTGGAGGACAAACTCACACCCAATGACCAGAAGCCGCTGAATGAAAATTGGCATGCCGACCGCGTCATTTATACCACCGACTCACGGCAGGCGCAGCATTTCGCGATGGTGTTTGATGCTGCTTGCGCCATGCGCTGGCATGTGCATCCTCAGACTGGTCAGCGCGTGGACCTGGTGCATGCTTCCTTTGGATCCATCCTAGGCGCTGACGGAAAACCATTCAAAACGCGGTCCGGTGAAAGCGTGAAATTACGGGCGCTCCTTGCTGAGGCGATGGACCGGGCCGCCGCCGTTGTAGCGGAGAAAAATCCATCGCTTAGCGCGGATAAACAGCGGCAAATCGCCACCGCCGTGGGCATCGGGGCTGTCAAATACGCCGATTTGAAGCAGGATCGCACCGGCGATTACGAATTTGTCTGGGAACGAATCCTCTCCTTTGACGGCAACACCGGCCCGTATCTGCAATATGCTTACACCCGTATCTGCAGCATTTTTCGCAAGGCTGGAGATGTAGAAAATTCTCAGGCCCGGCTGGAGCTGGTGGAAAGCGCGGAATTGAACCTCGCTCGCCACCTGCTTAAATTTCCCGATGCGGTTGAAATAGCCGCTCGCGATCTCAAACCGCACTACATCTGCACTTATTTGTACGAACTGTGCGGCCTGTTTTCTGCCTTCTATGAAAACTGCCCCGTGCTTAAGGCGGCTAACCCCGCCACTGTCAAAAGCCGCCTGATTTTGTGCCGGGTGACGCAGGCGGTATTAAAAGTCGGCTTAAATGAGCTGCTGGGCATACCGGTTCTGGAAGAAATGTAATCTTGATGTGTGCAGGCCGTTTAGCCGCAGGGTTGGCCGGTGCCTTTGCAAACTGCGATTTATCCGACGCCGGAATGGCGCCACAGGCTCAATTTTTCACGTAGCGCAAAGGAGTTCCCCGAGACGACTCGCCTATTCCCGTCCTATGGCGCAAGATTTGGCAGTAGCAAAGCCGGAAACTCGCGGAGCAACTCCCGCGGCAGAATGCTGCACCAACGCGGGCCGTGGCCAAACCAACCCCGTAACGCGGACATCTCCCGGTGAATTTATCGCGAAGAGGTTTTATGCCATTTGTGCCACAGGGCATCAATCTGTTGTGGGGTGGGTATGCCAGTGGCGTTTTGGCGGGTGTACGCTTCCTGCACTATATACGCTCCCATCAAATCCCAGCTTTTAAATGGGCATGCTCCCTGCCCGACGCCTGTCTGCGGATTATAGTTCTCGTGCATGCCGCCGGTTTTGTCGATATCGCGTAGCAGTACACGAGCCGTTTCCACCGCCAAAATGCGGGCGGGGGCATCGTAGCCATAATTCTTCAGGCCATGCATAACCATGTAATTGCTGACGATCCAGATCGGCCCTTGCCAATAACCGTGCACCGGATGGTAAAACGGACTTGATGGTGCGAGGCTCCGAATACCATAAGGTGTCCAGAACTCATGTGGATTCAGGACGTAGCGTTTGATCATAATCCGCGCCTGGCGGGCGGTGGCAACGTGCGCCCACAGCGGCACCAGATTCGTCCATTCCGGCACGCGTATAAATGCACCGGTTCGGCTGTTGCGGTTGTAAAACGTGCCGGCGCTGGCATCCCAAAGTCTGGTTTGAATCAGAGTTTTAAGCTTTGCCGCGCGAAGCAGGTACAGGTGAACATCCGCGTGTTTACCCAGCAGGCTTGCCAGATCAGCCATGGCGAGGTATTCGCGATAAATGTAACAGGCAAGGTCTACACCTTCAGTCCGGTTTGCAGGAAAGCTTATTACCGCTGGGCTGTTGTCACAACCGCTTTCCCACCCATCGTACCAGGTAAACAAACCGTCGCTTGAGCGGCGTGCATCTCGCCAGTACCAAAGCGTAGCTGCCAAACGTGCATAGTATGGCTTGAGCCATGCCACCTTGTGCAGGGTGAGTGTGGCCCGTAACGCCATCTGGGCGAGAAAAGGTTTGCACATCTCCGGTATGACCCATAGATGGTGGCCGCTTATCTCTCGCGGTGTATACCCCCGATACGAGTCATAATAATTGGTAAAATGCAGAAAGTCCTTTACTGACCCGGCGAGGCTCCTTCCACGATGGTGATAGCTCAACGCCGCGCCCATGAAATAGGTGTCCCAATCAAAAAGCTGATGATAGACTGCCCCCGGCACAAGATATTTATGATGCAGCCATCCGTTTGGCTCGTGGACAATTTCATGCCACCAACCCGCTCTGGTCATCTTGTTCTGCAACTGTTTTTGTATGGCAAAAGCCGCCACCCGCGAAACCGGAGCACCGGCGTCGCTGGCGGCGACAACGGAAGCGGATTCAGCATGGCAGAGATTTGAGCTGCCTATGACCAACGCGGCACCCATCAATACCATCGTCAGGCGTATCAGACGTCGGCAGTGTCTATTCATTTACAAGTTCTCCTATGCGCTGAAACATGGAGTCAAGATAACCATGGTGTCCGTCTTTGTCCAAATGTGAATTCGGGATAAGAGGGGCAAGATATTCGGCCATTTATAGAGCATTTTCACCGGTCGTCGGATGAATCGCCGTTTGCAAATGCAACGGGCAAAGCCCGGCGGCTGAACAACCTGCGCCCGAACCGGTGCTATATTAAAACAGTAATACGAGGTGGACATCCGAGCCACAGAGGTTCTGGCTGGCTACCGTGCCGCGGGCGGCACCGGCCAGATGAACTGCCATGTTGCCGGCGTCAATGCGCCGAGCCTGATCATCGCCCACGATCATCGGTGCGATATACACATGAGCTTCATCAACGAGGTGATGAGCGAACAGGTCGCCTATGACACGACTGCCACCTTCAACCAGGAGGTTGGTGATTGAGCGGGTGCCGAGAGAATCGAGTACCGCGGCAAGATTCAGGCTGCTGTTACCCGATGTTTCTCCATCCACGGGAATACAGTCGATGCCGGCGGCCATTAAGTGTTCGCGGCGTTGTGCAGCGGCCGCATCAAGTTGTCGCTGGTGGAAGACCAGCACGGGGTATTCCCCGGCAGTTTGCACCAGTTGACTGTGCATGGGCAGGCGACAATGACCGTCAAGCACGCAGCGCATAGCGCGGCGGCGAATGTCCAGCGGGTGATGCGGCCGGGCGGTAAGAAGCGGGTCATCGGCAAGGACTGTATTGATGCCCACCAGTACCGCATCAACGCGGCCCCGAAGTCGGTGAACTTGATGGCGCGATTCCGCACATGAAATCCATTTTGACTCGCCAAATCGATCCCCCAATGTGCCATCGATGGACTGGGCCCACTTGGCGATTACCCAGGGGCGTTTTTGATCCATCAGTTTAAAGAATGGCGCATTGATTTGACTTGCCTGGCGGGCGCACACCCCGACACCGACCGCCACGCTATGGCGGCGGAGTTCTGAAATGCCTCTGCCGGCCACCAGTGGATTGGGGTCCAGCACGGCTGCCGATACGCGCGCCACCCCGGCCGCCACCAGTGCTGTCGTGCATGGCCCGGTTTTGCCGGTGTGGCAGCAGGGTTCAAGTGTGACATATACGGTTGCACCGGCCGCCTTGGCGCCTGCCACCTCCAGGGCCCGGATTTCTGCGTGCGGGCCACCAAACTTTTCATGCCAGCCTTCGCCCACCAGCTCGCCATTTTTGATGATGACCGCACCGACCACGGGGTTAGGCTCGACCAAACCACGCCCCAATTCGGCCAATTCCAAGGCACGGCGCATCCACTTGGCGTCCTCGGCGAGATCAGGTTGATTGCTATCAGTGGCTGCGTCCATAGGATTTCTCCAACACGTTAGATCATGATGCCAAAAGCGACTTACCGGTCATTTCCGCCGGCTGCGCAAGGCCCATCAGTTCCAGCAGGGTGGGGGCTACATCACATAAGGCTCCGCCTGTGCGCAGCGGATGTCCCTTGTAACGATCGTCGACAACGATGAGTTCCACATCATAAGTGGTGTGGCTGGTATGGGGACAATTGTTCACTGGGTCCCACATTTGTTCGCAGTTCCCATGATCAGCGGTCACAATGACCGATCCTCCCAGCTCTCTGACTTTTTCCACCAGCTTACCGACATCACAATCGACCGTTTCCACGGCTTTCACAGCCGCCTGCAGGTTGCCGGTATGGCCCACCATATCTCCATTGGCAAAATTGACCACAAACAGGTCGTACTTTTGACTATTGAGCGCTTGCAGCACGATGTCGGTTACTTCCGCGGCACTCATTTCGGGTTTCTGATCGTAGGTTGAAACTTTGGGGCTCTGGGCCATCGAGCGGTCTTCATGCGGGAAGGGTGGCTCGCGATAATCATTGAAAAAAAATGTGACATGGGGAAATTTTTCAGTCTCAGCCGAGCGAAATTGGTTAAGGCCACATTCGCTGATATACATGCCCAGAATTTCACGCATTTTTTCCGGTTTGCTAAAAATGACCTTTACCGGCAGGCCTTGCTCATATGCGGTCATCGTGGCGTAGTAGAGATTTTTCGGTTTAACAGTGCGTTTAAAGCCGCCGTTGGGTTGGGCGGCGAAGGCGTCATCATCCAGCACAAATGCCTTGGTGATTTCGCGCGGGCGATCACCACGGTAATTAAAAAATATAACTGCATCATTATCACGAATCGTCATGGCGTCGCCGATGACTGCTGGCGTGACAAATTCATCGCCATGGCGGGACGGTTCGGTGGGATGGGCGTAGTAGTGTTCCAAGGCTTCTTGTGCCGAGTTCCAGATATCTCCCTGGCCGGCGGTGAGTAAATCGTACGCCTTTTGCACCCGATCCCAGCGATTATCCCGATCCATCGCGTAATAACGGCCAATCACCGTGGCGATGCGCCCCACGCCGAGTTGCTTCAATTTCTTTTCCAAATCAGCAAGGTATCGCACGCCTCCCTGCGGCGAGGTGTCGCGACCATCGGTAATAGCGTGGACGGCAAGCCGATCGGCCGGAAATTTCAGCCGGGCCGCAAGTTCAAGGATGGCATAAGCGTGTTCCTGATCACTATGCACGCGGCCGTCTGAACACAGCCCAAGGATATGCACCCTCGAATGGTGTTGTTCGGCATGCTTGAATGCCCCTCGGAGGACATCATTTTCAAAAAAACTGCCATCCCGAATGCGGCGGGTGATGCGCATGGTTTCCTGATCCACCACGCGCCCGGCACCAATGTTCTGGTGGCCCACCTCGCTGTTTCCCATGACCCCTTTGGGCAATCCCACCCATTCGCCAGAGGTATGAATAAGTACGTGCGGATACCCGGCCATCAGTGCATCATCCACAGGATGTTTGGCCAGATGGACGGCATTGTATGATTGCATTTCGGGGTGGGGATTGCTTCCCCAGCCATCGCGGACAATCAGCATGACAGGACGCCGCAATTTATTTCGATCTGCTTCGACCACGTGTTTTAATACTCCTCTTGGACGGTAACATCCGCCTCCCGCAACGATTCAGGCGTGAATCGTTGAAGGGAAATGCCGCCAGTGTTTGGCGGTCTTGCCATTGGCCACCGTAACGGTAGTCTAACCGGTATGAAGATTCCCGCCGGCCGCTGCTCTGTTATAACCGTTTGGCGCCTCTTTTCCATCTTTTGGGTGATGGCGGCGGCTGAGCCGATGGCTGCGCAGGGTGCATCCTTTATCCACGCCAGCGTTTTTCCCCGGCGACCACAGGTTAATACGTGGGTGGCATTAGACGTGCGCGGCTTGCCGGCCCGTCGGCACCGCTACCGGCTGCAAATTCGCAATCCGACCGGCGGCCCGATCAGTGAAATCCGCACCCGCGGCCGACAGGCAGTTGTAGTGCCCATCGCCTTTATTCAACCGGTCACTGGGCGCAATTGGGGGCTGGAATATCGAATTCTGCGGCGGACGGCGCCGAGGAACGCCAAGTGGAACGTATTGCAGGTATACATTCATCATCGCTACCCGCTTCATGCCAGAGCATATCTGCTCCTTACATCTCGCCAAACGGAACGACATCTTCGCCAACGCCAGATTGGTGGCCTGCGTTTGGGGCTACGCCGACTCTCAACCATACCGCAGGCCGCGATCGCCGTCTTCAACGGATGCATCATCGGGCCGCACGGTAAGCCATCCATCCACGCTGCCGTGCTTCGAAGTGTGCTCGCTGCGGGGATACCAGTTTACCAGTTGGGGGCCTTAAAACCGCAGCCGGTCTACAACCTTGACTGGCGACAAGTACATCTCCCGGGCGGCGTTGCGGCCTGGATGATCGGCATGGCAGCACCTCCACTGGCCGCAAGGCCGCTGACACCTGATCTGACGAGAATCCGGTTGCCGCGATTGGTGTCTCCACCGCCATGGCGAACCATCGCCATTATGTGTGGAATATTTTCGATGGTGGCACCCGGTCTGGCGTTTGCCGCGGCAAGCGGCAAACACATCGGCTGGCGGATCGGATGGATGTCTGTCGCAAGCTTGGCCACGGCGGTCGTTGCAGTGTTGTGGATCAACCGCTTGCCCCCGGTAGACTCGGTTCATTGGGGGTGGCGGCAGCGTACAGGCGCAAAGTATATTGATTATTCAATACAATGGCATGTCCTGCGGACGCTGGTACCCACGCAGATTACAACGGCGGATATTTCAGCGTTGCCGGTAGCCTGGAGCCCGGAGAGTTGGCGCCGCCTGCGTGCTGTGGTGCATTTTTCGGCCACTTCAGCGGAGCCGAATCGCATCACCTTCAACTTGGCAAAGGACGGCGCCGCCATTATTCGCACGCAATGGCTGAACTTTCACGCCGGGACCAGCTTGGCACCTGCCCACTGGCTGATGTTTACGGATGGGCGATTGCACCGGCTGCCCACCGGACGATCCGTCGGCGTCGACGATTGGCTGCTGCGCCAGCATGCGGCCGTGAGACCATCTGTTAAGGCTTGGCTTATTCTGGGTCGCGATGGATATTCGGGTTGGCAGATTGCAGTTAACAAGCGGCTGGAGGTTGAACCGTTGCTTGCCCATCCACATCGTTAGTCATGTGCGGCGGCGGTTCTCAGGCCAATAACCGGATGATCATCCAGCATGATGGCCGATTTGGGTGCGTGGGAGTAACATCCTCAAACCTGCGGACAAACCGCTTGTGACTCGGTCATTTGTTAATTTTGGTACCCATCGCCCCAAGGAGTTGAGCCCATGCAAAGACGCGGTAAACCCTTATTATTGTGCCTGACGACTGCCGTCATGGCGTCTACCAGCACCGTTATGGCGGCCGGTAGTTATCAAATCAAGATAGACTGGAATAGAGTGACGGCCGTTTCCCATGCGACGCCTACGTTGCAGGTGGTGGTCAACCCATTGCTGCGACCAAGTTCACCTGTCAGCCGCCGATCTCTACAGGCAGTTAAGCATCTGGGGGCCAACTTCGTGCGGTTTGTGCCATGGCTGCCTTACCCACGGCTGGCCGTCGCGGAGCTTCAGCCGCCGTCGCATGGTCGCAGTCAATGGAATTTTTCCCTCATTGACCCAATGGTGCGGGCATTTATGCGGGCGACCAACGGGCATTCCGTCATTATGAATTTCAGCACCATACCCGAATGGTTATTTAAAACCTCTAAGCCCGTGCCATACCCCAAAAATCCCGATCAAGTTGATTGGTCTTACGAACAGGGAACCCAATTGCGCAGCCAATCGCTCCAACCCTTGGCGGACTATTACGCTCGGCTGGTGAGTTGGTATACCCGCGGCGGATTTCAGGGCCGGTATGGGCGCTGGCATAACTCTGGCTATCACTACCACTTTGCATGGTGGGAGGTGCTTAATGAGGTAAATTATGAGCATCACATGAGCGTGCAGGAATATACGCGGTGGTATGACGCTATTACCGCCGCAATTCATCGCGTCTCGCCGACGACAAAATTCGTTGGTTTGGCATTAGCCAGTGGTCAGCAGCCTGGTAATTTTGGATGGTTTAAGTATTTTCTCAATCCGAAAAATCATGTGCCGGGGACACCGCTCAATATGATTTCATTTCATTTTTACGCTTCGACGGGAAGTCGAAAAACAGGGGTGTGGTCGCGGAATGTTTTTTCGCAGGCCCGGGGATTTATCCATCAGGCCGGGCGGATTACCGCACTGCGTAACCGCTTAAGCCCGAAAACCCTGATTGATACCGATGAGATAGGCACATTTCTCCCGGGCGACAATACCCGCCCCAAACCATTAGCCATCCCACACGCCTACTGGAATCTCAGTGGTGCTATGTTCGCTTATGTTTACGCCCATCTGGCGGCGTTGGGTGTGGATGTTGTCGGTGAGAGTCAGTTGATTGGCTATCCCACACAATTCCCAAGTGTGACGATGGTGAATTGGCACACCGGCTTACCCAATGCGCGTTTCCGGGTGTTGCAACTCTTGGTCCGCCATTTTGGTCCGGGTGATAAATTTTGCGCTACCAAAGTTGCCTGGACTGGCGGACACCGCAAAGGAGAGGGTATTTATGCGCAGGCGGTGACTGCGCCCGGCGGCCGACATCTCATTTTGCTGGTGAACAAAGCCAACAGATCCTATGTGGTATACATTCCGGATGCCCTCAGGAGCATGGTTGATTGTGTCGATGAGCAAACGGCGTCCCATGATCCGAAAGCAATGCCGCTTCCGAATGGACATATCGCGCTTGGCCCGTGGGCAGTTGCCGTGGTGCGGCTGCATCGCTAATCGTGCGGCGGACAGGCGGCGGGCTCTCTCCAGTGCCAAACTCGACTCCATAATGCCGCGTTAGCGGCCGGGGGAGGCTTTTGAATGGAATCGGGGCTTGGGCTATCATTTCATACTGTAATTTGTGGGCGAGCGGAGATTTTAGGCTGGCCCCGGAAAGATGGAATTTAGTATGGCCCAAGCAGACATCACGATCGTGGCCGAATCGCAGTTGCCGCTGATTGTAGACCTCTATAACCAGATTTTCCGGCCAACGGAAACTGACGGTTATTTTCGCCGGCGTTTTCAAGGGCGGTACAACGTGCTGGTGATGCTGGCATCGCTGGATAACCGTCCCATCGGTTTTTGTATCGGTTTTGAACTCAAACCGCTGGTGTTTTACACGTGGTTGCTCGGTGTGCATGCGGACTTTCGCCGCAAGGGAATTGGTCGCCAACTATTGGAATCGCATGGCGAATGGGCCAAAAATCATGCCTACGATTTTTGCCGATTTGAGGCCCTCAATCGGCATCGGGCGATGGTGCAAATGGCGGTGGGCTATGGCTACGATATTGTCGGCACACGGTGGGATTCCTCCCGCAGCGATTTGCTGATTCAGTTTGAAAAGCCTCTGCACGAAGATGTCCGCTGATGAATCGAACATATTCATATCGCCCGAAGGGGCGGCTTGGATGCCAAGCTTCGCTGGCGGCTGTCGTCATCGTGGCCTTGGGCGTGAAACCATGCCTTGGTGCCATCAACCCGCTGCGAAACGCATACCGACATATTCTTGGCGTGCTGCGCCAGCCGGGCGCCAATGGTGCCATCATCATGGACCAGGAGCTTCCGCCGGCGCTGCTGGCCGCTGGATTGCGCCCCGGCGACATTATCCAGCGTATCAATGGCCGGCGCGTGCTCACGTTGCAGAGGTGGCACAGGCTTGCTGATGCGGTCGGCGAGCCGGCCAAACTTGAAATCGTCCGCGGCAATCGCAATGTCATCATCACTGCCGGTCCTCAGATCGAAACGCTGCATTTAATGATGGCGCGGGCAGGTGTGGCAGTCCCGCTGGGGCCGATACCCGATCCGCCGACGGACATCAAATTTAATTGGGCATTCCTGCATCGCCTCCCGGGCCAGATCGTTAACCCGAACACGCATCGATGGTTTCTTTTGCGACAGGATCATTACGTGGTCGGTGCGTTGCACCTGCGCGTAACACGCCGAATTCACGGGTGGCTGCTGGACTGGAATCTTATTGCCATTTCGGGTGGGCCATTGCTGGCCCAGCGGTGGCGCATCCGATTTTACACGGGCGACGGGCACAGCAATCCTGCGTTCACGTTGGTCGGGCTTAATCGCCAGCTCATCCACACATCCCTGCATGTTCTCGCCAACGGATCCAAGTTGGTGGTGTATCGATCCCATCGTAAAATCTGGTCGATTCAGAACGCCGTGCCCATGCCGGCGCTGTTTTTGCTTGCCGACGCCTTGATGGGCCACAAGGGTACCACGGATGCCATAAGCGAAATCGGTTTCAGTCGTCTGGCGACCCGCTGCGGCTGCACGGTGCAAGAAGGCCCGGTTGAGGATATTACTATCGGAGGTGTTGGCTATCGGGCTAAGCGGGTGGTCGTCCGATGGCTTGCGATGCGGCAGGCCCAATTTTATTTCGCCGGGCACCGGCTCATCGCCGCGGATTTACAGGGCGGACTTAGCGCCATCCGAATCGCATCGGGTGCCATCGCTCGGGATATCATCGGTCAGCACCGGTGGATCGAGGTATCTGCAACTAAAAGTGCCACCCACATAAAAGGCATGCACTGATGGCCATATTTCAACTTCTTGCCGAACCGGAAGCCTACTATCCCTGCCGTCAGGATATGCTGCGCGACGCGGAGTTTCGTGAATACTGGCTCAACCATTTCATCCATCATTTTGAACTCACCTCACAATTGGCGAAAGATGTTTACGGGGTGGTCGCAGAGCCTCAGATCACCGCATGCCACGCAGAACTCGCGGCCGAGATGGAAGCTCTGCGTGCACAACCGGACACCTATGGTGAATTGAATCTGCAGGTGCTGGGCACTATCCGCCAGAGATGTCTTTCAGGCCACGATATAGCCGACCCCTATGAGCACATCAAGCAGCAGGAGAACGCCCGTTGCGTCACTATGTTTGCGCCTCTGGTACGGGAACTTGACTGTATTAAAAATCCACGGGAGGCACTGGAAAAACTTGTCCTTGGTGTGTTTGCCGGCAATATTTTTGACTTGGGCGCATCCGCCACGGCAGCCGCCTACAAAGACAGCGGTCCGGCTTTTTTACAGGTACGTGACGGCATCGCCCGCCCCTGGTTGATCGATCATTTTCAGGCATTTACCGACTATTATTTCAGAAAGCCGCCGCGTAAGGCCGTGATGTTTGTGGATAACGCCGGTTGCGACATTATTCTGGGTATCATTCCATTGGCGCGATGGCTGGCGCAGAGGGATACCGAAGTGGTGCTGCTGGCCAATGATGCGCCGGCGCTCAACGACATTACCGCTGCGGAATTGCGCCAGGTGATGTCCGACCTGGCCGGACGCGAGCCGGTTTTGAAACAGCTTTATGACGCCGGCATCGTGCGCGTTGCCGGGACGGGTGGAGGGACACCACTTATAGATCTGCGATCGGTGTCGGACGACTGCAATGCGCAGTGCGCTAGCGCCGATTTGGTATTGCTCGAGGGGATGGGTCGCAGCTTGGAAAGTAATTTTGACACCCCGTTTTTAGTCCCCTGTATTAAGGTGTGCATGATTAAAGAGCCGATTATCGCCCAGCGGATGGGTGGCAGGGTGTTCGACGTGATTTTTCGTTTTGACGAGCCAAAATAACAGACTCCTGGGGCTTTGCGGCTCGGCGCAATTGCACTTAGAATTTCAGAATGCTCATCTGCAAATCAATAACCGAGATACCGGGGGCGGCACGTGGTGGCGTGGTGTGCATAGGCAATTTTGACGGTGTGCATCTTGGACACGCCGCCATGTTGGGAAAAGCCCGCTCCACCGCTCAAAACCTGAATTTGCCGATGCTGGTAGTTACCTTTGACCCGCATCCCATGCGGTTGCTGCGGCCCGATATTCTCCGGCCTTATATCACGACCATTGAACAGCGTCTGAACATCATCAGCCAATATGAGCCGCAAGCTATCTGGCTCATTGCGCCGGACACGGATTTTCTCAACACTGATCACGAATATTTTGAGGAGAATATTCTGTGTCGTACGCTGCACGCCCGCTATCTGATTGAAGGGCGCAGTTTTACCTACGGCCGAGGTGCGATGGGCAGTACTCGGACACTGAGGGATGCAGGAGTGGCATTGGGTTGGGATGTGATCGAGGTTCCTACCGCCGAGGCCGTGTTAAGCGACCAGACGCTTGTCGATGTCAGCAGCAGTCTGGTGCGTTGGCTCATCGGTCAGGGACGGATGCGTGATGTGACGATTTTGCTGGGACGGCCGTACACGCTGGTTGGCAAGGTGATTCACGGCGCGGGCCGTGGTGCATCTGTACTCGGGTACCCGACCATCAATCTGGATTGCCAGCAGCAGATTCCCGCCGACGGTGTGTATGCGGGTTCGGCGACGATCGAAGGATGCCACCACGCGGCGGCAATCAGTGTGGGCGTAAACTCGACGTTCGGTGATGGGCCGCGAACCATTGAGGCGTTTTTGCTCGGCGGCAGCGGCGATTTTTATGATCAACGTGTCGAGTTGGCTCTGACCCATTGGCTGCGGGATCAGGAGCGATTCCCCTCGGTCCATTTACTGGCGCGTCAAATGGGTCGTGATGCGGCCCGTGCGAAAATGCTCTTCAATCATGCGGTCGTAAACCCGTTACCGCTTGAGGCCATATCACAAGATCGGAGTTAAGTATGCCCACGTTGCCGCATACCGGTGGCGAAAATCAGTGGCCGGCCCTTATTGATGCACTGCAGGCGGCGCAGCACGTCGCTATTTTTACCCATCAGCGGCCCGACCCCGACGCTGTCGGATCGCAGGTTGGGCTTGCGGCCGTTCTGTCGCAGGCGGGCAAATCCGGCGTCGCCGTGGAATTTCCGCCGGTTCCTGAAAATTTGATGTTTATCCTGGAAGCTTCTCCTTGGCCAGTGATGGAATTTACCCCCACATGGCCCGGCGAGAGCATGCCGGAGTTTGACACCATAGTTGTGGTGGATACCTCCAGCCGCGAGCAACTTTCGCCCGCCTATGAAGTCTTAAATTCCATGTCACAAAAGCTGCTTTGCATTGATCACCATCTGGCAGCCGATATTCAAGGCCGCTGTATTTATCGCGATAGCCATGCCGGGTCATGTGCGGAAATCATAGTACGCATCGCCAATGAATTCGGCGGTCTGAGTTTCAAGGCAGCCGGCGCTCTGCTGGCGGGCATTACGGCCGATACCGGTTGGTTTCATTTTGAAGGCACCTCGGCCAGTACACTGCAGGCCGCCGCGGCGTGTGTAGACGCCGGTGCACGACCAGACCAACTCTGGCACCGTTTGATGCAGCAGGACTCTGTGGCCAAATGGCGTCTCACGGGGCGAGTGCTGCAGAGCGCGGAATATGTCCTGAGTGGCCGACTGGCACTGATGCGCATCTCACAGCAGGATTTCGCCCAGACCGGCGCCAAAAGCTGGGAAACCGAGGGGCTTATTAATTTCCCGCTTTCCATTGCCGACGTAGCCGCCAGCGCTTGCCTAGCCGAACAGCCCGATGGTTTGCTACGGGTGAGCCTACGCAGCAAACATACGATCAACGTGGCGGAGATTGCAGCGGAATTTGGTGGCGGCGGGCACGCTCGGGCAGCCGGCTGCCGCATTCGTTTGCCGATGGATCAGGCCTGCAAGTCGCTGACAATCGCGTTTGAAAAAAGATTTACCAATCCGCAGTGATGGCTTCGTATCGCCTTTTACCGGCCAACCCAGGAGGTATGGTGATGACGGGTGTTGCCGAAGCTGACGCTGGCGGTGTATGGCGCACGTGGCACAGGTATGTCGCAAAATAAAAATGCTGAATGACACTTCTGAGGTTGCATTTAGCCGCGACCTGCTGCAATATGTACTCGCGCTCGGTCGTTTGGCCATTATTACAGTCTGGATGAAGGGTTAACCTTGCGTATGGGTCCTGCATGTCAAGATGCCGCAAATGCCTCCGGGCGACCGGATGCGCGAGCCGCAGGCCGGCGGAAATTTTTGACATCGGCCGCGGGCTTGATCACCTTGACCTTGGCTGGATACCGGGATGGAGCATCGTGCGAAACCAAAGACTCGGCAAGGAGCCGGAACTTAACAGGCGACCACGCGGTTGGAGATTTATGCATTTTCCCTATTTGGGAATCTGGACTCGACGCCTCCACCACAACGGATGCGGAATATCGGCGGCAAGCCCGCAAGCTGAAAAGGGAGATCGGCCCTGGCGGCAAAAACACTAAAATCGGGTTTGCCTCAATTTATGCCGCCGGCCATCTGCCGCTTTTGCTGCGCCAATTGAAAGTGTTCAAACAGGAAGGCATTCACCGGGGCGTTATTTTTGCCATGCAGACACATGATCAGGGATTAACGAACCCTGATGGTGATTTGCGCAACTATCAATGGAGGCTGGATGGCAAAACATGGCAGGGCGCCCCGGGTAAACGCAACCCGCGTGACTGGATGGTTGTAACACCGTCGCGCTACGCCTCCGCCATCCGCACGGAGATGAAACGCAAGGCCCAACGCTGGGCTGCAGATATTAAGCGGGCCATGGCGGCGGTTCCGGGTGTCATTCAGATCATTAATTTTGCAATTGAGGAAGAACTGGCCATCGGCGGTATGCAGGCGGACGCGTATCTGGCGGATTACAGCCCGTTTGCCATAGCGGAATTCCGTGACTGGCTGCGTCACCATGGTCTTTATGCACCCGGTGGCCTGTATGCCGGGCAGGGGGCCCCGGCTGAAATTGTCGGCACCTATGTCAAGCATGGGCAGCATTGGGTAAGCCCATTTTTTGCCGATGCGTCACCGCGCCAATCGCACCACGGCGGTCTGAGTTTTAATACGCTATTTGGCACATCCTTCCGCACATGGTCGCTGGCCTATTGGGACTTGGACAAATTTCCTCAGCCCATCCGTGATCCCCATTTTGCCCCAAGCCCCAAAACGGGTCGTGGGGCAACCCCGGGTGGATTCGATGCTCCCCGGCTGCGGGATCATTCACGCTGGTGGCGGACCTGGGATTGGACCTATCAAGGCAACGGCAACCATTACCCACCTGGTAACCCGGGCAAGCCGGCGTTTGGCTTTCGCGAATTTGAAGTCGCCCATTTCGTCCAGGATGTTGCCGCCATGTTAATGGCCGCCGGCCTGCCGCGCCAGATGCTCTATGCGCATCAGATTCCAGCCGAGTTGCTGGGTGATGCCAAATGGGGAGCACGGCGGGCGCTTTCCTCGGCATCTAATATCTGGACAGGTTATCTGCCTCAGAACGGAACATTGGGCATTACGCGGTTTGGCAGCCTGCCGGTTAAATCGATGACCCAATACAGCCGCAACTGGGGAATATTTGAATGGCATCCTCTGCCCGGCAGCCCGCCTGATAGCCCGGCGTTGTACCACGCGGCGCTTCATGAACTGCAACACTTTACGGCGCACGGATGCCGAGCAATATTTCCAGGCTGGTGGCACGCCCACCGGGTAGGAAAAACTTTCCCGCTTAATAACAGTGCGTTGGCTCGGGCTATAAAAGCGTTTCTTGCTCAGAGAACAGGACGACATTATCATCCGCGGATTAAACCAGCGGCGCGTTTTTTCGGCGGAACTCAAAACAGGCCGCGTCGGCATATTAAAAAGGAAATACTATGAAATTGGTGCGAATCGTTGGTCTGGGCGCTGCCCTGGCAGGTCTTGCCGGTTGTGCGGCCACAAGCATGTCCACTTCCAGCATGGGGGACGCAGGCGTTCCGGCACCTGTGCATATGCAGGTTCAGTTACGCCACAATCCTCTGACCGTCAATTCTCATCATCCGCGTCTGCAGTGGCTGCTGCCCTGGAAAGGATTCGGTCAAAATCAGACAGGCTATCAGATTTTAGTGGCCTCGAGCCGAAAGCTGCTGGCGAATCATATTGGAAATATATGGAATTCAGGCCACATAGAGTCCAGCCGGTCGATTAATATTCCCTATACCGGTTCACCGTTGTACCCGCGCCAGCGATGCTTTTGGATGGTCCGCGTGTGGAACCAGGCGGGTCAAGCCAGCCGGTGGAGCTGCATCGGCCAGTGGCAGGAAGCATTGATGAAGCCATCCCGGTGGCATCATGCCCAATGGATCGGCTGGAAGCCTCATTGGAAAAACGGCATTGTCCATCCGCTGCCGGCCATTTACCTGAGGGACGAATTTAACGTGCGCCACCCGGTGAGACGGGCCATCGCCTATTACTGCGGCATTGGATATGGGCGCATGTATATCAACGGCCGTCGCACCAGCGATACCCAGCTCTCACCGCCCCTGAGCTGGTATCCCAAGCGCTGCTACTATGTGGCGCGGAATGTAACGCATTTATTGCATCAGGGGCGCAACGCCATTGGCGTCATCCTGGGCAATGGACGGGCTTACGGGCTTGGCGGAGGTGCACCCTACACCATCCACATTCCGCCGCGTATGATTCTGGTGTTACACATCACCTACACCACTGGTGCTACAGCGGTGGTTACCAGTAATCCCCATTGGCAGATGACGGATCGTGGCCCGATCCGCATGAATAGCGTATACAACGGTGAAACCTACAGCGTCGCCATGCGCATGCCGGGCTGGAACAAAATCGGTTTTCACGCCAGTGGCTGGAAAGCTGCGGAACTGACCGCCCCGCCCGGCGGGCAACTGGTGGCGATGATGCAGAAGCCCATCAAAATCACCAAAATTCTGCATCCGGTTAAAGTCGCCGAGGTTGCCCCTGGCAAATGGATGTTTGATATGGGCCAGAATATGGTCGGCTGGTGCCGCATCCACATTCCCAATGCCCCGGCGGGCACTAGGATTGTCCTTCGCCATGGTGAAAGTCTGGTGCGTAACAACAAGCTAACTGGCAACCTGAATCCGTCATCCGGTAAAGGAAAAATTCACCTGTACGTGGCCAACCTGCGTACCGCCAAACAGACCGATACCGTGATCATGGATGGTAAAGGTGGTATCACATGGCACCCGATATTCACCTATCACGGCTACCGCTTTGTGGAATTGACCGGCTATCCGGGCACGCCCACGCTTCAGACGCTGGAGGGGCAGGAAGTGGTGGACAATCTTCCAAAGACCGGCAGCTTTGCCTGCTCCAACAAGCTCATTGATCAGATATTCCACAACTGTCGGTGGGGCATTGAGAATAATCACAATTCCATCCCAACCGACTGCCCACAGCGCGATGAACGCCAGGGTTGGATGGGCGATCGGGGTATGGAATCGCGCAGTGAAGGGTTTATTTTCAACACTGAACTCTTCTTCGACAAATGGCTTTGGGACATGCAGACCGCCCAGCAACCTAATGGTGATGTGTCGGATGTCAATCCACCTTATTGGGCGGTATTCACCGGGGATGTCACCTGGCCGAGCACGCTTATCTATCTGCCCGGCACACTTTATCTGGAATATGGACAGGTATCACCCATACGTGATCACTATGCCGCCATGGCCAAATGGATCAACTTCCAACTGGCCAAAGTGCATCATGGTGTCACGCGGGCCGACACCTTCGGCGATTGGTGTTCACCGGCACGCTCGCCACTTAAAATACATTCCACCGATCCCAACCGGGCGACGCCAAAATCCATTCTGGCCACCGCCACGCTTTATAAAGACTTGCATCTCATGGCATGGTACGCGCAGGTGCTGCACCGGTCGGGCCAGAAACAGCATTGGCTGATGGAGGCCCACCGGTTGTTCGTCGGGTTTAATACGCAGCTATGGAATGCCAAGGGGCATTATTACGGCAACGGATCCGATACCGCCTGCATTTTGGCCCTCGCGTCGGGCATAACACCCAAGGATCGGCAGGCAGACGTCATCCGCCGCTTCCTGTGGCGCATGCATGCACGGCAGAACGATCACGTGGGGGTGGGCGTGGTCGGTATGCAGTGGTTATTTAATGAAATGTCGCGCATGGGCCAGTCGCAGTTGGCTTGGAAGATGCTTAACCAGACCAGCTATCCCGGCTGGGGCTTTATGGTGAAACACGGCGCCACGACCATCTGGGAGTTGTGGAACGGCAACACCGCCAGCCCGGCCATGAATTCCGAAGACCACGTGATGTTTGTCGGCGATATGCTCACATGGCTGTTTCAATATGTCGGCGGTATCGAAAGCAGCATGACATATACGGGCTATAAACACATCAACATGCGGCCACACATCCTCGGCAAGCTCACATGGGTGCGCTGCCAGCATCGGTCACCGTATGGTTTGATTGTAAGCAACTGGAAGTTGGACGGCGGCCGATTCAATTGGCATGTGTGTGTGCCGCCGAACTCTGTCGCCACCGTGTATGTACCTGCGGCGAACGCCGGCGCTGTCCGCCTGAACGGCGCGGCCGTTGAGCCGGAGCCGTGGCTTACATTTATTAAATATGCACATGGACGCGCGATTTATCGGCTGGAATCAGGTAATTACCTGTTTGAATCACGGCTGCACTAAACCGGCGGCTGCGTGCGTGGGGTATGGTCGGCACCGTTGAAGCTGTATCCGTTGGCGAGGTCACCGTTGGCGTGAACGCCGCAGGTTCCACGAGCTGCCAACGCGACGGCGAAACGCGCCGGGCGTAATACCGCGAATGCGTCGGAAATTGCGACACAGACGATTGGCATCCCGCAACCCGCACCGTCTGGCGATGAACGGAATTTTTAAATCCATCTCCAGCAAAAGCTCGGCGGCGTAGGCAATGCGGCGGCGCATTAATTCCTCGGCGATGCTGTGGCCGATCTCACCCACAAATATGGTGTGCAGATGCCGCTTTGAAACTGGAACCATGGCGGCAACCAGGTTGGCACTGATGTCTTCACGAAAGCGATCGCGGATGATCTGCATCGCTTGGGCCACCTCGGGATTTTTGACAGCCATCGCGTCCGTGCTTTGGCGGACGGTCAGCCCGCGCGGCGGCAGCAACGTCAGATCCGGTTGGTTCCCATGGCCCGACATCAGCGCATTTAATATTTGTGCGGCACGGTAACCAATCCCTTCCATATTGTCATCAATACTTGAAAGCGGAATAGAGGAAAGCGGACACCGGAGAAAATCGTCATTGATGCCCAGCACCGCCACCTCGGACGGTATGCGGATGCCGGATTCAATGCAGGCGTGGACGATCTGAATGGCCGGATCATCGGTTTCCGCGACAACTGCCAGCGGCCCCGGCAATTTACGCACCGCTTCGGCCAGCCATTGATAGGGCGCCTTTTTTGCCAGTGTCCCGCGCTGTTTAAGTTCTTTGGGAAGATCAATCAGAAAAAACGTACCGCCGCTTTCTTCCACCGCTTCTTTAAATGCCCTCATCTTCATCCGCGGACCCGACTTGTTGGCATGGAGATAAAAGGCGAAATGACGGAACCCGGCAGGCTTAAAATGCTCCAGTGCCATCTTCATCACGGCCTTGGGATCGGACATCACCCGCGGAATTCCCGGCGTATTGGTGTAGCCGATATTAACTACGGGTTTGCGGCAGCGGCGGACGAATTCGTCAACGCGGGCATTAACCCCTGCCACCCAGATGATTCCGTCCCCGTGCCATAAACCGGTCGGCTGAAAGGAATGCAGAAGCGACGCATCCAGCGCCCATCTGGCTTCTTTGGCAAACTTGGCCACGCCTGCGTGCAGCCCTTCAGAATACCAGCTCAAGGCCAACAAGACATGCCGGCGCGGTGTTATATTGCGTCCTCTTGGGAGAAATTTGAGGTAGGAAACGGACGACTTTGTCATGGCTGATGCTGTATCCTGTGACCGCTGCGTTGCCGTATCGACTCCCAAAGCCATCCATGTACAACGTTGGCCCCCATGATACACCCTGGGAGCCGTACCCGGCATTTGTATTTCCTTCATCGCGATATCGGCGGATGTCACCTTTTCGAGTCCGGAGCGGAATAGTCGTCCAGTGCAGCGCCTTATTAGGTGCCGGTATTATTGCGATCACTGTCGGTCATTCCGCTCTTTCAAGTATTCGGCTACAAAGATCGCCGATCTTTGTAGTCAAAGAGTTCTCAAACGCTCTCGTGACATCACCATGCCCTGTCTCTGCGTGTATTAGCTCATGAATCAGCGTACCAGAGTATTCAGAGAGCGAACTTAATGTGCTACGGTCCAAAACAATAGTACTTGTTTTCTGATCCCAACAACCAAGCGTTCTTGCTTCACCAAAAAAATCTTTTCTCATCGTAGAGGATATTCTAATCTCCTTTACTTTATTTTGCATTCCGCCAAACAACTCACGTATTTTTGGCGTGAATTGGTAAATACCCATTTCTTTGTTGTTCAGTTTTTCTGGGTCAATAAAATTGAATTCAAAACTATCATTATAATTTTCAACAAATTGATCAATGTCGATGATAGGATGTCCGGATAAATCTGTTGCCCCTTTAATTTTGTCTTGCAAGTTATCAGGTATGGTGATGATTTCGTGACCGCTTCTTCTTGCCTCATCTATCATATCGGGATGTTGCATTGCCTCATAAGAGGCAATAAAAATATACTTACCCGCTTGATTCAAGATTTTAACTGAGTGTTCTTGAACATCAATCCAAGTCAACTCATCATGGGCAATCCCTCCGCTGATATTCGTTAAATCTTTTGCAAGTGTTTCTGCAACTTCTTTTTCTTTTGATGCAAGCAATATTTTTTTAATCGATTCAGTGTACGCGCTACGCCCAACATTTGATCGCTCTCTATTTAGTGCTTTCTTTATTTGAGCGTTTTTACTTGTTATATTATAGCTGAATAAAAAATTATCTTCTTCAGATACCTTTACACCGTTTATATAAATATTTCCATGATTTCCGTTTTTTCTGACAATTTGCCCTTGTCTGGTTGATTCTATTACAACTTCGCCAGAAAATTTAAG
>DZDI01000285.1 GCA_022730455.1 Phycisphaera mikurensis | reverse complement strand
GCTATAACTCCGCATCTGTCGCAGCATACCGCGAAGATTTGTTACAACGCGATGGAGGATTGGATTTACTTCCGGGGTTGGGCGGATGCAGCGGCGGAAAACTTCGCTTTTGGGACTACTTCAAGGCTTACCACGGTCTGCAGCTTGCGCCTGCCGATATTGGAATTACCAAGTGGCAGGACTATCGGCTGGTATCTCGCGATCTCGCTGCTAATGGAGGTCCACAGGAACGCAAAAATCTAGGAGTATTCGTCGCCCTAATGGCCTACGAATGGCTCAAACTAGCACAGAACCTCGGTCAATGGGCCAAGAATGGCGGTGGCCAACACGATTATACCACGCAGCCGGACGATTTTGGCAAGGCCAACGATCTCATTTATCTCAGCCGCCTGAGGGAAGCTGGTACAGCCTTTTACGAATATTTTAACAGCCCGCACTCAGTGCAAGGTGCGTACTACAACATGCCCATCTACCTAAGGGCGGCCAAAATAGCTGGGAAAAAACTTGGTGTAATCGGAGAATTGGGGCTGGGGGGAAATGGCGAGCCTTACTACGATCCGGCAGTCGCTTATCTTCTGTTTTATGAACTTGGCGCGGTGGGGTTTGCCAACTACCACAACGAATTTATGGACGAAGTTCCATCTTGGGAGGAGCAAATCAATCCTAAAAATAGGTACAGTTACGACCGAACGAGCGTATGGATGGCCGGGGCATATGGCCTACGGCGAGCCAGGCGCGAAGGAGTCTTTCGCCAATCCGCGCCGGTGATCAGTGTTTCCATGCGGGCTCCGTTATATAACATGAGCAGTTGGACATGGGATATCGCACAGCAGGATTCGCTTGCGGAGCCGCTGGCGGATGCGCACGTTGATTTCGAACAGGTGGACCAGATTGGGCTGCCGCAGGTGCTGGATCAGGCGACAGTTCTTTTTTACACACCTCCATTCAGCAACAGGAGTGTCGCCAAGCAAGTCCAGTCGTGGCTCCGCCAAGGCAATAGAACCTTTGTGACGCATTCGTACATCCCCATCAACTTGGATACGGGCGAGGCGCTGCCGCGAATTCAAGAAAATCGCGGAACATTTTCACTGCTGCCGGAGTTTGCCGGATTGCACCTGGGACCCAACGGTTATTGGAACCTTTCCAAGGCTTTTCCATGGCGTGTTGTGATGGGATCGCTGAAGCAGCCGCTCCTTTCGGAGCTTCACTCGGGCGTGAACAATCACATTTTCTATATGCACCGACGACCACAGGATACAGATCCCAACGATCTTAAACAGGTAATTGACACTTTGGCACAGCTCGCCAACTTTCCTTGCCAGGCTTCCCCCGATCATGAAGCCGGGCCGGTCATCGCCCATGGCTTTACCGCTGGAACCCTGCGGGTGATGGTCCTTTGGAATCGCAAAAAGCTCGCACAACTTGGGCCAGGAGATGTAACATCGTTGTTGCCAGGGCGTGGCCCTGCGGAATATAACCCGGACCGGCGGCCCTATCCCATTCGCGCGCCGGGGACAAGATGCGGGGCTTACGTTTCCGTAGACCGGCCAGGAAAATATTTGGTCTACCGGTTCCTCAAAGACCGGGAGGAAAAGGTCGTGGTGGGCGATGACAGATGGATGCAACTGGAAGTACGGGATTTGTTGGCCGAGCAATTTTATTTTGGAATCGACAACCGGGAAACGTCAACCAGTAGGGATGCGTTGCGGGCATTCCGCAAGGAGATATATCCTTATGTTAAATGTTAATGCCGGTATCCGTGGCATAGGCTCACTTCACGTCCTTATGCCTCGACATCTATTGGCTTCCGGG
>DZDI01000114.1 GCA_022730455.1 Phycisphaera mikurensis | reverse complement strand
GCATCCGGAGCATTTCCGGCACATCGCAGCTCTGCTATTACTTGGACAGACTCCTTGCCTTCCCTTTTTCGCCAATGCTGGAGAGCAGGTGCGCGCTTCTGGCTGAATATCTCCTGAAAATATGCGGAAATTGACTTACGGTAAGGTTTATGATAGGCTCCCGGTTCTGTACCTACGGGTAGGTAAGCCTCCCGTAATGTAAAGTTTGGGCGTTTAGCGACCGACACTTTGCATTGGGTGAATGAGTTGTTTGGGCTTGAGAGCAGCGTCGTGAAGCTGTACCTTTGGAGTTTCCATGGCCTCGAAAAGCGTCTCGTCAAAAAAACGAAAAATAAGCATAAAAATAAACAAATCGTCCAATCCTAAAGCGATTCATCGTAAAAGCGGCGCGACTAAACCGCGGCGCAAGCTCAAAGTGAAAGTACCGGCGGCCAAGGTCAAATCGGCTAGCCGCAAACCATCGTCCTCACGGGTAACGAAGACCAAACGCCCTTCGCCGAAAGCGAAACGCCCTTCATCCGTTAAGAAAGTCCGAACGGGTACGAAGAGCCGTTCCGGTAAATCCGGTAAGCTGACCCGCACCGTAGCCATGGTACGCCGGGCGGCATCAACTCCGGCACCCAGCCGGAACAAGGGGCCATCCGCCACCGCCAAATCTTTTAAGAAAAAGCAGGCGGCCGCACCGGTGGCCAAGATGCCCTCATCCTCTGAAGCGGTGGCCAGCGAGCCCAAGCTCACAGCTTCAGATTTTGAATACTTCCGCAAGTTGCTCGTGGACAAACGCCGAGAGCTGCTCGGTGACATGGGGTCAATGGAGAACAATGCCTTTAATTCCGACGGCCACTCGGCAAGCCCCATTCACATGGCGGATGTGGGATCGGACAATTTTGAGCAAGAATTCACCCTCGGCCTGCTCGAGAGTGAACGCCAGACCCTTCGTGAGATACACGAGGCGATTGAACGCGTTGATAATGGTACATTCGGCATATGCACGGCGACTGGAAAACCCATAGGGCGGGCTCGGCTTGAGGCCAAGCCATGGGCTAAATATTGCATCGAATACGCTCGGCAGTTAGAGCGGGGCCAGCATCCTAGCTTGGCCGAAACAACGACCTCGCGCGATGATAGTGACGAGGATGATGACTGAGTTTTCGCAATTACATGCGATTGCCGATATCTCAACCTCAATGACTTGGCAGCCACCCTTTCCCGGTGTGTTTTGATCCGCACCCGCTGGTTCTCATCAAATATTGCTGCCAAATCTGCCTTTGTGCCCCGGTTTTCCGGCTGGATCGGTCTGGCCGGGCCCGTACCCCTCAATGATTGTGCGTCAAATCCGCCTTAATTAATTTTCATTTGCCAACCCGTTAATTTTATGTATAATTTTATTGTGGTTCGGTTTTAATCTTTTTTTAAGGAGAGGCAAATGCCAAAAATCAATCAGCACGGTCAGGTCACCATCCCGATATGGATGCGCCGCAAACTCGACATCGGATCCGGTGAGTATGTGGATATTGAGGAAGGCAAAGGCTGCGTAGTCATCAAACCGCGACGTGGGAAGCTGCGGCTCGTATCGCCCTATAAGAAGAAATAAGTTCTTCGTATAAATGTAACCGTTCACGGGCCAAAAATGGCAAGAGAAATGAAATTCAACTGATATTATAGGGCTAATGTGCAAAAAACCGCCCTAAAATAGGCCTGCACCGCCAAAAACATCGGTTATTTAACAAATTTCGCCACTTTTACCCGTGAACGGTTACGTATAAATCGTGGGAATGGCCGTCTTACGCTAATGTGATGGCGGGTTGCGTATATTGGGGTCATCCATATACTGACCGTTGCACATCGTTGCGCGCAAGATCGCCGGCTAAACGCGTATACTTGGACAGGCTCTTGGGCCATAGATTTGAAATCCATAACCGAGGCTGCGGCGGCATCGTGCCGATGGTTGTTGAAAATCAATCGAAAAATCGGAACCGAACAATCTGGATAATAGCCGAAATGGCATCGCGCCATCCGATTTTTTTCCCCTCTTCGTAGGTGCGACCGGCGTAGGCGACGCCTGTTTCATACACGCGGACATGGTGACCGTTCTCCAGCCGCATTCGGGCTACTTTAGCGGTTAATTCCGGTTCTACGCCAAAGCGCGGGCTTTTGATTTGTATGCGGCTGTAAACCTCGCGGGTAAAGGTCTTGTAGCAAACCTCCATATCCGTAAGATTTAAATTGGTCAGCATGTTCGAGAGTGTTGTGAGAAAATTATTGGCCAGTTGATGCCAGAAATACATCACGCGGTGCGGTTCTCCAATGAACCGGCTGCCAAAGACCGCATCCGCCTTGCCTTGCAGAATAGGTTCGAGGAGTTTGGGGTAATCGGCGGGATCGTATTCAAAGTCCGCATCTTGAATAATTAATATGTCACCGCTGGCCATGGCCCAGGCATCGCGCAGCGCAGCCCCTTTCCCCTGGTTGACCTCTTTGTTGATCAGTTGAAAATGAATGCTGGGGTACCGGGCCGGTAATGATTGCATGACCGCCCAGGTGCGGTCGGTCGATGCATCATTAACCAGAATAATTTCACGATCTAAATGCCCGGGTAGCGGCTGGATCGCAACTCTCCTGACCACAGCCGCCAGATAGTTCGCCTCGTTATAAACGGGAATCAGGATCGAAAGCAGTTTCATGCGTGATTCACCCTGGTTCATCAATGGGTCGCTGGTGTCGGTTTCCGTCAGTGGTGATTGATTCGTCAAATGGCTGTCCTCCGAACACGCATACGGCCGCCCCGGAGCCGCTTATCAGTGGTTGCCTCCGCGAGCCACCCAATCTGGTGTGTTCCTGCTTCGACCTGCGTTCGTGGCAGCAAGGCAGCGGTAGTGTTGCACAACATCCTACCCCTGAAGATTGTCCGGCATGTGGCGTACATGTGATCGACGCGATGCGCAAACCATCTGCTGTTGTCTAATTCACTGTCAAACATCTATCCTTCATCCCTGCGATTGGCCTGCCAAAACCGCCAAACGTAACAATTCCGTACTGGATTTTACATCCAACTTATCTTTAATATGCTCGCGGTGGGCTTCAATGGTTTTGCTGCTTAAATGCAGCAGGCGGGCAATTTGCTTGGTGGTGCGGCCTTGACCAAGTAAGTCAAATACCTCCAGTTCTCTGTCGGTCAGACGGTCAAACGACAACTTGGCACCCCATTTGGGGCTGCCTGCAAGGTGCGACAATAAACGGGCACTCATGGCTTGCGATACATACACCCGGCCCATAAAAACCTCGGCGACGGCATGAACGATTTCGTCGGCGGCCTGTGTTTTCATCACGTATCCGCGCGCCCCGGCCCGAATGCACCGTTCCGCGTAAATATGTTCATCGTGCATGGAGAGCACCAGAATGGCTGTGGGATTTTTCCGGGCCTTGATATCTTTAATGACTTCAAGACCAGGTCGGTCACCCAGCGACAAATCCAGAATAGTAACATCCGGTTGCAGGCGGTCGAGCAGTTCAAGAACTTCACGTGCGTTACTGGCCTGTGCAATGATCTTACCAGCACCTGAGGCTTGGATAATCGCGGCAAGCCCGGCACGCGCAACCGGGTGATCATCGGCAATGACAAGGCTCGGAATACGCATGGTGGTACTGGCAGAAGTGGTCTTAATCATCAATCAGCTTCTCCATGTCTTTGGTTATGATGCTGCAATCCACATTGCAAGTGATGGTGGTACCACGTCCGAGCTCCGATTGTATCAGCAGTTGACCACCCATGAGCCGGGCACGGTAATCCATGATATGCAAACCAAGTCCGTCATACTGCTGGCTAATGAATCCTTTGCCATCATCTTGGATGCATAGTCGCACGGAGCACCGACTGGATTGCGAGCGGATGGTGATGTGTCGGGCCAAACTGTGACGCATCGCATTGGTAAGCGCCTCTTGCGCTATACGAAAAAGGTTGCTGGCGTGCAGTAAGTGGGCTTTCCGCGGCAACTCATCGGCGTTCACCACTAATCGTCCCGTTGACAGGGTTTGACTGCTGGACTTCAGCGACTGAAGCGCGGCGACGTAGTCGGCGGTGTGCATTAGCGGTTGGAGACCACGCGATAGCGTCCGCACCTGATGAATGGCGTCGCCAATAATGCTTACCAGATGGGCGAACTTATCGCTTATTACGACGTTTTGAATAGCGCATTCAGTTTCAATGGCCTTGGCAAACAGGGCGGCACCTGTAAGTGTCTGACCGAGTCCGTCATGCAGGTCATGCCCAAGGCGTTGATGCACTCTTTCCGCTACCAGCAATACCTGCGATTCAGCTCTTTTGCGGTCGGTAATATCGCGCACAATGCCGGTGAACTTTGATCGGCGGGCCAAGCGTTGCTCGCCAACAGACAAAAACATGGGAAAGACGCTTCCGTCGCGCCGTCGCCCAATCACTTCACGGCCGATACCGATGATGCGTTTTTCACCGGTTCGCAAATAGCGATGCATATATCCGTCGTGTTCGGATCTGAATGGTTCGGGCATGAGGGTGGACACAGGCTTGCCGACAATATCCGCCTTGCGGTAGCGAAAAAGCCTTTCCGCCGCCGGGTTAAACGTCTCGATGATTCCCTGGTCGTCGATGGTGATGATTCCATCAACGGCGGTATCCACAATCGCCTGGAGTTGCACTTTAGATTCGATATCGCTCGCGGGGCCGCCGCCCGCGTACTGAGATGGCATGCACACCAACACCCCTGGTTCGGTGCGCGACGGCGCCTGCCCCAGCCACACGCCCTCGTGCGGGTGGGCGTTTACATTCCACGATGCATCCCACCTGTACGCGCGGCGTTTGGATCGACGCGGCGATACTTCACAAAGCTGCCCCATAATCTGGCGGATGGTGTGCTTGATGGGAGTGTGGCGGTCACGCCGGTGCCCCGACGGCAAGGCAGTGGCATTGGTGGGTGCTAATTTTAAATTAATGTTCTTTCTGATGAGCTCACGTGTCGCGTCATCGGCATGGATAATATGGCCATCACGTGAAAAGATCACGACCTGGAGTACACCGTCAAAGGTCGCTTGAGATTGAAAATCAGACATGGGTCGCTATCCGCTTTGTTATGCCTCTACGGTTGGCGCAGGGCAATTTCATGCCCGGCCTCGGCCGAGCGATAAATACCGTCGATCATCTCCTGCACAGCCAAGCCCGCTTCGGCCGGTGATTCAAGCGACGCTTCGTCGAGAACGGCAGCGATAAAATTTTCCAGCTTAGCTTTGAAAAATCCGTCGAAATCCATCGGGGGCAAGTAAGCAGGCATCATATTCATCATCGCCCCGGCCTGATTGGTGAAAATCTGTGGCGGGTCCCAGTTGGCTCCGCCGCAGGTGCCGCTGAGCTGAAAATTCCACTGGTCCTTTTCAATGTGAGCGATATAGGATGCCTCAATTTGCAGGATGGCGCCATTGTCAAATCGAATCTGCCCAGTGGCCAGATCTTCAATATCGTGATTTTGCCAATCCCAGCCGGGCCACATGCAGGGTACATGATTGGGGCGGTTACCGTCAAAAGTCCACACATTTCCCGACGCGCTGATGGGGCGCGGTGACCCCATGACGTAGTGAGCCATTTCTAGCACATGCACGCCAATATCAATAAGGGGACCGCCCCCCTGAAGTTTCTTCTGGCCGAAAACACCCCAGTTGGGTACGCCGCGCCGTCGCAATGCCTGACATTTTACGTGCATGATGTCGCCAAACTGGCCGGCATCAGCGGCTCTTTTAAGCATCTGCGTAGTCGGATGAAACCGATACTGAAAGCCCACTGCAAGCCTCCGTCTGGCAATTTTCGCCGCATGGATCATCTCCACACATTCATCGGGTGTCATCGCCATTGGTTTTTCAGTAATGACGTGCGCGCCTGCATGTAAGGAGGCAATCGACACCGGCGCGTGGAGCACGTTGGGCGTGCAGACGCAGACAGCGTCCGGCGCGATATTGGCGAGCATATCACGATAATCGGTGAAGACTTCTGGAATCTGGTGACGCTTCTGAAAGGATGCCGCAGTTTGCGAATTCTTGTCCGCGGCCGCAACGACACATGCTCGATCCAGTTGGTCAATCGCCTGCACATAGTGTTTGCTGATTCCGCCACAGCCGACTATGGCGAAACGCAGTTTCTTTACCGGTCCTGCAGCGACGGCTGAGTCATGATGGGCCGACGACTTCGCCGCTTCCATAAATGCCTTTCATCCGTAAACTTCCCGTCGGTGCCCGCAAACACCTTCGCCTCCGGGAAGCGAGTATCTCCGATAGCCGAGCGCTGGCCGCTTGGAAATTATCAGTGCGACGTCTGCACCTGCGCAAAAAACGCCGTGTTGAAAACGCTGCGGTGCGATCGGGCGGCGCCGGGCATGAGATTACCGATCTGTATCACCCGCTGCTGCAAGTCACGAGCTGCGCGACTTGCCCGATGCTTGAAACCGCGTACGCTCACCACCGCGTCAAACCGGTTTCCCGCCGGCTCAATGGTAACACTCACCCCGTGCGCCGCGATAAATTGGGCCGCGCTGCGGGCGTATTGCGGCAGGGTTGTGACAATGACAAGATAATAATATCCGTTACGACGATGCGCTTGTGAAGATGGGTAAACCCGCGCCTGGTGAACCTTGGCAACTGCCGGTGCGGCCGGTTGCGACGCGGGCGATGATGGCGTGGGCGCCATGCGGGCAACAGCCGGACTGACTGGCTCCAACTTGGGTGTCATGCCTTCCGGCATAATGACGGCCGGCGCAGACACTCTGGGTTTGGTCGTTGCCGAGTGATGCAGAACAATGAGCATGATCATAATCATAACCAGCACTGCCGCCACCACCAGAACCAAGGGGCGATATCGCAAAAACAACTCTAGCGCTCGAGGCATGGTTGTGATGCCGCCGCTGTTGGCGTCCCGCTGTGAGGATGGCGATCCGAGCGCGTTTGGATCCGGCGGTGGCCCCGCCGCCGACGCGGATGCGTCAGTATTTTTTTCATTACTCGCGGTTTTGGCCTGGGCCGGATTGCTGCGCGCCGACCACCAAGATGGAATTTTAAGCGGCGCTCCGGCCTTGCGGGTTACATTGAGGGTGGATTTATCCAGCAGTTCATAAAGGGCTGCCGCATCCTTTTTTTTATTTGAAGCCATGCGGTACCTCACCAAAAACAGCGCGTGCTATCTTCCATCCCGTCCCATACCTGATGTTAACGCAATACGGCGACCTGCTACAACTCATTGGGGATAGGGTCACACCATTTTGCCTTTGTGTCCGCGCGTTGATGCGTGGCGGCGGCCAATTCGCAGTATGAAAGTCTGCCGGCTCCAGCCCAGCGGAACGACCACGGAGATAAGTCTCGTGGTCCGCAAGGGACCGGGAGTCTGTCCAAGTAATAGCAGCCCTGTTATTACTTGGGCAGACTCCTATGGCTTTATTCGTTAATTGGCACGGATCGAGGCAGAGTGGCGAGTTCTGCTCCATCAATCGGTACCGCCATCGGCACGGCGTTTAATTGGCTGCAGTGGTATATATCATCCGAAAAGCCGGCGGCCAACAAGTTTTGCGCCCCTCGTGCCGCGCGCATTGCGGCCTGTAAATTATCCGCTGCACCGCAGAACGCATAATATGCCGCCATCGCCAAATCTGAAATATCTGGATTTCCATCGGCGGCGATTTTTCGCAAGTCGCTGACGACCGCACCGGCACCGATAAAATCCTCCAGTGCCGGAGAGTTATCTGTACCGGCGCACACCAGTACGATATCGTCCGGATGGGCGGCCAATGCTGTGGCGGTGGCACGGGCGTTGAGTATGGAACCGGCAAATAACCGTCGAGCTGCGCGGGCGGCGTGGATCGCACGGGTGCCATTGGTGGTTGACATCAAGATGCTTCGACCGGCGACTACGTCTCGGCTGAATTCCAAAGGTGAATTACCCAAATCAAAACCGGCCACTTTCAGGCACCCTTTTTCGCCGCAAAGCAGTGCATCGGGAAACCGCTGACGGGCGGCGAGGGCGTCATCCGGGCTGGCAAAAAAGTGAATTTGCCCGGCCCCGGCGGCCATGGCGGTTGTCACGGTGCTGGTGGCTCGCAGCACATCAAAAACCACGGCCTGGTGGCTATTGAGATGGATCGTGGCCAATTCGGCGGGCAATAAAACCACGCTGATTTTCAAGTGTTGCTCCCGTTAATGCACCGCCTACAAAGATGCCCTAGTGCTTTGTCACGCCTACCAATTAGGATTGATGGGCCGCAAACGCCCCAACTGCAAGGAGCCAGCGGCGAAAATCGGGTCCGTGTACCCATTGAGCTGATGCGACGCCGCAGGTGGGGCGTTTGCGGCC
>DZDI01000284.1 GCA_022730455.1 Phycisphaera mikurensis | reverse complement strand
TCACGCAGGCATTGACTGGGTTTCAGCACCGGTGAATCTGGCGCGTGCCGCGCCGCGGAACTGCCGCCGACCAAAACCACGCGCGGTGGCAGGTTGGCCCAATGGTGTCGAATCAACCGATTCATCGGTACTTTTTGTTTTCTCCGCCATAGGGTTTTCTCCATATAATATTTAGCTAGGCCTCGCTCATCGCACCGCTACGGCATTCCGGAAAGAAACCGTTGCCGCGCCGGGCCGCGGAAACCGCCGACGAGGTGGTGAACTGCGAGCCACCTTTCATATGTATGGTCCGCAGACGCTGCCGCCTTGCCAGAGAAAATACCGGCCATGTCCGTGTGAGGAGTCTCAGCCATTTCATTATTGCCCGGATGCTTTCAACACAAGATTGGACACATCAAGGGAGGAGTTTCCGCCAACGGTGGTGTTCTCAAATTCAATTCGGATTGAATCTGATGGCGCGGTGAACGCCAGCGAAAAAGGCTTGAAACCGGTGTCGGTAACGGCGGGTGCCTGGCTGGCAAAAACCTTGCCCTCCGTGGTGCCCGTGAGCAGTACCGCCGCCGTGCCCGGGTGGCCGGCCCGCGCTGCCGCTTCGTAGGTAAGTGTATACGCCTGGCCCGCGGTTGTGGTAACTCTTTGAGAAATACAGTTAGCGCCGCCCTGCATGAACGCGAAGTCCTTCACGGCCGCCGAAGAGGTCGGGCCAAAGGGCGTGCCAACACCCGTATCTGATCCGTTGACGCCAACAGCAACCGCGAATTTACTCGTTGCGGTGGCTGGCAGCGCCCAGCCAGTGGGGGAATTCGGATTCGTCTTTCCGCTGTATCCGGGAGCGGTTCGGTACTTGGCCGCGTTTGCCGAGAAATCGCCGTTGGTGACCAAATTAACCGACGCCGTGCCAGCTGCGCCCACGAGCGCAGCCAGCGTCCCAATAATAGCTATCCCGACAGTGGTTGGAATGACGCGCCGATACGCCATGGAGACACCATGAGAATTTTGGAAATCCTTGAATAACATAAATACATACTCCTGAAAAATGGGTAGGTTTCGGGAAACCTCCGCCAGTGTCTTGGTCGCCGCATGGCCCCTTATGCTGCGCCGTCGGCTGCCGGATCACTGCTCCATCGTCGCCCATGTGCTACCCAACGCAAATGTTGGCGTTGATTTGGAATCTGGATTTTGGCAATTTGCCCCGATGATCCACGGTAAACTCGCTGCCCATACTGGTATTACCCGTAACAACGGCCCCGGCGCAACCTTTCGTGATACGGACCGCCTTTTTCTTCCCGGGGGCCAGAAACTGGCAGCCCATGATGTTGGTCGGAGCACCATCGCAAAGAATTGCTGGCTCACCGCGCCCACGTTTATCCCAGGCCTGAAAATTACAGCCGATCAGGCTGACCGGCCCGGCTCCCCGGATGGTGCCGATGCGATTGGACGGTCCCCAGAAGGCGCAGTTATTCATGCTGACTTGGGCTGTGTTCTTCGGGCCGATGACGAAACCCTGTGATTCAGCGCCAATCATGCCGACAAATTCACCGTTGGTGATCAACAAGCCGCTGGCCGGTTGTGCCGCGTCCACACGCAGGGATTCAAAAGTGGAATCGGCGCCGATGCCCAGAAAATTCCCGTTGCAGGTGCCGCTGGGCGTCTGTATAAACTGATAGCCGGTGCGATAACCCCACGAAAAAGTGTTAAAGACATACTGCCAATCCGAGCGCCCGAAGGTAAAGGCGGTGCCATGATTCTGAATCCACGCCGTCATGCGGGGGTTGGCACCCGGCCAGAAGGACCATACAAAATGCACATTTTCGATCCGGCCAACATC
>DZDI01000283.1 GCA_022730455.1 Phycisphaera mikurensis | reverse complement strand
TGATACAGGCCTTTACGGAATTCAATGCCAAAGCGATGAACCTCCACGCGCATACCGTCGTAGTACCGTGAGCCGGACTGCGCACCTCAAATACCACGGTGGTGCAATGATCATGCGCCTGCAACAGGTAGCTCTATGAAAGGCTCAACATCATAGCTGAGTGGCCATCCGAGTATTGTTCTTTTTTAATATTGCGTTCGACCAATTGCTCAGGAGTTTGGTAGTGTTACTCAAATCTGTTTTATGTTCACCAAGGTATTCTCAGGTCAGACGGTTTGTGATAGCCAGCGCGGCACTGGCTATCATGGCAGCGTTAGCGCCGTCCGTTAAAGCCTCCTCACTAATAAGTGTGGTACTGGGCTGGGGGCCTCAAAATATGATAACTCCGGCGAATGGAACTGTGGCGGCGGCGCCACCCATCGGCCACAATGAATGGAATTCTTTTGGCGCTAACGGATCGCAACCCTACAACATTTCTTTTAACCCATTGAATTCGGATGGTGAGTTCACTCATATTACGGGGACGTTCGTTGAGACGAACCCCACCTACTTTCATCTGTCCCTTCGGCCTGTGAATACCAGCAGTCCTCAACCAAAGATCACGGGAACATTGATTCAAGCCACCCCAAATTACCAGTCGCCATGGTATGTCACTGCCACCAATGGGAAATATATGCTTGCTGGCGGGATTCTTCCGACCTTCGTCAACTTTCCGGCCGGGACTTGGACCGGCAATCCCAATAGCGATCAATCGTCGCCAGCCAGGCGCTATGGACCTGACACACTCACCTTGACAGGGCTAAATCCTGACGGGTCTTACGATGTGTATATTTATTCCGCCTACGCCCAAGGCGTCAGGTCTGGCGGCCATACCCCAACCGTGTCACTGACTTTAACCAAAGGCACCGCTGCCACAACCTCCTACCGCTATACCTACAACATGAATGATCCAAATTTATTAGCATCTTATAGGCCCGGCACGAATTACGAAGAATTCAAGAATGTCACACCTACCCGTAAGGGGGTTATTGCGATTGAGGGTACTGGCGTAAATACATCTTTATTTAATGCTTTCCAAGTGTACAGCTCGAACAGCACCTCGGCATATGCCTCAAAACCAACCTACACACATGGCCTTGACGGCCTGACGTCCAGCCAAGTTGAATTGAGAGCGGATGCATTGCTTAACCGCATGACGTTAGGGGAAAAAATCCGTATTTTGTCGGGCAATTCCCCCATGACGCAGCCGATCAAACGTTTGGGAATTCCATATATTTATATGAATGACGCCTCGTGCGGGATTGTGGAGTCGGGATTGTCGACCGCTTATCCAGCATCCGTTTGTCTGGCGGCAACATGGAACCGGAAACTGGCCCAAGCCGAAGGGGTGGCGATCGCCCATGACGCGGCTGCGCGGGGGGTAGATCTCGTGCTGGGACCGGGTATGAACGTGGAACGTGAACCGCAGGATGGCCGCAATTTTGAATTTTTGGGTGAAGATCCATTTTTAACCTCGGCCATGGCGGTGCATTGGATACGCGGGCTGCAGTCGCGCGGAATTGCCGCCTGCGCCAAACATTTTGTTGGCTATGAAGACGGTATCGATGATGACAGCAACAGCGTGATCAGCCGACGGGCACTGGAAGAAATATATCTGCCGCCATTTCGCGCTGCCGTACGACGCGGTCACACATGGTCCATCATGTGCGCCTATTCCAAACTTAACGGTGTTTTTTGTGCACAGGATAAATTCCTGCTTACGAAGGTATTGCGTCGGCACTGGGGGTTCAAGGGTGTGTTGATGTCTGATTGGGGAGCCAATCACGCA
>DZDI01000282.1 GCA_022730455.1 Phycisphaera mikurensis | reverse complement strand
AAAGGGCGATAATGGAAATGACCACCAGCAATTCAATGAGGGTAAAACCGCGGCGCTTCATGATGAATCTCCTGATTCATAATAGGCTCAAAAAGGATGACCAATACAAAATTATTTATATTGGCCATCCGGCTGTTGCACAATCATCGGCGTGATGCATGCCATCCCGGCCTGCGTCACACCGCCAAGGCGGTGCCCGGCGCCACCGCTACCTTATGCCATCTTCCGGCGCTTAAGCAGCAGCAAGCCCAAGCCGCCCACCGCAAACAAGCCCAGCGACGCCGGCTCGGGAACCGGGGCCGCGTCGGCCAAGCTGGTCTGGGAAAGGCGAATCTCGTCAAACTGATTGGTCATATCAAATGAATAGAGAGATAGGTAGGTTGACGAGTCGATTGTGGGATACTTGCCGCCTGGATTGACATCTTTGACAATCGCCTCCTGGGTCACATCATCGGCCGCAGTGCCGGTTGCCGCGGCGTCCAACGCGGTTGCGGTGAGGTTGCCCTGAAAGTGGGCAAACTGCGAGGCACTAAGCGTCCACTCCGACGCAATTACACTACCACTGGTGGCGTTAACCCCGGAAATCTGGAATAGCTCAAGGTACGTCGTGCCCGAGCGTAGCGCGGTGCCGGTGCCGGGTTTCCAAGCCCCACCGGCCTGGATGAGCCCGTTATTTTGCCCGTATTCCTCAGCGCCAATATTGATATTGGCGCTTGTATCGTTGGCATTCTTGGGGCCGAACACCAAGGCTGCGACGTTCGTTCCCGGAGTGCTGCCTTGGGCGCTGATGTTAATAAGGTAGCTGCCGTATAATGTTGAGCCTGAGACCGGTGAAGTGATGCTCAACTGCGCGGAAATGTCCGGCTGGCCGCCAGCCTCCACGACCGAACCACCCTGCACCTTAAGATATCCGAGCGCAAGCCCGCTGCTGTCATAAGTAACGGCATACGTGCCCTTCCCGGCAGCGGAGTAATTCCCCTTTAAGCCGGTGGCGTTGGTTGTGACGCCGTTCATGCTGGCCTCATTGGCCAAGCTGGGGTAATTGAACGGCTCGTAGACGAGCGATGCGTGCGCTGACGGGATTGCCAGCAGCAGAGCCGCCGCCGCCGAAGAGGCAATCACCGCCTTGGACATCAGTGATGAACCACGACCCATTGAAAAACGTTTGGAAACCATAAAAACTCCTCGCTCCGCTTGGGAGCCTCTCAAAAATCCCCCCGACCGGGCGAGTTTCGGGGCTGCTGCCAACATGGCTGCGGCCGCTGACTTCACCAAGGAAAGCCCGAACAGGCTTTTCATAAACCATCAATACTCAGGCTCACGGACTGCTCAGGCCGGGAACTGCACCCCGGGGAACGTCCAAGAGCCTCAATGCGCTGCCAGCCATGGCGAGCCAAACTCGATTTGCCAGCCCGCCTGCTTTCAACGCACCTTCAGCATAGCACTGTAAGCGCCACCATGCAAGCACATTTATCGAATTTTTTCTAATAACATTACCACTAAACAATACATTTTTGATTATATTGCATAAAAAACACGTAAAAGCAAACTATTTAACATTACCACTGGCTTTTTGAAACATGCCATGAAACACGCCGGGTCAAGCCCGGCTGGGGGGCCGGACATTCATACGAGAAACCGGGCAGATAAACTGCCCGGCTCGCTGTGGTCCAATGCCGGTCGCTTCGTTTAGCGCCATCGCCGGGCGGCGGCGTTAACGGGTTTGGATCACCTTTCGGTACCCGCACTCCCCATACAGTCGCGGGCCTTGTGCCAGTGGTGTCCGGGACTAAAATGACTCCATCTTAATATTCGCAATTGCGAGATT
>DZDI01000281.1 GCA_022730455.1 Phycisphaera mikurensis | reverse complement strand
ATTATTCGCCGACATTGGGCCGCTGGCTCCAGCGTGATCCGATCGGCTACGCCGGTGGAATCAATTTGTATGAGTATGTACATGGCGATCCCACGATCTTTGTTGATCCCAATGGCACATCTATAATGGATTGTCCGAGAAATAAAAGGCGGCCAAAACCCGGCTATAAGCCGACGTATAACGGGTGTGGTGGTATACATACCCGGCGGATTGTGCCACAGTATGCGCTTCTTTGGACTGGTTATTTCACTCCCGCGTGCAACAATCATGATATCTGCTATGGAACATGCAATTCTATCAAGCAAGACTGTGATTTAATCTTCGAAGCTCAATTAAGAGTTGCATGCCTTGAATGGTGGAATAGCCTTGGCTGGAACAAATTTAATCCGTGGGCGTGGGTACTCTTGGATGTATGCTACGCAGAAGCAACGCTTTATTGGGAAGCAGTTAATTTAGCCGGGCAGAGTGCCTATGACAATGCACAGGGAGAAGCATGTGTTTGCTGTAACAAGTAAAAAACGCGACTACGGCATTCCGGAATAGCTTGGCGGGCCAGACGGTCAGTTCTCGGCTACGAAGTGACGTTGTTATCAAACTGTTTTCGGGGATGACATGAAGCAGCCGACTTCCATTTCTATCTGGTCCGTCGTCGGTCTTATCTTGGGTTTCTTCCTCCTGTTTGTTTTCTTTGGACTGACGTCTGCCAGCGCAGGTTTATATTTATATTGTGGCCAATTGCTATTGATTGGTGTAATTGATTTAATTTTTTCGGTTTGTGCGGCATTATTCAGTAATGCAAGCTTATCATTTGCAGTTGGCTATTCAATTCCGTTTACGTTGCATGCGGTAGACAATACCGTATCAGTTCTATACATAAGGGAAGGAGGTGTTCCATTAAACATCGGGGGTATTCTTTTTTGGTGGGGATTAGCCATGATTATATTTTTGATCGGATTTGCTGGCGGTCATATCGGTCGCTCCTTACATAAGCACCGATCCCAGCCGGGGGAATAATACGGTGGCCATTGACGCCAACGGCAATTCCACGCTGCAAATCTTTGATGGCGCTTCGCGGCGGCTTGAATCGCAGCAGCTTCTGCGGGAAAATGGCCTTGGCACGCAAGGCCCGCAGGCGGCAAACAGCACATTCCTGTCCGCCGGCCGAAGTCTGGTGAGAACGCAAATGCTCTACGACGGCAATTCACGCATGTTCCAGCTCATTGATGCCCGCGGGGCCACCACGGATTACACCTTTGACACCCTGGACCGGCAAATCAGCATGACTTATGCGGACGGATACACCAAGACCAATGCCTACGACGCCGCCTCGGATGTTGTCACCTACACCGATGAGAACGGATCGGTGTTCAACAACACCTGGGACTGCCTGGGAAGAAAGACCAATGTGGCCATCACACCGGCCAGCGGCGTTGTGGGCACCACTCAGCAGACGTTCCAGTATGACGGATTGAACCGGTCGACGCAGAATCAGGACATCAGCACCGCGGGAACCGTGCAGGTGATATTTGTGTACGATTCGCTGGGCAGAAGCATTGAGGAATCACCCACCACGCTGGGCACAGGCAGCCGGTATGTGACCAATACCGCGTTTACGTCCACCCCAAGCACACAGTTCACCTATCCCAGTGCTCGCGCGGTCAACAGCAATTATGATGTTCTGTACCGCAGGAGGCAGATTATTGAAGCGGCCACCGGTGCTGTGATAGCAACTTGGCAGTTCTATGGCCCGGGCAGAATCGCGGAAGTGGTGCTGGCCAACGGCATCATTCAAACCATGCTCAACAACGCCAGAACGCACAGTGCGGTGCAATTTAATA
>DZDI01000280.1 GCA_022730455.1 Phycisphaera mikurensis | reverse complement strand
CTCAATGCTGCAATTGCATTTATATTACCATAAAACATGGTAAAGTAAACGTTTTAACCTTACCACTGAATCCAAGCCGCAGGCCAACAAACGCGCGGGCACAAGGCCCGCGGCTAAAACGGGGTATGCGATCGCCAAAGGGTGATCCAAACCCGTTCACGCCGCGACGCTGTTTAGCCGCCGGGCTTGGAGCGGCAGAGAGCGGCCACCAGGGTGGCCGGCTTATGGTATAAATGTCCCGGCCTCCCCGCCGGGTTTGCCCCGGAGCGCTGCGTTGTCGCAGTTTTCCGCATCTCGACGCACCATGCATCAACGCGCGGGCACAAGGCCCGCGGCTAAAATGAGGTGGGCGGGTGAATTGGCGCAGTGCGTTTCCGGCACATCGCAGCCCTGCTGTTATTGGGGCCGGCTCCCCACCCCCGCTGCCCCCAATGCCATCAATAGAAAACGATGGCCAGTGCTGCCTGATCCCTGCGCTTTGAGCAGAGTCACACGCACCGTATGCGTGCCCGGCGGCAGATGATTGGCGACCAGCGACGTCTTACGGTATCCACCCCACGTCGCCGCAAACCAGGCGTCTAATATCCGTGGTGGGTTGTGATCAACCTGTACGCTTACTTTGCCGTACCCGCCATCGTGTCGGTAATATGATAACAATACGGCGCGCCCGCGAACGCTGAAGGTGATGACACTGCCGGGCTTATCACTGCTCCAATACCCTGGATGTTTGACGCTCGGAATGTTCGCAAGCTTGTGCAGCTTCCAGCCATGATTTGAGGTTGGCTTAAGTTTACCGGCTTCCCAAAGTCGGGTATGGGCAAAGATATTGGTGTAGAGAGGTTTGGGTAACGGTGGAATGGGTGGCAAACGGCGGTTGTGGGAACCGAGCTCTCCACGCGTGTTCATCGTCAGTTTGTTCAGGCATTGATGCAGGAAGTGTGTCACACAGTAAGCAATCAGCGCATGGCCCCGATTATTGGGATGAAAATCCCCTGGAAACGCCAGCGATTGAACAGCGCTCCATGCTAATTTTTTCGCCCGCAATAGCGGCCAAACCGCGTTGTAATAGCTGATCATCGGCAGGCCATAGTGGTAACCGATTTTCTCTTCCGGGATTTCTTCGCTGGCTCCATTGTGACCAAATATCAGGAACAGTTCCATGACCGCCGGATGGTTGGGGGCGGAAAGAATCTGCCGAATGACCCCTTCATAGGTTTCAGAGTAGCTTTTTCCCGGGCCGTCATTCACGGCAAATTCGACAATCAC
Source organism: Phycisphaera mikurensis (assembly GCA_022730455.1). Classification (GTDB taxonomy): domain Bacteria; phylum Planctomycetota; class Phycisphaerae; order WQYP01; family WQYP01; genus JAJZGD01. Next base: position 579 of record DZDI01000280.1, on the reverse strand, counting down.
AAAATTCGGGTGGTGGGACAGCAGATCGCGATGTGCGCGAAGGCAGCCATAATGCGTGCCCGTCGCGCCAACGCCGGCGTTGACCAGTGACACCTTCGCCTTAGGAAAGGTCTTGGCAAACCACCGGGCAACCAGATTGGCATAGCGATATTTGGGCTCTGTAGCCGCGCAACCTTCTGTGATGGACCCGCCAATAACGCCAACGGTAATGTGGCGGCCCGCCTCAGCTCTTTCAAATACCCGGTCCAGCCGCGCCAGGTTCCCCGTGCTGACCAGCGATTTGGGAGCCAAGGCGTCCAGCGGGTCGCGCGCACCGATGGCCAATGAAGCATGCGTTAAAAACACGACACATAACAATGTGGTCACTATGGCAAACCTGTGAGCCGTCATAAAAACCTTTCAATAAACAGCGTTCTTTAACGCGTCATAATAAGCACCACCGCCCCTGCTTTCCAAGGCGCACCTGCAGCCGAGGCCCACAGCTCAGCGGCACCAGACATGATGCCCCAGTTCCGGCTGCGCCGAGACGCATGTATCAGGGCGTTCAAAAGAATACTTAATTCTGCGGCACCACGTTAT
>DZDI01000279.1 GCA_022730455.1 Phycisphaera mikurensis | reverse complement strand
CCAGCCAGTAATAATAGCTGTGGCTGCGGCTGTTGCAGTTGGATGCGCATAAGTCCCGTTGGCATAGGTACCAGCGCCGGTGACAGTGCCTGTTCCGGTGCCATTTTTCAATAGTGTAAGGGTTCGTTTCAGTTCAAAATTGGCGGTGCATGATTTATCGCTATCCATCAGCACGGTTACTGGACTGGTGGTTCCCGAACAGTCGCCGCTCCAGCCGGTAAAGAGAGAAGTGGAGTTTGCGGTGGCGGAGACTGAAGCTGTTGTGCCGTTCACATAGACTCCGGCCCCACCCACGGTGCCGTCCCCGGTTCCGCTTTTATTGACGGTCATGGTCCAGGCGGGTTCAAAGTTGGCGGTGCACGATTTGTCACGATCCATCAGCACGGTCAGGGGACTGGTTGCACCGCTGCAATCACCACCCCAGCCGGTAAACTTTGATCCCGGATTGGCGGTCGCGGAGGCAGAGGCGTTGGCGCCATCCGCGTAAATACCGGCGCCACCAACCGTGCCGCTGCCCGCGCCGGTGGGGGTGAGGGTGAGGGTGCGGGCAATCTTGAAGGTGGCGGTGCAGGATTTATCACCATTCATGATCAGGTCAAAGGGGCTGGCGGTGCCGGTGCAGTTGCCACTCCATCCGGTAAAGATAGAGCCTGCATCGGCAACAGCGGTGACCTTGGCGGTCTTGCCACTCTCATAGACTTTGCCTTCTGGAGCCAGCCCATCAATATGGTCGTCTGGCCCCCAATCTACGGTTCCTGTTCCCGCTCCAGTTTTGAGCAGGAGTGAGGTATAGGCCTTGGCAAAGTTGGCGGTGCAGGTTTTGTTCGTATTCATCAAGACCGGCGCCGGATTGGTGGTTCCGGTGCCACAGTCGTTGCCGGTGCCGCCCCAACGGGTGAAGATGTTGTCGGTCTGGCCGTCGTTATAGACATAGCCATACTCAATAGGTGTGGCGGTGAGTTTTAGGGCGGTGTCTGCCTGGTATGTTTCTGAACAATCGTTGCCCCAAAAGCCACACTCAATGCCGACCAGATTGCTCTCAACCCATCCGGTCGTGGAATCAGGAGTGACGGTCAGGGTATAGTAATCAAGGAAATATTGATTCACGGTCTGGATGGAACTCGTCGAGCCATTATAAAATCCGCCAGAGGTCTTGGCCGAGGCGGCAATATAGCGATTCTGCCGTTGAAACATTGCGCCTGCGGGCACCGTCAGTTGCCAGCCCTCCGTCGTGCGGGTGGTGGCCGCAGCTATTTTTGTCCACACGGTGTTGTTGGCCGACTCGTAAAAAACAACATCGTGCAGCTCAGGTGAAGATTGACTTCGGTTCCAGGTGATGCTTTGTCCATCCACAGAAAGGCGGAGATCCTGAAGAGCGGCGCTGTCAGCGCTGAAACGCACCATCCGGTTTCGTACCTGCGAATCAACTGTGGTAAAATCACCACCAACAACGATCTTGCCATCGGCCTGTACGGCGATGGCAGCAACGGTGGAGGCGAGATCAATAGCAGGGTTGAAGGAATCGGCAACGCCCAGCAACGGAGTCAAGCGGGCGATGTGGTTTCTATCCGCGCCGCCGTTATCGCCAATTCTTGTAAATTTTCCGATTGCCAGAATATTGCCATCGGTCTGAAGGGCAAGGGCATTAACGGAACCGTTGGCATTGGGGTTAAATTCGTCGGCCTTGGCGCTGTCCTTGTAAAGTCGCGCGATCCTATTTCTGGCCTGGTTGCCGATGTAGCTAAAGTCACCGCCGGCCAGAATATCCCCGTTCGGTTGAACCACGATGCTGCGAACCGTTCCATTGGAATTCGGGTCAAATGTGGTGTCGCTGGCGCCGCTTGTTTTAATGAGT
>DZDI01000113.1 GCA_022730455.1 Phycisphaera mikurensis | reverse complement strand
GTGGGCCAAGGGGTTGTGGGCGCGAAGCGAGGAGGATTGTGTATGGGAACATACAATGACGACGAGCGACAAAGACCACGGCCCCTTAGCCCCCGCCCCGCAGGGTTGGCCGCAAACGCCCCACCTGCGGCGTTCTCGGACTCATCTTCACCAGAGTCGCCGTCGGCCCGACGCCTTGTATCCGGAGCGTTTCCGGCACATTGCAGCCCTGCTATTACTTGGACAGACTCCCAGGTTGCTCATTTCGCCTTGCGCCAGTGAAAGGGATAAAATTCAAGCATGGATGTACGGATTCAGAAAGCCCAAGCTCATCATGTAGCCCCACTGGTGGATTTGTTCCTGCTGGTAGAGCGCCAACATGAGGCCTACTGGCCGCTACGCTGGCAGCTCCGTCCAGATATCAGCAATCGATATAATGGATGGGTTGCAGGAAATCTTGGTAAATCCGACTGGTTGTTTGCCGTAGCGTTGGATGAAACTCGGGTAGTGGGTGGCGTTGCGGCAGGCATCATACAGGAGATACCCATATATACCTGCGACCGCTATGCCTTTATACACGATGTAGCGGTGGCAACGGATTCTCGCCGTCTGGGTGTCGCAACGAAATTGGTGCTATTTGTGCGACAATGGGCGTTGGACGCTGGCATCAACCAACTGCGCCTGTTCGCGGCTGAACCTAATGCACCGGCCAGGGAACTATTTTCTCGGCTGGGTTTCCGCACCACTTATCACGAAATGGTTTTGCCAACAGCGTAATAACACTTGGCTATTGCCGCACTTGCGGCTGCAAACATCCGCTTCATCCGCCGAGCCTTCAGCACAACTCGATGTCCCGCCGCCAGCGCTGAACTATTTACGATGACGGTGTGGGAATTTAACCGCCTGAGGGTTTTATATTCACAACGTTATGGCAGGACTGAATTTCGGCATGTGCCCCCAAGGTAGTTTTGGCCCATTGCCCAAATCTTGGCTATCGCGTGGATAAAGGGTTTATTAAACAGCTCGCACCACCGCCTCACATATGGTTTTAACTGCATATTATATATTGACTTATAATCAATATTAACCGATGGCGATTCCGGTTTATTAGACAACTATGGACATTTATGGAATAATTTCTCATATAGTGTCATAGGAGATCAGTTTGTGAAATTGACCGTAAAAGATACCGCGCGCCTACTCGACGTTTCTGAAAAGAGTATTTACCGCTGGATTAAGGATGGGTCTATTCCCGCCTACAGGGTAAATGACCAATATCGTTTTAATCGAGCCGAACTCTTGGAATGGGCCACTTCCCGACGTATTCAAGTGTCCCCCGAGATTTTCGAGGAACCCGTCGGTGGAGATTCTCCGCCCCCTGCCCTGACGGATGCGCTGCGGGCCGGAGGCGTGCATTACCGAATAGAGGGGCGCGACAAAGCAGCCGTATTGCACGCAGTAGTGGACGCGATCAAGTTGCCCGAGGAAGTAGACCGTGAATTTCTGTATCAAGTGCTGCTGGCACGCGAAGCGTTAGGTTCTACTGGGATTGGCGACGGTATTGCTATACCACATGTGCGAAATCCGATTGTACTGCATTTATCCAGACCTCTTGTAGCGCTGTGCTTCCTTGAATGTCCCGTTGAATTTGGAGCCTTGGACCGTCAGCCAGTGACAACCCTTTTTACTCTGGTCAGCCCGACCGTACGTGCTCATTTGCACCTGCTTTCAAGACTGGGCTACGTTCTGCGCCATCCGGTATTCCGAGCGGCTGTGCTCCGGCAGGCTTCACGTGATGAAATTATGAATGCCTTAGCCGCGGCGGAAGCGGCGATAACACCGCCGAATGTGACAACGGATGGCGCGGAAACAATAGCGGCGAGTCGGCACGCGCCAAGCGCGGCGAATTAATACTTGCGCCGCTAGCCAGCGTTTTGCCATTCGCGTTTGTTGATATGGTGATCGTCCGGACATAAGGCCATGAGGCGCACTGTCGGAAACTGGAGTCGGTATGGAAATGCCTCTGACACTTGCGGCCTGCACGCTGATTTTAATTAGCGGGCTGCCGGGGTTATTTGCTTCCCGCCGTGCTGCGTGGGGACAAATTACGGCTACAGCTCTGGTGCTTTCAGGTTCCTTAATCGGCTTGGCCAGCAGTTTTGCGGTATTGGCAACAGGGCGCGTTTGCATAACTTCGCTTCCCGGAATCTGGCCCGGATGGCCCTTGCACCTACGAATGGACGGCCTATCGGCGTTTTTTGCGGTGCTGATTTTTCTGATGGCAGCCGTGGGTTCGGTATACGGGCACGGTTACTGGCGACAACGGGAGCATCCCACGACGGGCCGAAAATTACGATTACTTTATGGCGTGATGTTGACGGCCATGGTGGTGGTCACGCTGGCGAACGATGCGTTCGCATTTCTCCTGGCGTGGGAAATCATGGCCCTGACGAGTTATTTTCTCATTGCCACCGAAGACCATAAGCCTGAATGTCGGCAGGCGGCTTGGGTTTATTTTGTGGCCACCCACATTGGCACGCTGGCTTTGTTTGCGATGTTCGCATTGCTGCACGAGGCATCGGGGACATTTCTGCTTTCACCGATCCCAGCTAGGACCTGTGCAGGTTTGAAGACAGCCATTTTTCTTTTGGCTCTGTTGGGGTTTGGGCTCAAGGCCGGGATTATGCCGCTGCATTTTTGGCTGCCTGGTGCCCATGCCAACGCTCCCAGCCACATTTCGGCATTACTCTCGGGCGTGCTGCTGAAGGTAGGTATCTACGGTCTTTTGCGCGTGCTGACGCTTATGCCTGATCCGCCCGCGGTATGGGGTGTCATTATTTTGCTGCTTGGCGGCTTGAGTGCATTTCTGGGGGTGGCTTTTGCGCTGGGGCAGCATGACATCAAGCGGCTCCTGGCGTATCACAGTATTGAAAATATAGGCATCATATTCATGGGGCTGGGGTTGGCCCTTATTGGCGTTGCAGCACACAGGCCAGTGTGGGTGGTGCTTGGCATTGCTGGCTGCCTTCTGCACGTGTGGAATCACGGCTTGTTTAAATCACTGCTGTTTCTTTCGGCCGGATCGGTCGTTCACAGTACCGGCACGCGGGATATTGATTCACTCGGCGGCTTGGCGGGCCGAATGCCCTGGAGCGCGGGACTGTTCATGATGGGATCCGTCGCGATCTGCGGCTTGCCGCCGTTGAATGGATTTATCAGCGAATTATTGGTGTATGTGGGGCTGCTGACGCCTGTGACGCAGAATGCTCGCGGCTGGTCATCCATTGCGTTGGGTGCCGTGGTACTGGCTGTGGTCGGGGCGCTGGCGGTAGCGTGTTTTGTGAAAGTCTTTGGGGCGGTATTCCTGGGAACATCGCGAACCGCGTTGACTCAGCACGCGCGTGAATGTCCGTGGAGCATGAAGATTCCGATGTTAATCCTCGCTCTATGGTGTGCAGTCATTGGCGTCGCACCGATGCTGGCGGTTTTGCCGCTTGGAAATGCCGCATCGGTATGGATAGGCCATTCGACTGGCGCGCAGCGTCTGCACGGGGTGATTCCATGGGGAATTTTAACGGCGGTAAATGTATGTTTTGCCGCTGTCCTGCTGGTGGCGTTTGCGGCGGTGCGTCTGCGACGGCGTGCGATCCGATCGCCACGACGGGCGACATGGGCCTGCGGCTATGTCCGCCCGACCAGCCGCATGCAATACACCGCGGTGTCATTTGCACAGATGCTCGTAACCTTGCTCGCCTTGGTGTTGCGACCATTACGCCATGGCGCGGTGGGCGGAGCGGTATTTCCACCACCGACGGAAGTGGAATCACACGTTCCAGATTTTATCACGGATCATATTGCCTTCCGGTGCTGGCGCAAGTTCAAAGAATGGATGGTGCCTGTGCGTATGACCCACAAGGGCAACATCCAGCAATATCTGCTTTACTTTTTGCTGATTCTAATTGCCCTTATGTGCTCGCTGGTTCCACTTTGGTCCTTGGTCAACTGGGTCATGGGGCGATAAATCAAGGCGACGTACGAACGTGGATGTAACCTAAAGATGAACATTACCATATACCTTCTTCTGGCTTCGACCGCATGCATGACCCTATCCGGTCTGCCCGGATTGCTGCTGAGTCGGCGACGCATGGCGGGACAATGGATCGCCCTGGCACTAAATCTCCTCGCGTCGGCGGCGGGCATGGCGGCATTGCTGACGTTTGCAGGAAATGGATGCCAAAGTGATCTGATGACCTGGGGTTGGGCGCTTCCATGGGGCCGCTTCGCGGTGGGTGTGGATGTAATCACGGGAATGTTTCTGCTTCCGATTCTGGTGGTTTCCGCCTTGGGAGCTGTTTACGGGCTGGGGTATTGGAAGCAGGCGCAACATCCGGGTAACGGACGCAAGCTGCGATTCTTCTGGGGATTGATGAGCGCTGGCATGATGCTTACCACAATGGCACGCAATGGCGTACTGTTTTTAATGGCATGGGAAATCATGGCTACGGCGGCATTTTTTCTCATTACCACGGAAGATCAGCGGGAGGATGTCCGCGCTGCAGGATGGATTTACCTGATCGTCGCACATCTAGGGATGATCTGCCTGATTGCAATGTTTGTTCTCTTGCGGTGGATAGATGGGACATTTAATTTGTGGTTCACGGCCAAGATGCCCGCGGCGTCCGGAGTGGCCACTGCGATATTTCTGTTGGGTTTAGTAGGTTTTGGACTCAAGGCCGGGATCATGCCGCTGCACGTGTGGCTGCCCGGGGCCCATGCCAACGCACCCAGCCATGTTTCCGCATTGTTCTCCGGCGTGATGCTGAATATCGGCATATATGGATTGGTTCGCATTGGCGGTATTTTCCCCGCGCCGCCGATCTGGTGGGGCGCAACGCTCTTCATCATGGGTGTCGGTTCGGCGGTGGTGGGAATGATTTTTGCCTTTTGCCAAAATGACTATAAGCGGCTCCTTGCGTACAGCAGCATCGAAAATATGGGCATTGTCATCATCGGTCTGGCCCTTGCCCTGATTGGCAAATCCATTCATCGTCCGGATCTGATTCTGCTGGGCTTGGGTGGTGCCCTGTTTCACATGCTCAACCACAGCTTATTCAAGCCGCTGCTGTTTATGGGCGCGGGAAGCATCCTCCATGCGATCCACACACGGCGGATAGATCAGCTGGGCGGTCTGGCGCGAAAGATGCCTGTCACCTTGTTACTTTTCCTCATTGGTGCCATGGCAATTTGCGGACTACCGGGTCTCAATGGATTTGTTGGAGAGTGGCTGCTTTATCTGGCGATGCTGCATACCGTTTCGATGGGGCACATGGATGCCGTCGTCTGGCTGTCATTTGGGGTTCCGGCATTGGCTGTGACCGGAGCGCTGGCGGTGGCGAGTTTTGTGAAAGTGGTCGGCACGGTTTTTCTGGGAAACCAGCGTTCCAGCGACCTCGACCAGGCGCACGATCCGGGGTTTAGCTCACTGGTACCCATGGCGATTTTGGCGTTGGGATGTATGGTCGCAGCATTGGTGCCAACCACGATAACCGGGATGCTGGTGCGGGCGGTTCAAAGCTGGAATCAGGCGATGCTTTCGGTCAGAGGGAGCGCAAAGATGCCCGCGCCAATGCACGACATGGCAATATTGGATGCTGCACTTTTGGTCGCTGGCATCTTGATGGTGATTGCTTTTTGGCTTATACGCAGGCGCAAGACCGTCGCTCCACGACCTACTTGGAGTTGCGGTTACGCCAAGCCGACATCCAAGATGCAGTATTCAGGAGCGTCATTCTCCCGCATGCTGGCTCAGTTGTTTAACTGGATGATGCCGGGAAGACCGTTCGTACTGCCGCAGCGCGGCTTATTTCTGCAGCCAACCACATTAACGCACGATGCATCCGACACGCTCTTGGACAAAGGATTGATTCCTGGATTTGCCCTACTGCGGCGGCTGTTCCTGTGGTTCAGGCCACTTCAGAATAAACCCGTAAACATTTACGTGGCATATATGCTGGCGATTCTGCTGTTGTTGTTACTTGCATTGCGATTTCAGGTCTAAGGGTTGTTGTGAAATCAATGAATTTTGGATATGAACATGAATAATCATATTACAAACATATTGATCCAGATTGGTCTGCTGGTGTTTATGCCACCGCTGCTGCCGGGCGTGATCAATAAAACCAAGGCGGCGTTTGCCGGCCGCAAAGGGCCGCCGCTGCTGCAGCCCTATTTTGATATTTACAAATTGCTGCGCAAGGGAATGGTCATAAGTACCACGACAACCTGGATATTTCAGGCGGCACCGGTTGTGACGCTCGCTGCTACCTTTCTGGCCGGGATGCTGATTCCATTTGGGGCCTTTTCCTCGCCAATTCATTTCAGTGGCGATCTGATTTTGTTTGTTTACCTGTTTGGATTAGCCCGTTTTTTTACCACTTCCGCGGCGCTGGATACGGGATCATCCTTTGAAGGTATGGGGGCAGCACGTGAGGTGACTTTTGCCTGCGTCTCCGAGGCCGCGGTACTGTTGGGGTTGCTGGTATTGGTGCGACTTTCCGATACGTTCAGCCTTACGCCCATGCTCCTCGCTCCGCTTTCGCATCCGCTGGAAGCTCCGGTTCTTCTTGCGGCAGCAGGTTTGTTCATTGTGCTGCTGGCGGAAAATAGCCGAATTCCTGTGGATGACCCCAATACGCACCTCGAATTAACGATGATTCATGAAGTCATGGTATTGGATCATAGTGGGCCACTGCTGGGAATCATTCAATATGCGTCGGCGATGAAACTATTAATTTTTGAAACCGTGGTTCTGCATCTTGTCGCCCCGTTTCATGCTGGCCTTCCCGTCGTGGATTGGCCGGTGTTTATTATTGAAATCATTGGCATGTCCGGGGTAGTCGGTGCGGTGGAATCAATGATGGCTCGCTTGCAGATGCGGCACATCCCGACTTTGCTGGCAGCGGCCAGCCTGCTATGCGGCTTCGGTTTTGTTTTGATGGTGAGGTAATTTATGACCGGGCTGTTTCGGTGTTCATTGGGGTCGATTCCCGCTGGAATTCACGCGGCGCCTGGAGCGATGCACGGGCTGGTGAACAGCCCGCTGGGATTGGTGCTGCTGCTTAATCTTTTCATGCTGGGCGTCAGTCGGATGCGATCCTTGATTTTTGCCGCTGCAGCGCAGGGCATTATTCTCAGCGGCCTGCTGATGGTTATTGAACCTCAATGCGATGGGCTGGTGATCTGTATTGCCTTACTGACCGTGCTGATTAAAGGTGTGGTTATTCCGCGGATGTTGCTTAAGGCATTGCGTGATGCCAAGATTAAGCGGGAGGTCGAGCCGCTGATAGGGTTTCTGCCATCCATGCTGTTGGGGGCAACTGGAACCGCCGCCGCCATCGTCTTTGCGACCAACTTACCGATGACCGTATCACCACCTTCAACGCTGATCATTCCGGCGTCATTTTCCACCATATTGACAGGCTTTCTGTTGCTGACCACACGGTATAAGGCCATCACGCAAGTCATCGGCTATCTGATTTTAGAGAACGGCATTTATATCTTCGGCCTGTTGCTGGTGGCTGCGGTGCCATTTCTGGTGGAACTGGGAATACTGCTGGATTTATTTGTAGGCATATTTGTGGTCAGCATCATTATTCACCACATCAATGAGACCTTCTCATCGCTGGACACGCGGCGTTTGACCGCCTTGAAGGAGTAAAACGCCATGCTATTTGTTGCCATCATTCTCATTCCTGTTCTGGCCGCAGTGATCGCGCTATTGGTCACATCCAACACTCTGCGCCCATGGGTGGCGCTGATTGCCGGTGCCATGCACCTCATCCTGACGGTCACGATTCTCGCGACCGGGCCTGCTCCCATCTTGGGTGGCTGGGTCGGACTGGACCCGCCGGGAAAGCTTACCCTGCTGCTGATCAGCACGCTGTTTTTGCTCTGCTCCATATATACCGTTGGGTATTTGCGCTACCGGACAGAACGGTCTAATCGCATCCTGATTTCATGTCTGTTGGCATTTTTGGCTGGGGCTACGTTAATCACATGCAGTCTCCAACTTGGCCTCATGTGGATAGCCATGGAAGCCACGGCGTTAAGCATCGCACCAATGATTTATTTCAATCGCACGAAGTTGTCCATTGAGGCCACATGGAAATATCTGCTGATCAGCTCGGTTGGAATCGCGCTGGCGCTTTTGGGATCTTTTTTTCTCGCCTATGCCTCGCTAAGTCATAATTCCCATCCTTCGTTGCTGTTTTCACATCTGGTGCGGCACGCGGCGGGATTTAATATTGTCTGGCTGAAGTTGGCATTTGTACTGTTGCTGGTGGGGTACGGAACTAAAATGGGCTTGGCACCCATGCACACGTGGAAGCCCGATGTGTATGGCGAAGCGCCGGGCGTAGTGGGCGCACTGCTGGCCGGTGGCCTGACCAGTTGCGCTTTTCTGGCGCTGCTGCGAATTGATCGAATATGTAATGCGGCTGGAATTGGTGGATACGCCGGTGGAGTGCTGGTCGTCA
>DZDI01000112.1 GCA_022730455.1 Phycisphaera mikurensis | reverse complement strand
CATCTTAAATTTCTCAATAATACTTCGCGGTTCTTAGCGCTCTCCGCGGTGCAAAACGCCTTGATTTCGCGTGTCACCTCGGGGGCGAAAGGTGCGGCATTGCACTGGCCTGCGGCCGATGAGCCTGCCAGCCGCCGCCCAAGGCCTGATACAGCGTCACCAAATCGGCGGATACGGCCTGCTGACTTTGAATCAAGGCGTCCTGTGAGATGTAAAGCGATTGCTGGGCCGTTAAGACATTCAAAAAATCGGTAAGCCCATTGCGGTAGAGTACATCCGAAAGGGCTACCGCCCGCTTGTCCTGAACAACGGCAACGGCCAGTGCACGATAATGAGCCTGCTCGCGGGTGTATGCGGCGAGGGCCGAATCGACATCATCCAGCGCCTGGAGTACCGTCTGGCGGTAATTGTAAAGTGCCTGAAGGGCGACGGCCTTCTGCTGGCCGATCTGTGATTTCACCTGGCCCCAATTTAATATGGACCACGATACACTCGGCCCGATGCCGTAGGCCAGACTGGCGGTATTAAACCATTGCTCTGCCGAGGCGGCGGAATATCCCAGATTGGCGCTGATGGTGAATTTGGGAAACAGGTTGCCTTCGGCCACGCCGACGTTGGCCAGCGCGACGGCGTATTGATCGATGGCCACACGCACATCTGGGCGGCGCAGCAGCAATTGGCTCGGCAAGCCGATGGGCACGGTTGGCGGAACGGGCGGAATGGGCTTGGGTGTGTCAAGCAGCTTGTCTAAACTACCCGGCGGCTGGGAAAGCAAAACAGCGAGGGCATAGGTGAGCTGCCTGGCCTGAGCGTCAAGCAACGGCAATTGACTGGCCGTAGTCGCAGTCTGGGCCTGAGCCTGGGCTACGCTCAATTCCGTGGATATGCCGCCGCCGACCTGCTGGCGTAAAAGTTGAACGGTCTTTACCTGCGTATGCAAATTACTTTGCGTAATGGCGATCTGGGCCTGCACACCGCGGAGATTGATATAGTCGCTGGCTACCTCGGAGAGAAGCGTAATAAGTATGACGCGGCGATTATCAATCGCGGCACGTAGACTGGCTTGGGCCGCCTGAACCCCCCGCCGCACCTGCCCGAAAAAGTCCAGTTCCCATGTGCCATCCAGCCCGGCGTTGTAACTATCTGCTTCCGATGGGCCGGTGGAGGTGTGGCCGGCGACCATATTTTTACTGCCCCGGCTATGACTGTACGAACCGACAGCGCTGACAAAAGGGCCAAGGTTGGCGGCGCTGGATGTGACAACCTCGCGGGCCTGGATAATCGCCTGGCGTGCCTGGGCCAGTGTCAGGTTGCGGCGGGCCGCCAGCAATATAAGTTTATTAAGAATGGGGTCATGGAATGTACGCCACCAATCGGCCAGATGCACAGGTTTAGCGGCAATCACCAGAGACACCATGCCGTGCGGCTTGACAGCTTTGGTGGCCGGACCGGCGTAGCCGGATGGCATTTTGTTCGGCTGCATGGCCGATGGGCTGAAGGTATGGGGCAGGCGCATGGCCGGGCGGTGAAAATTGGGGCCGACCTCGCATCCGGCCACAATAAGCATACTGCCGACAGCCATAAAGCCCAAAGCGGCATGCATGACCGACCGGAATAAATGGTTATAATGACGAGGTTTATTCATAACGTAATGCCTCAATGGGGTCCAGACGCGACGCCTTCCAAGCCGGGTAATATCCGAAAGTAACGCCCACAAACGCTGATACCAAAAAGGACCCGACGACCGCGGGTACCGATACCTGAACGGGCCAATGAAACATCGACTGCACCACAATGGAAAGCAACTGACCGCACAAAATGCCCAACGCCCCACCAAAGAGGCAAAGGACAATCGCCTCGATGATGAATTGTCCCATGATATCCGCGGGTTTGGCCCCCAGCGCCATTCTCAATCCAATTTCACGTGTGCGCTCTGTAACGGAAACCAGCATGATATTCATGATTCCCACGCCGCCGACCACCAAAGATATCAGTGCCACACCGGTAAGCAGGTCCGTCATCAGTGCAGAGGTTTTACCCAGTGCGCGAGATATTTCGGCTAGGCCTCGAATATTGAAATCGTTTGGCTGGCCAGGCAGGAGATGATGACGCTGGCGAAGCAGGGCATTTATTTCAGCCATGGCCTGAGGCAGTGCGGCTGAACTGGGGGTGGAGACCTGGATATTATTGACATTGGGAAATGTGACGGGATTGGGTGTGTCGGCCGCCTGTACGCTGGAAACGGCCGGATACAAATTTTGCGATTGCTGGGGGTAAAGTTGTGCAGGCGAAAACGTAGTGGTGGATGATGTTGCAGCATTTTCATTATGATTCATCAGCGTGCTGCCGGAGATGCGATACTTAAGGGTTGTCCATGGCAGCACGACAATATCGTCCTGATCCATACCGAACATGTTGGCACCTTTGCGGCGCAGCACACCGATCACGCGGAGTGGCACCTGTTGGACCAGAATAGTTTTGCCCAGAGGATGGCCGGACGGAAACAGTGCGTTCACATCTGTCTGACCAAGCACGCAGACCTCATTGGCATTGCGAACATCATCATTATTAAAAAAGCGGCCACTTTTAAGTTTCCAATCGCGCACCGTGAAATAGGCGGGAGTGCTGCCTACCAAATACTGCGGTACCCAGTTTTGACTGCCGTGCACAATTTGCATGCGGGCATTCACGATCGGCGCTGCTGCGCTCACTGACGGGCAATCACGTATAATAGCTGCTGCGTCGGCGGGAGTCAGCGTCACTGCGCTGCCGCCCCCAAAGCTGACCCCCCCACTGGAGGCGGCACCGGGAAAAACTATCAGCGTATTGGCCCCCATGTTCTTAATGGTCTCTTTGATGGCAGCCGAGGAACCTTCACCAAGTTGTACCATTGCGATCACCGATGCAATACCGATGATGATTCCCAAGGTAGTCAATGCGGATCGCAGCGGATTGCGGCGCAGTGCCTTGATGGAGGTGACCGCAGTTGAGGTAACGGTAGGCATGTCAGGAACCTCCTGCAGAAACCGTCGGCGGAGCGGCCGGTGCCGATGTCGACGCGCCTGATTCAATTAGTCCATCTCTGATACGAATAACGCGCGATGCATGCTGCGCCACTTCCGACGCATGGGTGACGAGTAAAATGGTGAGATGCTGTTCGTGATTAAGTTCCTGAAACATCCGCAGCACATCCTCACTGGTGCGCGAATCGAGGTTGCCGGTGGGTTCATCGGCCAGCAGAAGGCGCGGGTTATTAATCAGTGCTCGTGCAATGGCAACCCGTTGCTGCTGCCCGCCGGAAAGTTGCGATGGATGGTGATCCAGACGGTCGCCTAGGCCGACTTTTTCAAGCATCTCCACGCCGCGTTTACGGAGCTTGGCACCCGACGGTGCACCATTGGCGTAGGCCAACGGTAAGAGTACATTTTCGAGGGCGGTCGTCCGCGGCAGCAGATTGAAATTTTGAAACACGAAGCCGATCTTTTCATTCCGAACCTGGGCCCTCTGGGTGACGCTCATGCTGGAAATTTCACGTCCATCGAGTTTATAGCAGCCGGAAGTTGGCCGGTCCAGACAGCCAAGGATGTTCATAAGCGTGGTCTTACCGGAACCTGAAGCCCCCATCAGAGCCACCATTTCACCCGCCGCAATAGTCAGGGAAACGCCTTTAAGTACCTGAACGGGACTGCCGCCAAGTTGATAAGTCTTGATGATATCTCGAACTTCAATTACATCTGCCATGATGTTATTCACCACCGTTACCCGTCATCGACCCTTCATCACTTCGGCTTTTTATGTTTGAACGGCTGCGGGATAAAGGGAATCACCGCATGTGAAGCACGGGATCTCCGGCTTTGGACGTCGCCCACGACAACGTTCATCCCCTGGCGGATATTTTTGGAGATGACTTGCGTATAATAATTATTTGATAACCCCGTCCGGACGACCATGGGGCGTACATATTTGCCGTCGGCGATCCACAACGTGCCGGTGGGCACCTGGGTCAGAAGTGATGAGGTGCTGCCGGCGGATGTGACAGGAGAGCGGTTAGCGGCAGCGCCCGGGGTTATTTGCGACGAGAGCGGTACCCAGCGCAGCGCGGCATTGGGGACCATCCATATATGCTTTCTCTGTGCTACGAGAATCTCCGCCTGCGCTGTGAGGTAAGGCAGCAATTTGCCATCAGCATTATTGGTGTCAATCACCACCGTATACGTGACGACGTTTTGCACCACAGTGGCGTTAAGCCGCACTTGTGAAACAACGCCATGTAATATTTTTCCCGGCAAGGCATCGACCGTAAAAGTGACGTGTTGTCCTTTGTGAATTTCACCAATATTCGCTTCGTTCACAGACGCCCACACCTGAATGTTTTTCAGATTTTCCGCCAGCAGAAAGAGACTTGGGGTATTAAAACTTGATGCGACGGTCTGGCCAATATCCACATCGCGATCAATAACCACCCCTTTGACCGGTGAGACAATCGTGCAATAGGAAAGCGTGATTTCATCGTTTTTAAGTGCGGCTTGGGCAACTTTCACCGCCATTTGAGCTTGCGTGATGGATGCTTTACCCAGCGCAAGATTGGCCTTGGCCTGCATGTATGCAGATTTGTATGAGTCGTACTGCGTCACAGGCAAAGCCAGTCCCTGGTTGCCAAGCTTCTGAGCGCGTTTCCAATCGGCGGCAGCATCCTCATAAGCGGCGACGTAGGTGAGATCCTTGGCCCGGGCGACGGCTACGTTGGCCATCGCTTCCGCGAGGGCGGCTTTATCCGACGCCACGCGAGCGGCATAATTGGCCGGATCAATAATGGCCAGAACAGTGCCCTTGTTGACGGGTGAATCGTAATCAACTTCATGGCCGTCAGCATCGGTACCAAACTTGACAATAGTGCCGCTTACCTGAGCGCCCACATCGACGACATTGCGCGGTTCTACCGTCCCAGTGACGCTGACGGTAGCAGAAAGATTACCCTTGCGAATGGCGGCGGTTACAAAAGTGGCATCGGCGTTTTTACTCTTGGTAAGCCATTTTTTTACGCCCCAGCCCGCGCCGGCGATAATTAATAATATGACAATCCATTTAAGAAATGATTTCATTCAGGCTGGCTCCACTATGGGACTAACTTGATTATTCGTCGAGGCCACACCGGTGACGGGCAACGATGGACTGACCGACTGAAATATTTCGGTTAATTTGACTGCCGCACAAAAAAGCACTCCGCGTTCGGTGGAGGAAAGGGATGCAAATTGCTCCGCGATCTGTTCGCGGACAGAATCAACTGCACGCCGATATATTTTCTGCCCATTATCCGTAAGGGATAGAATCGCACGACGTCGGTCTTGATCGTCCGGGTGGCGGCTAACCCAACCAAGATTTTCCAAGTCATCCATCATCTTCGATGCCGACGGTAGCGACACACCCAAAACCCCAGCCACCTCGGAGATGGTGTGGGCCAGATTTTGATGCAGGGTGTGCAGCATGCGAAACTGTCCCAGCCGCAAGTTAATTTGAGGGTCTTGATTGAGATTTTTCCGAACAAAAGCCATCAGTTGAGGAATGACGGCCAAATAGGCACCGGCCAACCGATCCGGGCTGACGGCAAGGCTGTAGGCGTCCGTCAATGCTGCATACGAAGGTGATGGACACTGCGATGGTACTTGCATAGGCTAACCAACTATTTCCGTAAAAGACTAAATACGTCTACCGGAATAACAATCATATCCAATTAAAGTTGCAAAAACATAGTAATTTAAGATTCGCAACTACGAATTAGCCAACTGCACGGGGCACAGGTCCATCCGCGAGGCGAAACCAATCCACCTTGACGCTGGTGTACGGACCACCACGCATACCGCAGCCGCCGTGC
Source organism: Phycisphaera mikurensis (assembly GCA_022730455.1). Classification (GTDB taxonomy): domain Bacteria; phylum Planctomycetota; class Phycisphaerae; order WQYP01; family WQYP01; genus JAJZGD01. The sequence continues at coordinate 2,650 of DZDI01000112.1, read as the reverse complement.
AGCAAGCTGTACCGCGGCTTCCAAGCCGCACATCGTCAGTGAGGTGATACCATCTGCGAACCGTGCGAAGGCGTGTAACTCTTGCCATGCGTGTGCAGAAAGCCCGCTGTAGTATTGGCGATCTGGGCGAGAAGAGAATCTTCCACCGCAGTGTGCGTTTGAGTCATCGCCAAGTTGGGTGGCACTTTAGCAGTTACCAATTCGCCGGGCGCAGCAGTCTTAGGCCAGAGACGTTCGCCCGATTCACTTACCAATTTGACGTAGGCTTGTGCGTCGCCCTCAGTGATTTGTTTGGCACTCAGAAGGCGATTACGCAATCGCTCAATATAAATATAAAGGACGATGTTGGCGTTCAGCGCTTTGGCAATGTCGGCAATTCCCATTTCTCGATAAGTAATTGGATGGCTTTTCATCAGAGCTATGAGGCGGTAGGCCGGCACGAGTTGCTTGGTGACACCTGCGCGATAAAGGTCTTGATTGGTTGCCGCTATCAGTTGCGACATGGAATGAATGCTTAGCGGGCTTACAGCGGAGGAATCCACCAGCACCAGCACGCGATCTTTTTTCTTGATATGGTAAACGCTTTGGCTGATGCCATTGCCGGCCAGTAAATATTCCAACTGACATCCATTGCAGCTTAGCAGCAAAAGAGCCAATGCCGAACCGATTACGAATCTGCAAAAATGGTATTGATTTTTCATTCGGGGTGTGCCGTCCATGGATAAAAACATCTTACTACTGACCGGGCAAAGTGTTGGAGTGTGTTGTACAGCACGGCGCTGCTGTTGGTGTGAAACACCGGCTCGGGCCCGGATTTGGGCCAGCGCGTGTTGATTAACGTGGAAAATACACGACCATCACCCGGTAACCGTGTATCGTAGACCGCCACATGGGCTTCAATGTGTCCCTGCATCAGATTTCGACCTCCGGGCGCATGCGCGTGATACTTAATAATTTCAATGTACAGGACACGATCCACACCAAAATGTTTGCCAATGGTTTTTACCCTCAAGGCGTCCCAACCGGGTGTATTGTTTTGATATTCAATGACTTCGGACGATGGAAGTAACTTGCTTTTGGGAAGATGTTTACGCAGTTCATATGCTACAAATGATGAAACTTCCTTCCGAGCCTGCGGGTAAATAAATTCTGTGGAAGTATCGGTGTACACCAGGATCAAAACGCTTTTTTTATGCATACCGGTGTACTGCGCGGCTACCGGTTGGCCGGCCAGATCGGAATACACGCCGCCGAAGAAACCGCACCCCGTCAGCGCCAGCGGCAGGACCACCAGCAGCGCCATGGCGCTACGCCTGTACACCCCACACCACCAATCGGTTTGACGCATTGAGCGCTCCATATAGACTGAATCAGCCATTTGTAACGGTAAATTATTGAAGTGGTCGGTGATTTTTCTTCAAACGAAACGGTTTTGTACCAACCAATCAAACATCTCCGCACCAAGCCCGCACAACCAGATGAATCTCACTCGCTGTGGTCAACAGCAACGAATTCACTGCATCGTTGACGGCCAACAGTGTACCGCCCAAATCTTATACACCCAAGACACCAGTAGTATCAATGCGCACCACCCGATCAATCGGTATCGATTGGCGAGCAGCCACTCGGGACGCGGCCCCAGCCAACGGTCGGTTAAAAGCCCGCCTATGGAAACCGAAAACCCCAAAAGCATGAGCAGCCCAAAAAGGGCTCCTGCTGGCTGCGTAAAAAGAGCCTGAAAAATTTGTCCGTGATAAAGATGGCTTACAGCAGTTGTCCACCCACAGGTAGGACAAGGAAATCCATATTTAGTGTAGAATCCGCAGCGGGCTGTGCCCAACTGGCGTTCAATACCCAGCGGCCCCTCACTGGGATTAAGCCAACTGCCAATCAGCCAGATGGCGCCGGTAGGAATGGCGGCGATGAGGCAGACCAAGCGAAAAAACCAACCACCCCTGCCGCGACGAGGGCCCGAGAATTGGAATCCAATCGTATTAGAGGCTGGTGGTATTCTTGTCTCGAAACCAATCATACGTTTGCCCTGCCTTCTTTCAATCGCACGCGGGCTCGCAGTGCATCCTGCGATTATCCCTAAATTTTACCCATGGGCAAATCGGTCAGGCCACCTTGAACGGAAAGGCTTCTTCCTGCTTAAGTTAAATTGGGACGCCCATCGCCCGCGGCAGTCGACATGGCGACTGATATTCCAAGGCGTCCCGATGAGGGGACATGTCATCGTGCAACCCTATGATGCCGGAGGAGGGAATCGAACCCACACTCTCTTGCGAGAACCGGATTTTGAATCCGGCGCGTCTGCCAGTTCCGCCACTCCGGCGGCAGATTCAAAATGATAATCCATTTTGGTCTCGGCGCTAAGCGTACACTTTTTCTGCGAGGGAAATATCTGCTGAGGCGGCCAGCACTGGCGGCAGGCGGCGCTGATAATCACCTGTTTGAATATCCCTTTCGCGGGCCTCATGGATACCCTTTTACCAACGGCATATTTACTGCCGCCCGGGCGGCTGCAACTCAGGCGACTACGTGCCCCCGCATCCTCCGAAAGTCTTTGCAAGGAAGGGTATTGGGTTATGATGTACCATTGCAATGTTGCCTGGTTCTTGTTCTGCAGGCATCTGCCCTTTTTTGCACC
>DZDI01000278.1 GCA_022730455.1 Phycisphaera mikurensis | reverse complement strand
AATGTGTGGGGGTGTCGGTAAAGCCCAGCGGTCTTTCGTAAACCAAATTTTCAGTTACCATATTTTCCTCTTCCATGTCATTGCGAGGAAGGCGTTCTTCCCGACGAAGCAATCACAGCGTAGCAGGAGATTGCTCGCCGCACTGGCGTACGGCGCAAGTGTCGGGCGAAAGACAAGCGCGCCCTCGCAACGACATTAGACAATACTCGCCATCCGTTCCAGCCAGGCATCGCGCGGGTGAATATCCATGCTCAATTTGGTCTTTGCCATGCGGCGAATCTCGCCCAAAATTTCATCTGGGAAGGGAACCATGCCGCCCAGCCGCCCATAAAATTCCACAGGAACGCGCCCCCGCACTGCCAGGCGGACATCTTCCAACATTTGACCGGCGTTCATCTCTGTCACCAAAAAGGACCCTGCCCGCGCTGTGAGTTGATCAATCACCTCATACGGGAACGGGCTGACGGTGATCGGGCGCAGCAAGCCGACCTTAATTCCCTCGGCGCGCGCTTCACGCACGGCAGATAACGCCACACGTCCTGCCGTGCCAAAGCCCACAATTACAATATCCGCATCATCGAGGAAGTATTCCTTGTAACGAACTTCATTTGCCTGAATGGTCTTCCAGCGATTAAGCAAGCGCAGATTCATAATTTCTTCATCCACTGGTTCAATGTAAATGGAGGAAAGGATTCGGCGCTCGCGTTTGCCCATTTTGCCGTTGGTTGCCCAGTCCCAATCTGTGCGCTGCATGGGTCTCATTGCTGGCATTTCCACTGGTTCCATCATCTGCCCAATGCTGCCATCCAAAATAACCATGCAAATGGCGCGGTATTTTTCGGCAAGGTCAAAGGAAAGCATCATTAAGTCAATTGCTTCCTGTACCGAGGCGGGCGCCAGCACAATCGGCTGATAGTCGCCGTGCCCGCCGCCGTGAACTGCCTGGTTGTAATCTGCCTGAGCGGGGGCAATGTTGCCCAAGCCAGGTCCGCCGCGCATCACGTTGACCAGCACGGCGGGAACTTCTGTTCCCGCAATATAGGAAATACCTTCCATCATTAAACTGATGCCAGGGCTGGAGGAGGTGGACATGACGCGCACGCCCGCGCACGCTGCGCCATACACCATGTTGATTGCGCCCAGTTCAGATTCTGCCTGCACGAAGGCGCGCCCCAATTCGGGCATACGGCGTGAGAGGTATTCTAAAATTTCGGTTTGAGGGGTGATAGGGTAGCCAAAGTAGGCATCCAACCCCGCGCGAACGGCGGCTTCGGCAATGGCTTCGTTCCCTTTCCATAATTCTTTGGGCATTTTTTCTCCGTGAGGAATAAGGTTTATGAGGGGATGACGGATATGAGGGTTATAAGGTTTTATGCCTCAATCGGCATCACCACAACCTTTGTCTTTTCACGATAGACCGTGATTGCAGCATCGGGGCAAACCAGCGCACAAATAGCACACCCCGTGCAACCGTCCTTGAACGTGTGCGCGGGGTGGTAGCCCTTGTGAGTAAGATGTGACATGTCCAGTTCTATAACTCCCTGTGGACAAGCGCTAATGCAAAGTTCGCATCCTTTACAGTAGTCATCGCTGACTTCGATCCAACCTTTAACAGGCATTGAGTCTCCTTTTTGTGCAAGAAGTCGGACGTTATTTGACGGGTACACCGTTTCCTTGATTATGTCGTTTTCGGAGGGCGGCGGGTAGTGCCATGCGTCATAAAGCGAGGTGTACGAATATCATCAATGGCAGGCAGCCGGGTTGGGTTCTTCGTTGGCTGTCAAAAGTTAGAAGGCTTTTGACTCCAGAGAGCCAAATCAAAGACGGGGCCATCTTTGCAGATCATCTTCCATTTGTGATGGAT
>DZDI01000277.1 GCA_022730455.1 Phycisphaera mikurensis | reverse complement strand
TCAAACTCAACCGACGGTTTATGCTCGCCGCCGGCTTGGTACGCCACCATTAGGAATCTGCCCAAATAACAGCAGGGCTGCGATGTGCCAGAAACGCCCCGTAGGGCGTAGCCAGTCGGCAAACTGGAAGCTGCAACGCCGCGTCAATGGGCTGGGAGCGGTTCAAGCCCGGCCAACCCATCATCGATCGGCAGCATGTCCCGTCTGAAAAGCGACTTCCAAGTGAAGCCGTAGAGCATGATGACCGCAAAGCAAACCAGCGGCACAATAAACCCAATCCGCATGGAGAATACATCCGCCATATACCCCATGAATATGGGTGCCAATGCACCACCGACAATTGACATGACGATGAACCCGGAAGCTACTTTGGTGTTCTGTCCCAGCCCTTTGATGCCAAGAGCGAATATCGTCGGGTACATGATGGACATAAAGAAATAGCTGAGCATCAGCGCGATGACGCCCATCCATCCAAGATGAACGACGTTGCCGCCGATCTTCAAGCCGTTGCATACCACAACGATCATCAGCCCTGTATTAATCAGCCCGTAGAGCGCCAGCATGATATGAGGTTTGGCGAATCGCAAGATCATGCTGCCGGAAAGGCGCCCCAGCGTGAAGCACCCAAAGGCAATGGTCAACAGTGCAGCGGCACCGTATTGCGTCACATACCACGCACCGTTGGAATAAAATTCCACAGCCGAAGGCAAATGTGCGGCCAGCCAATGCGGGATAGCGGGCGAATAACCGCGATCCTTAACGTAGTTGATGAAAAAACTGAAAACACCCGTCTGCCCCGCGACATAAAAAAATTGGGCGATAACGGCAAAAACAAAATGCCATTCTGTCTGGAGAGGGCGTTTGTGTTCAGTGGGACGTGTGGCGGGCTTAGCCTCCCGCGGGGCTTGAATATCAGGAGCGGGCCAGATGATGAACGCCACTATCAGCAGAGCAACCACGCCACCAAGTCCCAGATACGGCAGATAAAGTGAATGATTGCTGGTGTTGGCAACCTTGGTTGTTGACATGACAAACGCACCGATGATCATCGGGCCGACCATCCACCCTACGGCATTGCAGGTTTGCGCCAGATTGATGCGTGCCACGGCCCCATCGAGCGTGCCGAGAAGTGTGGTGTAGGGATTAGCAACCGTCTCCAGACACGTCATGCCGGCACCTACCACGAACAGGGCTGTAAGGAACGCTGCAAAAACCACATCCTGCGACGCTTTGAGCTGTACTGCGGGTATGAGCATGATACAGCCGATGACCGCCAGCCCAAGCCCGGTAAGGATGCCGCCCCGGTAACCGAAGCGGCGCGCCAGCCAGCCGGCCGGCAATGCGACCAGGAAATAGGCACCGTACCAAGCGCCCTGAACAAATCCGGACATTGCTTTGGAGAGGTGCAGCGAATCTTGAAAGTGCTTATTGAGCACATCAATCATGCCGCTGAATGCCCCCCACAGAAGGAACAGGCTGCACACCAATACGAATGTATTGAGACGTGAGACGCCATCCGGAGTACGAAACATTTCGACAAAACGCCGCATAAACACCTATTCTGCTATTGAGCCCGCTCGGATGGAATCCAACCCTGTTGGTCAGAATTCTAATCTGCAGGTCATACCCGACGCAAATTAACTCAGGAGCCAGACAGAATACGTCGGCGCCAAAGGAGGCGTGATAATTTCCATGTGTGCCTCCACGCCCTAAAAGAACCACTGAGCTTCGTTTCTGCACACTCCTAATCAGGTTACCTACGGCTACGGAAAGCTTCTATACTATCTCTTTATTCCCAACTGACGTTTACTTAACGACGGAGGAGCGTCCGACAGCTTGGCACCCCATAGGTGGTTGGGCCTCTTA
>DZDI01000276.1 GCA_022730455.1 Phycisphaera mikurensis | reverse complement strand
CCATCCCTGCTTTCCGGGCGCCGTTTATTCTGATGGGGAATTGGCTGTAGAAGATTAGATTTTACTTACGACTCGACGTCAAGCGCCGGTTGATATAAAGTACCACTTATGATAAGCTAAACCCATAAATAGTGCTTTAAATATCATATTTGATATGGTGGTGGTATATGCAATCATCAACTCCTTCAGACAGTCTGCAGGCAATTGCCCGGTTTATCAAAACTTCCCGGCTGACCGCCAATATTACACTGGAGGAACTTGCCAAACGTTCCGGTGTCGGCATCGCTACACTGGCGCGTGTTGAAAAACGGGGGGTATGTTCCACCGATACGCTGATGCGGGTGTTTGCCGCTTTGGGGCGTCTGGATCGCCTGCTTGCAGTCCTGACACCCGATGAACCAGGAACTATCGCCGACCTGCGGGCGCAGCATGTGATCAAGCCCCGGCAACGGGCGCGGAGAAAAAAATGAGCTTTCAGGAAATCCAAATACTGTTTGACAATGGTCTGGTGAAAACTCCTGTCGGCGTGCTGGCGGCAACCAATAGTCGAGTTCTTTTCGAGTACGATTCCCTGTGGGTTTCCGGTGGGGTTGAGTTATCCCCCTTTCACCTGCCGTTGGCAGAGCGAACCTACCGGTTTGAGAGCGGACGTCTCCCGGATCGGTTGCCCGGATTATGCGCTGACTCCCTTCCCGATGGCTGGGGAATGCTGATTATGGATCGCTGCTTCATGCGCCAGGGGATTGCTCGAAACGATATTTCACCGTTGCACCGGCTGGCATGGCTTGGCGATGAGGCGATGGGAGCGCTTTGCTACCAGCCATCCCTGCGCAGCAGTGAAGCTTTGCACGAGGCTATTCAGATTGGCGTTACGGCCCGCGAGGCGCTCCAGCTTTTTGAGGGGAGGATTGAGGATGTCGGACGGTTGCTGGCCAGAATCGGCGGTTCGCCCGGGGGAGCAAGGCCCAAGGCATTGATCGGTTGTGCGCCGGATGGCGTCAGCTTTGTTTCCGGCGCCGGATCGTTGCCGGGAGGGTACTCGCACTGGCTGGTAAAGTTTTCTGCGTCGCGCAAAAGCATCACCAGCGAATACGGTCGTTATGAAGGGATGTTAGAGTATATCTGTCTGGCCATGGCCACGGCTGCGGGGATTACGGTTCCTGAAAGTAGATTGATAGATGACGGCAACGGTTTACGTCATGTAGCGGTTCGCCGCTTTGATCGTCCTTCACCATCGACCCGTCTGCATGTGGCAACGGCAAGCGGTCTGTTGCATGCAGATCACCGCCTGCCGTCGCTTGATTACGCCGATCTGCTGAAACTCGCCTGGTCGTTGACAAACGACATGAGGCATGTGTTGGAACAGTATCGCCGGGCCGTATTCAACCTGTTCGTTGGCAACAGGGACGACCATGCAAAGAATCACGGTTATCTGCTGGATGGGAATGGCAAATGGGGCCTATCGCCGGTATATGACGTGACCTTTGTCGGCGGTTCCGAAGGTGAGCATTGTACCGCATATCTGGGTGACGAAAGACGGCCTGATATTTCCATCCTGTTGAAGCTGGCGCAACAGGCATCCATCAAGGCCGCAGATGCCCGGCTGATAATCGAGCAGGTGCAATCCGCCGTGGCGACATATTCAGCATTGGCAAAGGAGCAGGGAATCCCATCAGGTTTGCGTCGGCAGATTGAGAAACAGCTCAATCAAATCGGAAATTCTGTCTGCGGAAAACGCTGAAGCTGTGAATAATGCAGGCCGCATCAAGCGAGGAAAGATCAAATCCCATTTCCGGTTTGATCCTGCACATCCTAAATCAATGATGATGCTCTCGTAAAAAGTCGTCACACCGGTGAAAACCGGTGTCCAGTGTTTTTG
>DZDI01000275.1 GCA_022730455.1 Phycisphaera mikurensis | reverse complement strand
GAGGACAGGAATACTAAAAACCGTTTAAAAAAACGCGAAAAAAGCCACTTAATGATGCCATTTTGTTCAAAGCCAGCCCGTATACTCCTTTCATCGCCGAAAACTGCAGAGGTTGAGTGCAGAGTAGGTATGGATTTCCTGCCCGGATTGGGCCGCTACGGGTGCGTAACTCGAAATTACAGCCTTCACATTTGTGGAGCATCACGGGCCCAGCCCACTTTTATGAAATGGCTATATGCCAACAAAGAGACTGATCGGTTTTCAGTCAGGTAAGTATCCAGCGTTTTTAGAAAGAAACGCCACATACCTCGGACGAATCGGGGGTGAAAATTGGCAAAGATGTTCATACCAAGATGGAAAGATCCGTGTTGGCGGTACTTTTTTTGTGCAGTGCACCTACAAAGTGACGCCACTTTAAATAAGAGGAAATACCCATGAAATCAAGCGAAAAATGTAGTTTGTACAAAATGTCACCCATATTTTGGTGCCGAATCCGTAGGAAACAGGGCAAAAGTTCTCTGACTTTTTGCCGATTTGACCATGAGGGGAGATAGGAGCCCCACGAGAAGACGCCAGATACGTTCTCATACATACAGGTAGCCCGTGAGGGCTAGGGGTGTTCCGCGAAAGCGGTGTTCCGGCCAAGGCCGATGACATCACCCCCCGAAACTCAACCAGCAATGGGTCGGCGGGCGTATGCGGACAAGCAGGTGAACCCATAGGCTGGGTTTGGTGCCTCTTCTCGTTACCCCATTTCGAACCTGCTGACTGCCTGCCCGCCGAGTGTTTGATTGATGCGCAGAGAAGGAGTTGTGTTATGTCGTTACAGGAAGAGATGTTGCGGTATGGACGACAGGCGGGCGGTGCCATGCGCACCCGGGAACATCGGGAGCGAATCTGCAAGGATTTTTGCCGCTTTTTCCGTCAAGAGAATATTCAGACCCGCCATGTGCGAGACCTGAATATTAAGCAAATTGAAATGTATATTGCCCAGCTTGACGCACGAGGACTAACGAAAAGGACTTTACAAAACAGCGCATCGGCGCTGAGGGTGGTGTTGGATTCTGCAGGGCGCGTAAAATTCGCAAAGCATCATGACTTGTCCAATGAAGCGCTGGGCATTGCAGGGGCCTCGCGCAAAGGGACCCACGAGGCAGTGACCCCCGAGCAGTTACAGGAAGTTTTGCAGCGGATTACTAAAGCAGATGCCGGGGTCGCAGCTGCCGTGCAATTGCAGTGGATGCTAGGTTTGCGCTGCTTGGAGGCGATCCGGGCCGATCGGGATACCCTGAAACGCTGGATGCGTGAAATCTCGAGTGGGAGGATCCACGTTATCCTGGGTACAAAAGGGGGGAAGCCAAGGTATGTGACCGTCATAGAGCGCGAAGAATTGTGTCGGACCCTGACTGATGCTCTGGAATTTCTGCGCGGTGCGGGGCGTGATGTGCTTGTCGTTGGTAAAGACGGGACTCTCGAAAGTGCTTATTATCGCTATCATTATCTCCTGCGCAAACATGGGCTGCGCGGCGCCATTGCGAGCCATGGTCTGCGGTATGCGTGGACCCATCGGGCGATGGCGAAATATCTCCACGAGGATATGACCCTCAGGGACGCCCGTGCGTTAGTGAGTCAGGATCTCGGCCATGGCGACGGGCGTGGGCGGTACGTCGCCAGTACATATTACCGGAAGGAGGAATAGCAACAAGTAGCCTTGACACAACTTACTGAAGTTTCACCAGTTTTCATGAGTACAGCTTGCCGGATGTTACGCCACCATACGCATGAGTGAATGTGGAGGGGCGGCGCCTGCACCACGAGGCTGGACCAGTCCTGTCGGTCCTTGCCGCGCCAAATGAGCTGGGGATCGAGTTCGCGGTTGCG
>DZDI01000274.1 GCA_022730455.1 Phycisphaera mikurensis | reverse complement strand
TACGCTCCGCATCACGGTAGTTAAGCATCAGGCCAATGATGGGATTCATTATTTACGCCCCGCCGACAAATTGTGTTCTGCAAGCACTCCCCGATAAACATCAAGATAATGCTCAATCATCGCATCCATACTAAATCGCATCTCAACTCGCTTACGCGCATTTTGGCTCATTTGTAGCCATAGCGCGGGATGTTCGGCCAGTTTGCGTGCAGCCTTGGCAAAGGCTGCGACATCATCTTGCGGGCAAAGCAGGCCAGTGACATTGTTTTCGATGACCTCCGATAGTGACGAACCATGTGTGGCAATGACAGGCAAGCCGCAGGCCATGGCCTCGGCGGCAACCAAGCCAAAGCCCTCGCTTCGGCTCGGGAAGAGAAGAGCGTTGGCAGATTGCATGGCGGATGCTACAGCATGTTTTCCGCGTAAGCGCCCTAGGTTGTGCATATTGGCAGGCATGTTTTTTCCGTCTTGAGCGGCAGCCGCTCCGCCGGTGTAGTGAAGCTCAAACTTATCACCCAGTTCACGCATGATGGGTTCAAGTAAATCAACGCCTTTTCGCTTGCACCATATACCCACATAGAGCAGGCGAAAGGGTCTACCGGGTATTATTTTGGCGGGCATGATGGGGTGAAAAGTTTTGGTATCAACGCCGTTATAAATCACCCGCATGGGTACATTCAAAAGGGTTTCTTTTGCGGTTTGTGCGGCAAATTGACTGACCGTTGTCGTCACGGTGGCGAGGCGCATGATGCGCCGCTCATTGGGCGCAATCCACGCACGATGGTAGATCGTGCGGAGTAGCCATTTATAAGCCTGCGCCGCAGGATGATGCACCGCATGATGCACGGTCGCAATGATGGGAAGTCCCACCGGAATTAAACTCGAAGGCAGCCAAGTATTCACATGCACCACATTAGCCCAAGCTGGTGGTTTCGGCCTGGCAACAGTCCATGGAGCATATTCTGCGCGATGGGGTAACCAGGTAATTTCTGCACGAATGCCTCGCTTATTTAACTCTGCGCATAGGCGCTCGGTAAACACATCCGCGCCGGTTCCTGCGCGGATGGCGGGGAACCAGATGGCTGGCGTTAAACTCATTGCATATCCCGCAGGTATTGATGCAACAACGCATCGAACTCGGGCCATGCAAAGCGGGCGGCAAATTGGCGGGAGTGGGCACTGTCCATTGGATTCTCTATGAGTTGGCGTAACGCGCGGGCAAAGACGGCATTGTTCCCCGCTGGAATGAGTCGCCCGGAAACGCCATCGGCCACTGCATCCGCCACGCCGCCGACATTGAAGGCCACCGTGGGCAGGCCATGGGCGGCGGCTTCGATGGCGACCATGCCGAAACCCTCGTTGTCGCCGGGGGAGTCTTGTACCGGTAAAATAAGGACATCCGCCGCGAAGTAGGCTTGGCTGATTTGCGGGTCGTCTTGCGCCATTTCGCCGAGAAAGCTCACGCGGTGTGCATGGCCTTGGTTGATTAGGTTTTCTGCAATTTTCTGGCGCGGGCTGTCCGCTTGGTGCAGGGCGTGCGTGGGTTCATCGCCAATCACCAGCAGCTGGGTATCGGGGTGTTCGGCCACAATGCTGGGGAAAATATCGCGAATAAACGGTAATAGCCCTTTGCGGGCGGTAATGCGTCCCACATAGAGCAATACGGGGCGTTCGCCCAGATTGTGTTGCTGGCGAAAGGCTCGTCGTTGTTGGTTGGCCGAGTCTATGGCGGGACATTGCACGCCGGGGTGCAGCAGCCGAAGGCGTTCGGCGCGTACGCCTGCGCCCAGCGCAAGGTTTTGTGTGAAGTGGCTGTTGACGAAAACCAGGTCAAAGCGTTTGAAAAAAGGCCGCCACAGCAGCCGATAAACCGGGTGCTTCGCTT
>DZDI01000273.1 GCA_022730455.1 Phycisphaera mikurensis | reverse complement strand
TGATGCACTCCCATATTTCGTCAATACCCGGCACACTCTTGAGCAACCCCACGAGTTGCACGAAACCGGGTTGGCGATTGGCGGCGATGATGCGCCGCCGCAGCGATTCACGCTGGCGTTCCAGCAGGGAGACGATGTCCAGAAAATTACTGAACGCTTCCCGTTGAACGTCCTTGAGCAGATGACCGTGGGCCAGGAGCCATTTTTGAGCCGAGGCGGCATCCAGCTTGGGGCCGTCAATGTTGGCTGCCAGCAGGATCGATCCCATGCAGTGCTTGACGCGGGAAAGCGTGCGCGACAGGCAGTGCCAGTGCCGCCCCAGCTTGCGAAGTTGGGACAGCGGTTCATCGGCGATCCAGCCCAGCGGACAGTCCCCTCGCGCCAGGCGGGTGGCGACATCGGCGGCGTCGTTCCGGTCATTCTTCCGCCGCTTGCCGCGCAGACTGGCCAAGGCCGTGGCATCGGCAATGTCCATGCGGGCCACGCAGGGACGAAAGCGGTCGATGAACCATTCGCAGAATCCGACGGCCTCGACGGCCAGGCGGCAGGGCTTTGGCTGCGTACATATCCACTGCTCGATACGTTCGACGCATTTGGTATGGCAGGTTAATGACGTGAGATTGTTCCCGGCCGCATCGACGGCCACAAGCGTGATGGTGGACTTATGAAGATCAACACCAACGAAAGACGAGAAAGTTTCGGAAGTTTCGGGCATAATGATGTACTCCGTGTAAGGGGTTGTAAAAAGTCATATACACACACACTGCGGAAGTCTAACCGCTTCCGCCAGCCCCTACACGGTTTTACCCTTATTGAACTCTTGGTGGTGATCAGCATTATTGCCCTTCTTATCGCTTTGCTGCTGCCGGCACTGGCAAAGGCCCGCCAAGAGGCCAACACGGTGGTCTGTGCCAACAATGAGCGAGGCATTGCCTTGGCAGTAATAGAATGGTCGAACGAGCACCGCGGATTCGCTCCCGGTGCGGCACTTTATGGCGAGCTGGCGTATAACAGCCCCAATACACCTGGAATAGGGCAGTGGCTGAGCATTGCCGGCCCTAATTTTGGCACCTCGAACGTCCCGGAAACCGGGCCGGCGGGGGTGGATTCACCTTTTGGTATACCTTGGGCTTGGCGCGGACAGAGTGTTTTGGTCACCAGCGGTTATATTAGCTCGCCCGCGGCGTTTGTTTGTCCGTCGGACGGCTGGGCACCAGGCGTCATGGCAGCCCAGCTTCCATGGCTGGGTTACGCCGGATTCTGTGATTATCAGTTTAACTTCTCCGTGGTCGGGGAGTGCACTTCTGCGGTGTTCGGCCCCGGTAATGCCAACAATCCATCTTTTTATGACAACACCAATTACTATCCATATTTGTTGTCGCAGGTACCGAATCCATCGGGGGTCGGGCTGGCAGGGCCTGCAGAATGTCCACGGATGGACATTGCGCCGCATCCAAGTGAGACCATGCTGCTGGAAGATGGTGTTAGCGTCTCGGATTATTGCGACCCGGAGTGGCCGTTAACCGGTGCCGCCAGCCTGGTGCCGGGCGCGGTTGATAAAGCTGGGTCGCTCGGCAACGCGGTGCACGATAATTTTACGGAGATGAACGTTGCTTTCCTTGACGGCCACGTGGCAACAGTCAAGAAACCTGATCAAGGTTCCGTTGCGCCGTATTACAACACCAATGATTTTAACGCGCCAGAAGGCTTAATGGAATACGTTAATTACTATCTCTACCGATGAGGCACGCTGGGGCAAATTCGCCATCCGCAACCGCGAGCGCAAGCCTGCGGACGCGGGCGTAGCCGTGCCTGCGAGGGGCTGAATGCACGGCGCGGCACGCGCCAGATTCACCGGTGCTGAAACCCAGTCAATGCCTGCGTGA
>DZDI01000111.1 GCA_022730455.1 Phycisphaera mikurensis | reverse complement strand
GCATCCGCCATGAGTTTTCATCCGAAATCCTCATCCGATGTATTCTGTGTTGAGGCGTTTTTCAGTCAAACCATCCATCCCCATGCGGGCCAGCCGGGCGTACTCGCTAAACTGCCAAAATGAAGCTAAACTCTGGCACCGTGGATTGGCTTGATTAGGCGATGGATGCTGTTGCGTAGAGTTAATTATAAAAGGCGAAGGCTGGTGTGTTTGCTGCTGGCAGGTGGCTTTGCGGTCGCCACCATCCCCGATGCCTCCGCATTGGTGCGGCCTACCGTATATCCCGTCCTGCATCCATCGGCGTCGCTGAATCTTCCCATTACGCTCGGCGCTTCAGGAGTATCCACATGGAGATCCCGCAACGGCACGATCCATCTGGTTGCCGATGGGGAGGTGGTCATCCACGTGGGATACCGCGTTCTCAGGGCGAACCAGGCCGCCATTTGGTTGCATCCATCCCACGCTACGGGCATCGCCACTTTTCACGCGCAGATATTTCTGCTTGGTAAAGTCAGTGTTCACGATGGTCCGCACGATGAAACGGTACTGCGCTCTTCCGAATTACTGGTCAGCGCCCACACCCAAAGTACCGTTGAGCTAACTCAAGGGCCTCCAACGGCGGTGGTTCTAACGACGGCGGCGGTATATCAGCGCGGTGCCCGAGTCATTGCACAGGCGGAGGCGGCGCCGCTGGCGGCGGCGTTTATACCTCGGATTCATATTCAAAAGATGGAAATGGCGTTGCAATCCGGCTGGTTCGCACGTGGTGCCCATAATGTGCTCATACCGGAGCCCGTTCTATCAACTGCCCGAAAAAATGTAGCCAGGGCATCTCGGCCCAAAGTCCCCCCGCGCATTTTCGCCACCGGCCAAAATCTTACGGTAGAACAAGTTGGTACTCAGCGGGTTACGGTAGCCCGGGGGCAGTTTTATATGGTTCTGCAGCAGCATGGGAATCAGCCGCCGCTGGAATTGCGGGCCAATAACGCTGTCGTATTCAGTCCGGCGGGTGCATCGCACGTTCCCAAAGGGGCACTGCATCCCGACTCAATCAGCCAGAAAGTACAGGGCATTTATCTGGATGGAGATGTTACGATCACCTACGGCGATGAATCGATTCATGCCCGGCGCGTATACTATGATTTCACCACCAATCGTGCCATTATGCTTGATGCCGTCATGAGTACCTATGCCGTGCAGAACCATTCACCACTGTACATGCGGGCGAAAAAGCTTTTGCAATTGGCGCAGGGACAGTTTGCGGCGAAGTCGGTCAAGTTATCAACCGATGAGTTTTACGTGCCGCACTATTACATCGGTGCAAGCAGCATGGCTATCCAGAGTCTTTCCACGCCGGTGCATAGCCAGAACCACGTTTACGCGTTTCAGGCCAAAAATGTAAATGCCAATTTTATGGGCATCCCTTTTTTCTATTGGCCTTATCTCTCCGGCACCACGCGCCAGAATCCAACGCCGCTGCGACGCGTCTCGGCTGGATATTCCAGCATTTACGGCGCGACGGTTCGCACCGATTGGGACTTATTCGGGCTGCTGCATATGCCATCACCCCCCGGCTTGAGAACAGGCCTGGCAATTGATGAATATTCCAGTCGTGGCCCAGGCACAGGCATTAACTCGTATTATTCCAGGGGAGATGCCCGCGGCATACTTAATAGTTTTATCATGTATGACGATGGCACCGATCAACTCGGCGCCAACCGCGATAATATTCCGCTTCCGTCCCATGTGCGTGGGTTCATATCCGGGCGTTACAAGCAGCCTCTCAACCACCAGTGGTCGATTGCGGTGCAGGGATCGTACATTTCAGATCCCAATTTCATTGAGCAGTATTATCAGAATGTGTACGCCACCGCACCTGAACAGCAGACATCCGTCTATCTCAAGCAGCAGCATGGCAATGAAGCATTTACGATATTGGGTAAATTTCAGTTGAATCGTTTTGTGGCCAATGCCGATCTGGAAAATAATGAGTATTCGGTTCAGAAATACCCCGATATTAAATACTGGCGCAATGGCGACAAGGTGCTGGGGCTTTTCACCTTTTATACGGAGTCCAGCGGTGCCCTGCTGAATGACAAATTCAGTTCAACCACGGCCGCTGACCGGGCGCTGCAGTTGAATTTTCCCGGCATTGATCCGAACGAAACGTTTTCAGACTATTATCTGAATAATAACTGGACCAACCAGAATATTGTCCGGCTGGATACCCGTGATGAGCTGGACCTGCCTCTGGCCCTGGGGCCGGTGCAATTTGATCCCTATGTGGTTGGCAGGGTCACCTACTGGGACACCAGCTTTCCCGCGAGCGGCAATCAACTTGGTGGGAACACCACGCGGCTTTGGGGACAGGTGGGGTTTCGGTCATCGGTGGAAATCTGGAAAACCTATCACCATATCCAATCCAACTTCTTTGATGTCCATGAGCTCCGGCACATTATTGAACCTGAAATTTCGCTCGTCCAGACCGGTTCCACCGTGCAACGCGGTTATCTGCAGCCCTTCAGCCGGGATGATGAGGGAATCACCGACGCCAGCGGGGCTCAGTTTGCCCTGCGGCAGGTATTGCAGACTCTGCGTGGTCGCCCGGGACACCGCAGAGAGGTCAACTGGATAACACTCAATGTCGATGCAGATGTCTTCTGGAACGTACCAAAGTACGGCCCGTTTTATCCCGGCAACGCCCAGTATGCCGGTGCACCATTTTCCACCAGCGATTTCGGCCAACCGGTGCTGGGTTATTTTGATTTCAGCCGTCCGGATCTAAGTCAGGTGGCTGACAGCATAAATAGCAATTTCTCATGGCGCATCGGAGCTGATGTTCGGGCCCTGGCTGATGAGGACTGGAGCATCGATAACCAGAAACTTGAAAAGTTTGATACCGGATTGGCTGTCGATCAGTCACCTAACCTGAGTTACTTTTTTGGTAATCAGTATCTTGGTCCGCTTTCAACCGATCAGTGGACCGTAGCAGTCAATTATCAATTGACGCGAAAGTACATCGTCTCGGTCGTCCAAAGCTACGATTTCTCATTGGCCCATAATGTGGCGTCCAGTATCACGCTGGTGCGTAAACTACCCCGGTTCTATACGGCCGTCACCCTCGGCTACAATGCCGATACTAAGGATACTGCCGTGTTTTTCAGCATCTTTCCAGCCGGTTACCCGCAAGCCGGTCTGGTCAATTCCAGCACTCTTGAAGCCCTGCAACCATAGCAAGTCGGAAGACCGCGACCCACCCGGAAATACGATATAATCGCGGTATGAATTACTGGCGGACGCCGTGGTTTTGGGAATGTTATTAGATGCGGCTCGACACCTCTCAACACATGCGAATGGAACAGCGAATGAAGCTCGCTCCGCGCATGATTCAGTCCATGGAAATTCTGCAGCTCTCCACCATGGCATTGGAGGAACGGATCGATCGGGAACTCGCGGAGAACCCGGTTTTAGAGCGCGCCGATTCCAACGAAGAGTTACCCGATGCTGCTACCGTGGCGGGGATGCCTGCGGAAGCTGCGCCACCGGCGCCTGCAGAGGATAAGCCATCCACCAACCAAAACAGTTCAGATTTATGGGACGATGGCAACCGTGATTTCAAGCCTCGATCGGCTGGAAATGCCGATGACCGGGATCCCAAGGTTGAAGCCATTGCCAACACGGCAGCACGCAGCATGTCGCTATCCGAGGCTCTTTTGCAGCAGTGGGTTCTGGTAGAGCTTCCTGAACGAATGATCGAGGCCGGCAAAATCCTCATCGATTGGGTTGATGATGATGGCTATGTCCGCGATAGCCTTGATACCATATGTCGAAAATTACCTGATGGAATCAGGCGTGACGACATTCAGGCCGCTTGGCCACTGTTGCAAAGACGACTCGACCCCCCCGGTATTTGTGCCCGAAATCTGCAGGAAAGTCTTCTACTGCAATTGGACGCATTGGCTGAGGATCAAAAACTTGATCTGCATATTCCGCAGCTCCTTGTACGCGAATACCTGGATGACCTGGAAATGAATCGCCTGCCTCAGATCAGCCGCAAAAGCGGTCTCACGCTTGAGCAGATCAATGCGGCGCGGCAGTACATGGCCAGACATTTAAATCCACGGCCTGGACGATTGCTGGTTGACACCAGAGTCCCATCCGTAACTCCCGATGCGGTTATCGACGTTGATGAGCAAACGGGTGACTATCGCCTTCGCCTGACCGATGATCGGATGCCCCGCTTGTGCGTCAACGAAGTTTATAATCGAATGGCACGGGTTAAAACCGTCGATGCCACTACCCGTCATTTTATTAATAATAACATCCGCAATGCACGCTGGCTGATAGAGTCAATTGAGCAGCGACGCCATACTCTGCTGCGGGTACTGCGCGTGGTAGTTGATGCCCAGCGGGAATTCATTGAATTAGGCCCTGAATATCTAAAGCCGTTGCCGATGACAACCGTCGCCGATCAACTCGGTATTCATGTGGCAACCGTCAGCCGCGCCGTCGCGGATAAATATGTGCAGACGCCAAGAGGTGTCTTTGCACTGCGGCAATTTTTCACCGGTGGAATGGAAAATGCCGCCGGGGAGACTGTGAGCTGGGACGCCATCCGGGCCAAACTCATGGAAGTCATCGCCCACGAAGATAAAAAACAACCCTTAAACGACGATGAAATTGTCGAGGAACTCGGCAAGCACGGGTTGACATTGGCGCGTCGCACCGTGGCTAAATACCGTAAACTGTGCAAGATTCCTCCGGCACGCAGACGCCGGGAGTTTTAACGTATGTTCCATTCGCTGTGGTAGCCTTACGGGTTGAGTTGCACACTGGTCCACGTTTGAGGTGGTTGGCGCACATGACGCCAGCGAATTTGCGCCCCTTGGTGAATCTCCAGGGCATCGATTTCATCGATGTGGCCGACTAATTCAGCAAACGTTATCGGAACTTGGGTTGGCGTTTCGCTGACGGTCGCTGGCTGGTAATGGTCACCCGGTGGGGCGCTCAGAAAAAGGGCCTTGGAAGAGGCAGAGTGAGATTCCCAAAAAGTCTGCAATCTTCCGCTATTCCGTTCCTGAAGGCGTCGAGCTTGAATAACACTCCATGTTGTCAACATGCGTAAAGAAATGTTCTGGTCGGAGAGCCACAGGCAAAGCTCGGATGTCGGCTTTTGGGCCAATTGAGCAACTTTCGAGCTGCGAATGTCGGTACTGATGCGGATCGTCATGTGCTCAAGGTCGAAATGTCTAATGACAATCATCCGTACACGAGCCCGGTCGGAAGCGTCTGAACTCGCCAGCGCACCGATCAGGTGTGGTGTATGAATGAGGATGCGGCGCAGGGTCTGTTGGATTTGTGGCAGTGAATTGATGGACAAAAAACAGGTCTCCAGAAAAGGTAAATTATTGTTCTAATTATGGGGCATGGTGTCTGGAGGTTGGACCCCATCGAGGGGCACGCTTGATACGCGCCACCTGCTCCTGAATATAACTGAATATTTTGTGAGCCTTGGAAATCTGATACAGCTCCATCACGGGCGTAGTCTCGTCCATGCTTTTGATGATGATCGTACCTATTTTTAACGAACGCTGTATAAACCCTTGCCGCAGCTGCATGTCCTGTATGGACGCCAGTGATATCCAGTCAATTTGACGTGTAAAAACACCAGCATGCAGTTCCACCCGCTCGGGGCCGACGAAGCAGCGGGATGCGCGTGTGCCAAAGTAGATCAAAAAAACCACGATAAGGTCTACCATCAGCACAGACCCAAAAATGATGCCTGCGTAAGGACGGAGGGATGGTATCACGTAGACAGACGCCGCCAAGATTGCGACAATCAAACAGACAATATATTTAAAAAAGTTATCCCACTGCGAAGTACTGACGCAGAATGCAAATTGAATTTTATCTTCGCCGCCCGTTGCTTCATCCATTGAGGCAGGGTTCGCTGCCGATGGCTTGCCATCCGCGTTTTCATCAGATGAGCCGCCAAAATATTCGCCGCAGTGGCGGCACTTTTTGGCTGATTCTAGTATTCGCTCTGCACAAAAAGGGCAGTTCTTGAAAGGACGGACCTCAGCGGTGGCTAGGGCCGCCAACGTACTATCACCGGCTCGGCTCACTGGAACGGGTGTCAAAACTCGGTGGCAGGTTTTGCATACGACGGCTGAACCGATATCGCGTTCAGCGATGGCCATGGGGGTGCCGCACAAACAGGTAACCTGCCAGGAAACCTTATAGCCATTCGTCACTTCATCGGAAATGGGCCAACTCCTCTTATATGGCACCGGGTGCTGCTACTTCCGAAGTAATGCCGCATCCAGCAAATCAATCCGGCATCGCGTCGCAAGGATCGATGTCGGCCGGGTGGTAATCGTCAATCGGTCGGCACCCCGCAACGGTAACTTAATAAAAGTCAATGGCATGCCGGTGGTCAATACCTTTGAACGATAAACTGGCTGCCCGCTGATGCGGATGGTCATTCGTCCTCGTCCAAAATCTTGTGCGGAGTCGTCCATCTGGGCTGCTAACAGCAGATACCGGTATCGGCCACCCAGTTGGTAGGTAACCGTGCACGGTGCATGCAGGCCAACGCCATGTGAATAGGTGTTTCCGTCGACTTTCAGAGGTTCGCCCACTGCGTTACGATCCCGCTGCAGCGGCCAAGGCCGACCGAAAAGCGGTGTTTGCCGATAAGCGATGGGTTGCAGCGACGCCAGCCATGTTGCGTTACCGGTAAGGGTATCAATTTCACCTGCGGCCGATAGCGGAATTGTTAATGTAAATCCAATGACGGTGCGGATGGTAAGGATTTGTCGCGACAGATAGACCGCTGCCGCTTTGAGCATGGAGCCATTGAGAAGGGCGACGGAAAAGCCCGCGACGGTGGAGGTGTGCGCCGGCAGGCCGCCAAGTACAATCCGCTTGATACGCAGCCAGGGGGTCCATTCTGTTCCGAGCGCGGTGTGGATCCTTACACCTCTGGCGGTGGCTTGCATAAAAGTGCCCTTAAGTACACCGCCGCTCGCATAAAACAGCCGGTCGTGCGCTGCCGCCCGCGGATGTTGAAATCCCTTCTTACCCTTGCCCGTTCCGAGGGCATCATTCAGCGGTACGCTAACCATTCCAAAACTCGTTTGGATATGAAAATTTTCACCGTGTGACGTAATGACCCGGCCGCATATCCAACCACCATCCTTCAAAAATACCCGCCATTTGCCGGCGGAGTTTGGGGTAAATCCCGGTCGGGTGGCGGTGATGACCGCGGCCAAGGGTAACGTCTTGACCGGGCCCCCCTGAGTTTTGAAGGCCAATTTCGGGTCAGGACCTTCCTTGATCGCCAATAATCCGGCGCTCTTCACACGCGTAAAGCGGTTATCGGGTGTCAGTTTGGTCAGCAGCAATTGCCAGCCATCGACGTGACCAGCGGTGGCGGCGGCACGAGTTGGGGCGCCTGGCACTAATCCGATCGGACCGACGGTAACGAGCAGTATCAAATGGTGAACGCGTAACTTCCGCGTGCGTCGAGTGGGACAGGAATTGGAGGTGGCACATTGCAATTCAAAATCTCACTTTTGCAGGATCGGCAGCAGACGCATCGGAATTTGCAGAATAATCAAGGCCATGGCTGTGCCGTAACTACTTCCCGCGCCGCCGATCCAGGCACCGGTGGCTTGCTGGCGCGACAATAGATTTTTACTCATAGCAGGCCACCAATGCGCCCACCATTTACCACCGGCTAAAAACATGGCCTGCGTACCATAGTAATTTCCATAAAAATAATTTCCCTGCATATTCTGCGGTGTTCCCGGCAGGCAGCCATTGACGTAATCAACTGCATGGCCAATCACGGCGCCTTTATACACACCGGAATAAAACAGGAGTGCCACACCTGCAGCCGAGCGGGCAAAATCTGATCCACTCATGCCGAGCATATAGCTGAAACCTCCATCGGGATTTTGCAAACGGCGGACAAAACTAATTGCCTTACGCATGGTCCGCCGTGGTACACCGATGCCCGCCTGTCGCGCCGCCCGCAACGCCATCACCTGGCAAATCGTTACAGATATGTCACCAGGCATCACCACGGGCTGATAACGCCATCCGCCGGCGGCATTCTGCGTGTCAACAATCAACCGTACCGCTTTCTGCAGCTTATTGCGCAGCCCCGGTACATGGGCTTCACCATAAATTTCAGCCAGAAATAAAGTCGCAAAACCCTGGCTGTACATGGGCGTGCCGTCATTTTGCGCAGCGATCAGTCCTGAGTGATGGCAGTGCTTGAGCACATAATTCAGGGCACGCGCTACATTCCGTCCGTATGGGCCCTGACCGGGTACATTTCCCCCCGCGACAAAGGCCAGAGCGCCAAGCGACGTGATGGCGGTGCTGCCAGAATCAAAGGAACCGTTTGGATTCTGTCGATCGGCCAGCCATTTCAATCCGCGAGAAATGGCTGAATCAATTTTTGGGTTGTATTCATTTTTCAGTGGGCTGGTCTGGCCAGCTTGAAAGTCTTTCAAGTTGGTGGCTGCGCGTGTTACCGCGCCGCCATTGCTGAACGCTGTGGCGGCTACCACACCAGTCACAACGCAGATGCGTAATGTTAGCGACCATTTCAAAGCCATAACGCCTCCATTGCCAGGGAACATCGGCCGCGCGCGTGCTGCATCCAATTTTAACGTGAACAATGCGGCGTTGCGAATGGTCTATTCACCCAGCGGGATGGT
>DZDI01000272.1 GCA_022730455.1 Phycisphaera mikurensis | reverse complement strand
TAAATGGACAATATTTCGATGGATGAGAGCCATTGCTTGGTTATGGATCTGGTTGATATGCTTCTGGCTTCTGATACCTTCGCTGCGCTGGCCATTTGACAGCCAGCAAAGTGCGAAAATAGCAGCAGCTATGTACATGGTTGGGTCTATCATCATTCCCCTGCTGGTTGGAGCAGCGACAGACACAAAGAACAACGATTTTTGGAGAAAAGTTAAACTGGGAAATACCCTGCTGACCGGTAGTGTCAAGAACATTGTGTAAATGGATGGAGAACCATTTTCATTTTTTCCTGCCCGCCGCGATTTTTGGGCCAGCCTGGGCGGTGGCGGGGGTCAAGGGGTAAGCGTAGCGGCCCTTGAGGCCCGTCACCGTCCCAGGCTACAATGCCGGGAGCGGTGAGCAGGAAAAGGTCAGGCTGGGAACCGGTCTTCAAATCGGATGGCTAACTGGTTGAGGATCAGGGGCCAATTTTGAATGGGAGCCGTCCATTTTTTGGTAATGTCCATCGTTGCCAGGTAGAGTAGTTTGCGGACTGCCTGCTCGGTGGGAAAAGAGCCTTTGTTCTTGATGACCTTGCGTAGTTGGCGATGGTAGCCTTCCACCGTATTGGTTGTATAAATCAGGCGGCGGATTTCTTTCGGGAACTCAAAGAAGGTTGCCAGGTCGTCCCAGTTGTTTTGCCACGAGCGCACCGCTGCGCCATATTTCCCGGACCAGGTTTGCTCGATTTTGGACAAGTTGGACTGAGCTTCTTCACGCGTGGCAGCCTGGTAAACGGTTTTCAGTCCAGCGACAAAAGCCTTGCGATCTTTCCAGACCACATATTTCAGGCTGTTGCGGATTTGGTGAATGACACACCGCTGCACCTTGGCCTGCGGAAATACCGCCTGGATGGCCTCCTTGAAGCCGGTCAAACCATCGATGGCGGCAATAAACACATCTTGCACGCCGCGATTTTGCAGGTCGGTGACGACTGAGAGCCAAAAATTGGCACCTTCTCCGCCATCTCCAACCCAGTGGCCGAGAATTTCCCGATGGCCGTCCAGATCAACGCCCAGCACGTTGTAGACCGCCACGTTGTCAATTCGGCCATCCCGCTTGAGCTTGATGTGGATTGCGTCCAGGTATAGCATGGCATATACGGGTGCCAGCGGACGGTTTTGCCAGCCTTCCACCAACGGCCAGACCTTGTCGGTAATCGCGCTGATTGTTTCCGGCGATACATCGATGCCGTACAGGTCAGTCAGAAGTTCCTGAATGTCACGGGTTGACATTCCCTTGGCATACATGGCCGTAATCTTCTGCTCAATCTCATTGCTGTTCTTTTGCAGCAGGGCAGATTGGAACTCGCCATTACGGTCGCGCGGCACTTTGATTTCTGCGTCCCCGCCAGATGTCCGCATTTTGCGCGTGTAATACCCGTTGCGGCTATTGCCTGAATTACGGCCTTCGGCTTCGTAGCGCTCGTAACCTAATTCCGTTGTCAGTTCTGCTTCCAGCATCTCTTCGATCGTTTTCGAAAACAGCCTCGAAAATATGCCATCTTTACCGTAAAAATCATCGATCGATTTTGCCTTGCCCAGCTCGCGAGCAACTTCTTCCGCGCTTGGCATGTGGGCTTGGATCTCTTTTTCTTGCTTCTTCATTGGGCTTCCTTTCTACTTGGAGGATAACCCATTTACACACTTTATCTTACACCCTCGGTTTATCTGACATCTTTACCTTCTTTTCATCATTCCCATTTTATGACAGCCAGCATCGCGGTAGAAATGCCAGTCGCCCAATAGCCCCCGCGCAAACGCGTACCGAGCCAATCGAAGTATCCCGGCGTCCCACAGGGACTGCGCTGATGCGGAACTACCGCACCAGTTGCCTGCTATCTGACCCTTATCAGGACTGGACT
>DZDI01000271.1 GCA_022730455.1 Phycisphaera mikurensis | reverse complement strand
TTTTGTGTTAAGATATAACGACGAGTTCAGTTGCGCCGGGTTTTATCGGCGTCAACTGGAACGACTTGTTGGACGAAGCCGCTACGCGGCGGAAAAAAACCTCATAATCGTGTATAACTCCCGGCGTTGCCCAATTCCGGGCATCACCAAAATAAAGGGAGGTATACCATGAAAAAAGCTGAAGCGAACCGATTTAACGAACTTTATCAGCGTCACCTGCGTTTTCTCAAACTTCAGGGCAAAAGTCAAAAGACTATTGACTCCTATGCGCGCGCCGTGCGTCGGATCAGTGAACGATTTGATTGTTGCCCCGATAAATTGACCATGGAACAGCGGGAACAATATTTTGCCGATCTGGTGAACTCCCATTCCTGGAGTACCGTCAAAATTGATCGTATTGGCCTTCAGTTTTTCTGGAAACATGTCCTTAAACAAGATTGGCAGTGGGTCGATATCGTCAAAGCCCCCAAAGTACGCTCACTGCCGGATATTCTCACCGTTGCCGAAGTTGAACAAATAATTGGGGCGATACGCAACCTGCGATACCGGGTATTTCTGCTGGCAACCTATTCCATGGGCTTGCGCCTCTCGGAGACCCTGGCCTTGCAGGTGGGCGATATCGACGGCAATCGCAAGCTGGTTCATATCCGGCGCGGAAAGGGGCATAAGGATCGTTTCGTCCCACTTCCGGATCTGACCTATCAGGCATTGCGCGCCTTGTGGTGCAAGCATCGCAATCCCTGCTGGTTGTTCCCCAATGCAGTGGGTTCCCCTGAGCGTATTCAAAAGGCCGCCACGCACATGGATCGCGGCGGCACTCAGGCCGCCATGAAAGCCGTGGTGGAGCAGTGCGGCATTAAAAAAAAGTCTCTATCCACTCCCTGAGACACGCCTTTGCAACCCATTTGCTGGAAAAGGGTTTAAGCCTTCGTCATATCCAGGCGCTCCTCGGTCATAGCAGTCCCACCACCACGGTGCGATACGCTCATTTAACCGACACCGCCGAACAACATGCATTTGATACCATCAACGGTCTGATTAATACCCTCCATGTCGATTTAAGGAGGATATGATCATGCAACTTGCCGCTATCCTCAATCAATATCACGATGCCTTTCAGGCCAAATACGGCGCACGGCTTTTACCAAGCCAGCTGCGCGCTATCGATGCGATCCGCCGCTGCCGGACACCGCAAGCCGGACAGCTGCTTGTTCAATGCAGCAGCTGCGGTCATACCCAATGCCGACCCCGTTCCTGCGGGCATCGCAGCTGCCCCCAATGCCAGAACCACGACACATCGCTCTGGCTGGATCATCAACAGCAAAAGCTGTTGCCGGTTGAGTATTTCTTGGCAACCTTTACGCTTCCCTATGAGCTCAGATTGCCGGCATGGGATCACCAACGCCTCGTTTACAATCTTCTTTTGGCATGCGCTTCCAGCACGCTCAAAGACTTTGGTCTCAATCCCAAAAATCTCGGCGCCGACATCGGAATGACCGTGGTTCTTCATACGCATACCCGGCGTCTCGATTATCACCCCCATGTCCATGTCGTCGTGCCCGGCGGCGGCGTGGATAAAGCCAAAAAGCAATGGAAAAAGAAAAAAAGCAAGTATCTCTTCAATGAATTTGCCCTGGCCAGGGTGTTCCGCGCCCGCTTTCTGGAGGCAGCGACCAAGGCCGGACTCCGCTTGCCCGATTCGGTGCCCTCAAAATGGGTGGTTGACTGCCGACGCGCCGGCACCGGCCTGGCCGCTTTGAAATACTTGTCGCGCTACCTGTACCGGGGCGTCATCGGTGAAACCAACATCGTCTCCAACCAAGACGGCAAAGTTACCTTCAAATACCTCGAAAGCCTCACCGCAAAAATCCGTTACCGCACCGTCAACGGCGAAGACTTCTTATGGCTT
>DZDI01000110.1 GCA_022730455.1 Phycisphaera mikurensis | reverse complement strand
AAAAGTTGCCACGCCCTTTGCCGTGATGGTACTTTTTTCAGGTGCGTTGCGACGATGGGTGAACCCGCGGTAAATTGGCCCTGGGAATCTATACAGGGCTGCGTGTTCTGGATACTGGAGATTTGCGTGCCAATACCAATCGCCGAGCAGATAAAGCGAATATTGATTCTCATCACGCCCACGCTGAGGATCGGCCGTGATTGCTGGGCTGGCATTAACCGTTACATCCGCGAACATCAGCCAGCGTGGGCATTGGCCAGTCACCCCGCATGGCGGTTTGCCGACGTGCATCAACCCTCAGCACTTCGTCACCCGGTTGATGGCGCCATCGTCTGGTCGTTTTTGCCGATGCCTGATGACGGCTGGCGTACACCTGATACCCGCATCGTCTCCGTGATTAATTACGAGCTGGCCCAAACCACGCCGACAGTGGTGGCGGACGACATAGCCAAGGGGCGAGCCGCAGCACAGCACCTGCTTGAAGAGAACATCTCGTCGTTTATGTATCTGGGACGACCGGGTCGGCTTTCGCGGCTACGTCAGCAGGGTTTCGTTGAGGCCATTGCCGAAGCTGGAATGCCCGCGCCTGAAGTTTTTGATTTTGGCGAATCGGTCAGTCCCTCGCAATTTGCGCAATTCCTCAAACAGCGAATATCCGATGATAGGCCTGCGATTGGCTTGCTTGCATATAACGACAGCTTGGGTGCCCATGTATTGGATATCTGCCGCGATTCTGAAATCGATGTACCACGCTCGGTCGCGGTGGTCGGAATTGATAACGATGAGCTTATTTGCGAATCAAGCCGTCCGCACCTCAGCAGCGTACAGGCGCCCTTTGAGCAAGTGGGTTATACGGCGGCGAAGTTACTGGCTGAAATGCTTGCCAGCGGCGCAACGCCATCTGGCCGGGTTACACTTATTGAAGGCGGCTGCTTTGTTGCCAAACGACCTTCAAGCACACCTGTTGAAACCGCTGATCCGCTGATCCAGCGTGCCTTGGGCATCATCAACAGCCGGTTTCGCGACAACATCGGCGTTGAGGATCTATACGCCCGGCAGGGTGTGTCGCGGCGCAGTTTTGAATATCGCTTTCGTCAAGCGGTCGGATGCTCACCCTACGAAAAAATACTGCGTGTCCGCGTTGAACATGCCAAGGCGCTCCTGCACAACACGCACCTGAATTTGAATGCCATCGCCTTTCAAAGCGGATTCAACAGTGAACCACGCCTCAATGAAAACTTTCGTCGACAAACTGGCATGACGCCAGGTGATTTCCGCGCAAAGCGGGGCCGATCCAAAGCGTCGATCCCCCACCCGCGGCCGGCATAAGCCGCTGGCTCTTGTTCCCCAATTGACGGAACGCCCCCCCCACATTGCGTAAAACATATTTACATTGCGCAAATTGCTCTTGTTCTCGAAATTCGACGTGATACTATCCATCCAGATGTAAGATGGCATTTGAAACACTTATTGAATTGCCATTGCTTGTCAGTTTGAGCTAAATTTTGCCCCCCCCAGTGAAGGCACAACGGGCGGGCGAAAGAGGCGACAACTGATAAGCGCAGACGTCCATGGTAGGCATTTGTATAGGGTGTGTAATAGATCGGCGTGTGTTGCGACGATCGACCTTGCGCGTTGTGTTAACGCTTTTTCAAGTTCTTTTTTGGGGGTTTTTTATGAAAGTCAATGTGCTCAGTCTCCGTGCTCCAGTCGCCAAGCACCTCGCTGCGGGTGTATTTTCGGCTGTGTGTATGGCAAGTTTGATCGGTGTGGCTCATGCTTCCCCGACCACACTTATCAATGACCAATTTAGTGGCAGCAGCGGCACCTACCTGAACGGCCGGACACCTGATACCACCAACGATGGAAGTCAGTGGGTGCAATATGGAGTAGCGTATAACAATGGCGGCGCCGCATTCACCCCGACCAGCACAGATGCCATTACGCTGACTGGATCCGGCTCCGCTGCGTTTGCACTCTACAATGGCACCAACGACTCCGACTTGGGGGCGGCCGTGAATTTTAACGCCGATGTCGGATCCTCCGCCGGCCCCCTGACAGCCTCCGCAACATTGGACGCCACAAATAACGGCGGAGAATGGCTTGCCATCGGCTTTGGCCCGGCGAACCCGACCAATAACTATGGCCCTTGGGCCGGTGGACCTTGGGTGCTTGAGACACACTCTGGCAATGTACAATTCTTCGCGACCGGTGGCACCGCTCATCAAGTTGCTACCATCACGCTGACCGGCTCTTCGCATAATATTTCAATCTCATACGATCCGGGCACAACCACCGTAACCGCCTTCGCTGGCAGCACCGAAATCGGCAGTTACACCTATGGGGGAGCCAATGCTCCAGCCCCCACAAGCTTCGGTTCGGTCTTTGTTGATGACCGGTATAAGTTTACATATACACCCGTATCCGGTGCTACCAACTACGGTACGTTTTCCAATCTTGTGGTAACCGGAACCGCCGTGCCCGAACCTGGCCCCGCCGGAATTTTGGGTCTTGGTTTGGCTGGTGGCCTGCTGTTGGTGCGTCGCAATCGCAAATGTTGATGCAAAAGACTAATGGTGGCTAGTGCTTTGTCACCGTTCAATATACGCCAGAGCAGCGCGGTTCAGCCGTGCTGCTCTGGTTTTTTTTTCTGGCATGTGCTGCAGCCTTGAACACCCGCGCAACAGGTTCATCCAATACATCATCTGCTACCCACACGCAGAAACATTGGAATCCCAAGCGCCTGTCCAAGAAATCGCAGGGCTGCGATTATCTGGACAGACTCCTGACGGCTTGCCGGTCTTGCCAGTGGCGCGGGAATAATCAGGGTGATGTTTGGTAGGCCGCGTTATTGGGTGACAAAAACCCCGTACCCGCGCCAACGTACGCCTGAGTTGGGGCAGTGGCCGTATAGCGATGGCCGATGGTTGCAGCATGGCCATCGCAATACACCACATTCGTCTTACCATCATGCCGAAAGGCCTGCGTGCCGGCGGCACGCATAGTGGGGCTTACCGAATCAGCATCGGGGGGAAGCGGGGTGAGCCAATCCGGGGCCCGCATAAAAAAATCAATACCACCGTAATATCCGCCATCACCAAACAGGGCACATCGCCCCGGAGCGGCAATGGCCGACGTGTTGGCCGGTGCGGGATTGGCTTCGAGAGACCCGTGCCCAATGTAGCTGGTGTTGTAGTTGTAACCGCAATAGAGCGTTTGTGAACCAAATTGTCGCGCCAAGGATGGACACTGCAACACCAGCAAATCCGAAAGTTGTGATCGCTTCCAGCCCAGCCATAAAATCCCCGGCGACATCTGCCGCTGGCCATTGGGGAGCCGCGTATATTTAAGATACCAGAAGTCATTGATTGGGTTGTAGTAGGCTGGCGGAAAATACCCTTGCGATTGAGCTGTGTACAGCTCGGCAGCGGCGCCAAGCTGGCGGAGATTGCTCAAACAGACAACGGTATTGGCTTCGCTTTGAGCGCGGCGCAGTGCTGGCACCAGAATAGACGCCATCAACCCCATGATCGACACCACGACCAGCAGTTCCACAAGGGTGAATCCAGCAAGAAATTTCGGCGATCGGATCGCACGGTTCATAGAGTTCCCCATTGGCCGCAACGTTTTTAAGAATCATTCGGCCCCGACTGCCTGGCAACGCCCATCCAAAGCCCAATGACCGGACTCATGCATCCCATCGGCGCTTTGCCAGCAGCAACCCAACGACCGGGACACACAAGAGCCCAAGCGCTGCGGACTCAGGCACCGCAACCGGTTGGTCATTCGACAAGGCCACCGCGTTAATGAACGCGGAATCACCGGCAGGTACTGTAAACTCGACAGAATTGACCGTTGATAACCCCGTGGAGGACAAATCAAGCCAGGTACCGCCAGCCGTGCCTTTGAGAATCGACAAGATTTGCGATTCCGTCTGGCCCGCAAAGTCATTTATGTTTCCCAGAAATGGTGTCGCTGCGGCGTATTGTGGCGTCTGCCCAGACGCCGCGGGCTGGGGAGAAACGTAAATGTACCCGCTCGAACTCACCACCGTATCATCCACCGTGGTGTACGCATTGGTCGGGTTATCAAACTCGATCGGCTGGCCGTTGTTAAGCGTGACAAAATGGGTGCCGTCCGCACTCACGCTTACAATCGCTTCTGACGGCGTAGACAAACTCAGCGTACCGGTGCTTGGTGCCTGAGGTTGACCTCCCGGTGTGTCGTTGACATTTATTAAGCCCACCGAGGAGTAAATGCCAAGGTAGGAATTTGCACTGGTATTGAACGGCGTTGCGAATTGCAGGGTTAGAGTGCTGGCTGCCTGGCTGCTCGCACTGCCAACGGTTGTTAGAATGGCCGGATCACTGCTGCTGGCCGGCTGCGGGTAAGGCGGGAAAAACGGATCTATGGCATAGCCGCCTTCCGAGGTGGCAAAGGAGCCTATGGATCCATCGACATTGGCTACCGTGCCGGTGTAGCTGGCAGTAGCTGCAAACTCGGTGGTGGCGGACGCCTGTGCACAAGCTGTCAGTGCGGCGCTGGTGGTAACGGCGGCAACCAACAAAGCTTGCAAGGGGAATCGGTGCATGCGTAAACTCCTCAAAAAAAACGGCTCAATGACGGTACGTCAGCACTGGCGTGTTAAACACCTGGGAGCATGTCCATGTAATAACAGGGACAGACGCCTAGCCACTGACCGAAACCGACCAAAAACAAATCAGCACTTCGCGACCCTGCGTCCCGTACTCGCGAGGACAAATTGGGTCGTCATCAGGCAGGTCTTCTGGCTAAGGGCATGGAGGGGCGACAGCCTTCCCAACTACGACCGCTATCCCCGTGGTGACGGGGATGCCCGGCGTGCGCCGGTGCGGTCGGGTTCAGTGGCTGCGCCCAATGGATTGCCCATTACAGCGGCGCGTCCGCGGCGGAATTCAACCGCCTTCCCTTTTCACTCGCCAACGCAGCGAGCACCTGACAGGCGATACCATAGCATCTTTCCGGCGGCTTGCAAGCAGGGTTCAGGTGTGGGAATCATTGGGCCCAAACAACGGGTCGATTCAAGCCCGGCGGCTAAACGCCCCGTCTTCAAGGAACCGGACACGTCAAAATTGCGGCATCGTTTCGCCAACGTTGCCGAAGATGCGATCACCCTGTATGTTTCAGGCTCTTGACGCGAATCGAAATTGCGCAGATATAGTCGCCATGTTGCCGTTCCATCAATGGAGATTCAGGCGTGCCAAAAATTATGATTCCCCAAAAAGCGGGCAAACGCGGTATTGGTGCGGGCGTATGGAATCTGGGATCAGGACGTGACCCATTTGGCGGCCCAACGCGGCCGGATATTCCTGTGCTTGAAAGGCTGTCTTTATTGGCCGATGCCGGCATCACGTACATTGAAGCCCATGATGTTGAAATTGCAGCGAGAGATGTACCGGAAGCCAAAAGGCTGATGAAGCGATATGGCTTGAAGATGGGCATGTACACTCCATCCTTTTTTGCCGACCCGGTTTTTAAGGATGGTGCCATGACAAGCCACGATGCGGACGTTCGCCGTCAGGCGCTGCAAAATGCCATTACTGCGGTGGATGTGACTCTTGATCTGGGCGCTGCGATCATGGTGTTCTGGAACGGGCGTGAGGGTTTTGATTTTGTGCTGGCTAAAAATGGTCGCGAGTCATTCCATCGTCTGATCGACGGTTTCAACGCAGTGGGGCACTACGCATTGAAAAAATATGGTAAACGCGCACCGCGGTTCGCCCTGGAGCCTAAACCCAATGAACCACGTGCGAACATGTACCTGAGCAATATCGGCGAGGCGCTGTATTTGATCAGCCGACTCGACCCTGCCATTCAGCCTTTGTTTGGCATCAACCCGGAAACGGCACACAGTCGCATGGCCGGACTTGATTATCTTTGGGAAGTGGAATTGTGTCTGGAGGCAGGGAAGTTATTTCACATCCATCTGAACTCACAGGATACCACCCGCTACGACCAGGACATGCCATTTGGCTATACGGAACCGCTGAAAGATATGGCGTTGTGCGTGGTGCTTCAGGACGCCAAATGGGACGGTATTCTGGCGTTTGATGTCAAAGCGCCGCGCACGGACCGACCGGACGATATCACCGATATTCTGCGCGTAAGCATCTCAAATCTGCAGCGGTTGTGGAACCGCGCCTTGAAAGTTGACCGGGGTCAGATTGCAAAGCTCCGGTCGCAGCAGCAGTTTACGGCGTTGGCGGGCTATCTGGCATCCTGTCTGTATTGATCGCAGTGACACGTTTCCCTTGGCGGCGGGCCGCATGAGGGCAGAGTGCTTAAAGGAAATCCATCATGGCGCGATTGAATCCATATATTGTTTTATTAACCCTGATTGCCACCTTGGGAGGCCTGCTGTTTGGTTACGATACGGCTGTGGTGTCCGGTGCTGTGGGCAGTCTGAGAGCCTACTTTATCGCACCGCGCCATCTCAGTCCCGATGAGGCGAACACCCTGCTGGGCTTTGTAACTTCCAGTGCCTTGATCGGATGTATTATTGGCGGACTGATAGGCGGCTGGATCAGCACACACATCGGCCGTAAAGGCGGGCTGATCATAGCCGCGGTGTTGTTTCTCATATCGGCGCTGGGAGCGGCGGCACCCGAGTTCATGTTCGCGCCGATTGGCCACGGCGGCCCGGCATATATATGGAATTTTGTCGGCTATCGCATACTCGGAGGCATAGGCGTGGGCTTGGCGTCCATGTTAGCCCCCATGTACATTGCCGAAATTGCACCGGCGCGGATTAGAGGGAATTTAGTCGCGTGGAACCAATTGGCGATCGTTTTCGGCATGCTTGTCATTTACTTTGTCAATTACACCATTGCCCGTGCCGGCAACAGCGAAACCTGGCTTCACACCATCGGATGGCGCTATATGTTCCTCTCAGGGAGTATACCGGCAGTGATATTTCTGCTCCTCCTTTTTCTGGTGCCGGAAACACCTCGCTACCTGATGCTCAGAGGCCGTGAGGATAAAGCCCGTCAGGTGCTGGCCCGCCTTGGAACAGCGGAAGATGGCGAACGTGAAATGAATGAAATTCGAGAATCGCTTGCTGCACATCATTCCGGCAAGCTCTTTTCATTTGGGGCGCTTTTAATATTCATCGGCATCATGCTCTCCGTATTTCAGCAGTTTGTCGGCATCAATGTAGTAATGTACTACGCACCAACTATTTTTAGAGGTCTGGGGTTGACGACGGATGCATCGCTGCTCCAGACCATAATCGTCGGCGCGATCAACCTGCTGTTCACCATTGTCGCTATTGTTACGGTCGATCGCCTCGGTCGCAAACCACTGCAGATTATCGGTGCCATCATCATGGCCGTAAGCATGCTTGCATTGGGTGCGAACTTCATGTTTCACGGCAAGGGCGTGCTGGCGCTGATGAGCATGCTGGTCTATATCGCAGGCTTTGCCCTTTCATGGGGGCCGGTGACATGGGTGCTGCTGAGTGAGATATTTCCCAATCAGATTCGGGGTAAAGCGATGGCGGTGGCCGTAGCCGCACAGTGGATTGCCAATTACCTAGTAAGTTCAACCTTCCCGGTGCTCAACAGCAATCCCTATCTGGTCAAAACCTTCCACCACGGATTTGCGTACTTTATCTACGGCGTGATGAGCATAGTGGCGGCCCTGTTCGTGTGGAAATTTGTGCCCGAAACTAAAAATAGATCATTGGAACAAATGGCGCATTTATGGGTCAAGGCTCCGCCGCCAGCGGCCTAGTGCTTTGTCACGTCTACCAATTACCGTGAGTCTGCCCCGGGCAGTTCCGCTGATCAACAAGCGTGGGCGATCATCAAAGCCATCATCGGCAACTGCATTTTTCTACTCCGGCAGCTTTATGGGACGCAGTGAAAATTTAATAATCAGCATTTTCTGCCCGGTGCGAAGGTGCAGCTTCAATTCGGTATCCGGGCCAGACGGTTGAGACAGAAACAGCAGTATCTTTTGCGGCCCGGCCGGCGAGCCGAGCACCAGTGAACCGCGGGATATGCGATGGTGGCCGGTAACGACCGACGCCGATTCAAACGCATCTGGTGCACCGCTCAACTGCAAGGCCAACAACCCTTTTGTGCCTAGTTTGGGTTTATGTAAAAGTGCAAGCCGAATGCGGGGAAACAATCCGGCTGGCAGTGCAACAGGCCCAAGGCGCATCGATTGGATATGTTTAAGTTCCACCAGCCGCGAATGCCCCCCCACCACCAAGCCGCAGCGGCCCGCAAAGCGTGTCAAGACTTTGGCCTTGATAGACGGTAAGGACAGCAGCACGGGCAAAATGCGGCCCGGCAAGGCTGCGGCCCGCGCAATACGGTCGAGGCGTGTCTGGTCAGGCAGGACAAAGGTATTGGTAGCAGGGGATAAAACATGCAGATTAATACCGGTGTTCAGTCCGGCATGGATGATGCGCAGGCCGGTGAAAGCCCGTATTTTTTCGGGGCCGTTGAAGCGCAGCAATACCTGTAGGCCGGCGCGATGATTGAGCCAATCCAGATAAGGCTTTCGGTCGGGGTCAAGCACAGTGGCGGCGGTGCGAATAATGGCGACCGGGGTCACCGACCATGGAATAGGCTTGGATGCTGGTTTGGGTGGCAAATGCGATGGGACGAGGATGGCAGCCAATCCAATGGTTGCAAGGGTGAGCATACGGCATCCCTCCAGCCAGCCCGATGACTCAATAATGATAGACGCTGGAGGCGCGCCTAGTGCTCTCTTTTGTAGTAGGTTTGTTGTAGCGTTGCGTTCTCGGTTGGTGGCCGGGGACATAACCGTGGG
>DZDI01000109.1 GCA_022730455.1 Phycisphaera mikurensis | reverse complement strand
CACAATCCTCCTCGCTTCGCGCCCACAACCCCCTAGCCCACCGTCAATCCTAATTGGTAGACGTGACAGAGCACTAGGAGTCTGTCCAACGCGGGGCTTTCGGATGTTGCGCCGCCGTCGCTATGGCGGTTTCCAATTGCAGGTGATAAACCTGTAACGCCGATGTCGACTCGGCACATGCAGAGGCCAGACGCACGCTGTACTAACCCGCCACGCGGGCAGGCCGGTGATGTACATGGCCTGCGGCCGAATAGGGTCGGTGCGTCCAGTGTTTACGCCGCTATTGCATTTCTTTTGTTTTGCAGCGCCTGCGCTGCCCGGCTGCTCAGATTGCTGCGCTGTTGGTTGACCAAGAGTTTGAGATCGTACGGTCCCATCGATAGCGCCCCTGCCATGCGTTCAAATAGTGCGCGATTCTGCGACGACATCGGCCCCATTTCCAATGATGTTTGAATCATTTCTCCCAGCCACTGCCGCGCTTGCGCCGGCGATTCCGGCTTGGGCGCGGTAAGCGAATGCGTATGCCCTGCCAGAATAATCTGCCGTATCATCTGATCGGGCAAACCATGGTCTTGTCCCAATTTCATCAGCAGTCCGTCGAATTGGTCGTCGGCAGCATCTCCCGCCAACACACTGTACGCAGCCCAACTCAGCAGCATCGGAGCCGTCGCCATCATGTGCGGTGCCGGTGCAGGCACTGCATCATCCGCCGTATCGGGCACTGGAAGTTGCGCAAGCAGATTTTGCGCCTGCTCCCCGGAGAGTGGCAGCATGCCGGCCATCACCCATCCGTGGGCACCATCTGTCAGCACCGCACCACAGTAGGGGCAGCTATCGGCAGTATCATCACTGAACGGAGCACCGCAATTGGGGCAGTGCGCCGAACTGATGCCCGCATGAATATTTGTTTGGCAATTGGGTTGGCGTTCAAGCACCAGCAGCGAATGGAATAATTCCGCGTTCGGGGTGTGCTCGGTCGAACCATCAGGCTTTACGTTGAACCGCTGGGCCGACCAGTCCACCTGCAAAATCGCTTGATCCATCGGCGCGGTAGAGTTCTGACCTGATGGATCGCCATTTCCGGCCATTGCCGCCTTGGCGGCTGCCACAACGCCTAAAGTACGCAGCGCCCCAACTGCACAATGCCCCCATGCTATGCGGTTGCCATCAGCATGAGGATTAAGCAATCCCGCATACATTGTGGCGAACGCCGGGGTGCATATCTTTTTCAGTGCATTGATCTTGCCGGTAATATCCGCCGTCGCCTTTCGCCAGAACATAACCGAAGCGGTATCTTCCAGTTGGGCCATGGAAAAGCTCGGATCACGCTTAATTAAATCTTCAACGCCTGGAATGGTCATCTCCGATTCCGGCCGCCACACGGAAGCCTGCGTAATCTCGGTGAGGATCCAGTCAAACTCGCCACTGAAAATCATGGCGTGGCAACTGGGGCATTGCGTGCTTTGATTAATGGAAAGCGCCGCACCGCAGTTCGGGCAGTTTCCCTCCATCAGTCCGGGCTTGTTGGTGGTCTTGGCACCTCGCCGCCGGAGAAACGTCCAATACTCCCTGAACGGTTCGCTTTGATCCGATCCTGACAACACCTTGCCGGTAGACGTCGAAATGGTTTGATCCACCGCACGGGCGTCAATAACCGCAACTGCCGTATCGTAAAGATGGTCGTGGGTGGCATGCGCCAGCGATACAGAGATGACCTGAATTTGCGACATTCGATCTTTTTCGCCTAGGCGCCGAGCCTGTAAAAATTCCAGCTTGAACCGCTCACGCACTCCATCGGAAATAAAGGCATCAACGGCGGATAAGTCTTGCGCACACCATGCATCCTGCATTTTCAAAAATGACTGAGTGATACGCTGGTAAAATGTCTGGGCATCAAAACTGGGGTCTGCCGCCTGCAGATTCGTCAACCCTTGATTGGCGTGCAATTCATCTTCCGCCTGCATGCCCCGATCGATACGGTTGTTGGTAACAGCGCTGGCCACCGATCGGTGCGTGAAAAAATAAGCCACCACAAAAATCACCAGCAGAGGAATGCCGATCTCCGGCTGTTCAATGATGAGAAAAATAATAAGTTGCAGGATGGCCCCGCTACTCCCACCTGAAGCTCCTCCGCCTCCGCCACCACCGCTGAACCCTTCACCACCACCCGCGCGAGCTTGCACCATCGCGGCCGGCAGTAAAATGGCAGCCAATCCCAAAACGACTGGAAGTATCCATACCCAACGGTATAAGTTTTTACGCAAATAGGTTTGCATTTTCACCCTTGGGCATTTTAGCGGACGATCATCTTTCCGGGTACCCGCCTACGATTTCGAGTCGCCTGGCTGAGCAGTGCCGTGCCGTCTACACTTAAACTTCGGCATTTTGCCATGGGCCAAGCATGCCGTCTACCCACTGAGGCAGTGCGATAAACGCCGCCATCCCATCTTCCTTGAAAAGCGACGGCAACGGCGGTATGCTACCTCATTCGCCCACGGGGGCGTAGCTCAATTGGTTAGAGCATCGGATTGTCGATCCGAAGGTTGCGGGTTCGATCCCCGTCGCCCTCGCTGATTCCAGCGGCCCCGTTTGCCATAGAGATCTCTCAGATAGGTTCGCAGGCCCTGCTTCCCTGTTACAGGGGCTTTCCCACTGCAGGCCTTTGGTTTACCTTATCTTTATGCCGATCCCGGTTTCCGCCTGTATTATCTGTTTTAACGAAGCTAAATCCATTGGCACCGCGCTGGATTCCCTGATGTGGTGCGATGACATTGTCGTGGTCGATTCCGGCTCATCCGATGGCACACGTGACTTGGTGTTGGCCCATCCGTCCAAACCACGGTTCATCACGCACCAATGGCCGGGATATAGCGCCCAGCGAAAATTCGCCACGGAACAATGTCGTCACGAATGGGTGCTGGCCCTAGATGCGGACGAAGAATGTTCCGCTGAATTAGCAACGCTTATCGCCCAGCTTACGCTGCAGGCAACACAGCAGACGGCTCAATTCCGCATGCCACGAAAAAATTATCTCGGCGGGCGCTATGTACGCTGCTGGTCGCCGGATTATCAAACGCGGCTGCTGAATAAAAGCCGTGTGCAGTGGGAGGCTCAAAGTGCGCCGGAAGTGCGGCGTCCGCTGCAAGGATATTCCACCGGGCAGCTATCGGGCGCTTTGCTGCATAATCGGCTTACGCCGTTCGATTGGTGCGATTTTAACGATGGGCCGCGAATGGCCGAGCACGCCTATATTCTTGCTCAAGCCATGGCCCGCAACGGACGCCGGGCCAATTGGATGCAGTTGCTGCTCCGGCCGCCGGTCACATTTTTAAAGTATTATATTTTGCGGGGTGGGTTTCTGCAGGGCCGTTTTGGTCTGGCCATTTGCTACAAGACCACCGTCGGTGTGATTTTGAAATACACCGTGCTCTACGCGTCGGAGCAATGGAACATGCAGATCATCGATATACCCCATCGGGGGCAATTGGGGCATACCTCGCCGCCGGATGCGAACGCCACGCATATCGACCCGCTAACTCCGCCCGCCGGTCACTTGTCCGGCAAGCTGGATAGTGATTCAAACGCCGATGCCAGCGCGGGATAAAGCGTTTCGTAACGGGCGGCCAGTTGGCTGTAAAAGCGGGCCTGCTTGCTGCGGGGGCGAAATGTATTTTCAGTTTTAATCAGAGCGGTTGCTGCTTTTGCCACGCTTGGCCACACACCCGTGCCAACCCCCGCCAGCATTGCAGCCCCGAGCGCCGCCCCTTGGTCAACCCGAATGGAACTTACTGCGGCACCATACATATCTGCCTGCATTTGCAGCCATAACCGACTGCGGCTTCCGCCCCCACCGGCCCGAATATCTTTTACGCCAACACCCAGGCTCCGCATTATTTCCACTTGCTGCCGCATCCCCAGTGTGACGCCCTCCATCACTGCCCGCACCAGATGTCCGGCTCGATGAGATGGCGTTAATCCGATAAAACAGCCTCGGGCATGAGGGTCGGCGTGGGGGCAGCGTTCACCCGTGAGGTAGGGCAGAAATAGTAGGCGATCGGCGCCAGGCGGAACCGCCTCCGCCAACGCATTGAGGCGGTCATACGAGAGCGCCGCCGATTTGCTGCCTGCCGATTGCAGCGTATTCCGCAGCCATTGATACGACCCGCCGGCACTGAGCATGCAGCCAAACAAGCACCATGTGTCTTTTATGGCATGGCACATGGTATGGATACGCCCGCGCGGGTCGGAATGAGGTTTGTCGGCGGCTGCCAATATAACGCCGCTGGTGCCGATGACCGCCGAAATAATGCCCGGCGATACCACGCCCGCCCCAACCGCACCGGCTGCCTGATCCCCCGCACCGGCCACCACCGGTGTATTCACCCGCAATCCTGTGAGTGCCGCCACCGGTGACGGCACTGTTCCGCTGATATCGGTAGATTCCATCACGGTGGGCAACAGACCTGCATCTATGCCCAGTTTGCAAATAAGCTCTCTGCACCAGCCACGGGCCTTCACATCCAGAAGTAACGTCCCCGACGCATCGGCCACATCTGTGACATATTGCCCGGTCAGGCAATAGCGGATGTAGTCCTTAGGCAGAAGAATATGTTTGACTCGCGCATAGCGGCGCGGCTCGTTCTGCATCAGCCAGAGAATTTTTGGCGCCGTAAAACCGGTAAGCGCCGGATTGGACACCATCGACACCAGTGCCTCACGGCCGCCTGCGGTCTCTTCGATCTGGCGGCATTGGAGGCTGGTGCGTTGGTCATTCCAGAGAATCGCTGGCCGCAACGGCTGCGGCGAATCACCCAGAAAGACGCTGCCGTGCATCTGGCCGGAAAGGCCGATCGCTGTGATATCCGCCGCTTTGCGTCTGGCCTTGTATAATACTTTTTTCATGGCAATGAGAGAAGCATGCCACCATTGGGTGGGGTTTTGCTCGGCCCAGCCGGGCCGGGGACAGAACAGTTCATGCGCCGCCTCCGCCGTCCACATATCACCGTCCTCGGTCAGCAGCAGCGCCTTGGTGGCGGAAGTACCAATGTCCAAACCGAGCATAAGCATGATGAAGCACCTGTATAAAGAAGCGTGGCGTCTGTCAGTTTATCATTTATCGCATTTTATCCTTGGATGTACAAGTCCGCTTCATGGGCGTTGGCCGAGTGAACGCATACTTGGCAACACCGGCGAAGTGGTGTGGCCATTCCAGCCGAGGTATAGTGAGGTTTAGCGGGTCCGCCTGCCGGGCTGACCGGTGGGTGTGAACCCAAGGCCCACCGCGCGGGCGCAAGGTCTGGACAGACGCCTATGCCTTCACACCGATGCCGAGCCGGAGTCTTACTGCCCTGTCTGCGATATCCTCGCAAAATAGGCTTTCACCGGGTCTTGATATCCCTTCGGCATCTCGCCAGCCGCAGAATCCGACAGGTGATGCAGCTTTTTGCCTACGGGCCCCGTATTGTCAATGGCAATGTGGATGTGTGCGGCGGCAAGCAACCTGGCGGTCGCTAAATCCTGCACCGCCATTTTCTGGTCAATCAATGCTGTGTGGTATTGATAAGCGTTGAGCGCCTTCTGGGCGTCCTGCATCAGCACGGCCGCTTCGATGAGTTTGAAGTCATGAAAATTATTCGCGTGCATCTCCAGACGCAGACGTTCCGTTTGATCCAGTAATTGGGCCTGTGTGCCGGCGAGGCGCTTGAGAGTCTTGTGCATCCCGATAGGGGCGGGGCCTTCAAGCCCTTCGCCGCTGTAACCCGCTTTCTTGCCGCCACCAGTCGCCCCTCCCGGTGGCTGTTTGGATGAATCCTGTATTTTGCCCGAGGCAAACGCGTCGCGCGTCAGTCGGGTGGGGGTGCGGCGGCCGCCTTTATCCGACGCGGTGGCGCCCACCATTTCACCGCTGGCACGCCCCTCACGGCCCGATCCGCTGCGGCCCTGAATCTCGTCATTTTTGGGCATTTGATTTCCCGTGATGCCCTGTGCACTCATATCGCTGATCGGTCCATCCATTGCACCCCAGCCGTTACCCTTGTTGATCGAGTCGTTCCATTTGCTGCCGAGGCTTTCCATGTCGCTGGTCATGTCTTCTTCATGCTCTAATAATTTTCCAATCATGTCATGAAGTTCAGCCGGCAAAGGTGGATCGGGCACGTCATTTTGCGTGACTGGTTCCTCCATTTCCCATTTGTAGGTGTCGGGCTTCTGCATTAACCATTGTTCAATATTTGAGGTAAGTTTCTTGGCATCCTCCAGACCCTCCTGCTCCAGGGGTGTTGCAATTTTAATCGCCTTTACCTGCAGGGCAGCCTTTTCCATCGCCAGTTGCACGTTCATCTCCGCTACATCATCTTTCAGCGATGCATTGACCTGATCCTGCTCAGTGAGATTGCTCATGTTGATGAGTTTCTGGTTTAAAAACTTGGACCATTTATCCGCCAGCGCCTCGGCGTGAAGCAGTTGGGACTTATCCTTGACGTCGTATTGACTGACAGGCTTTTGCGCCAGCCGTTCCGAAGTGCTGATGACATCACGCTGCTGTTTTTCAAACTTCTTCAACGCCAATGCCAGTTGTTTCCATTGCTGACGACCTTGATCCTGGAAATTGCTTCCCTGATGGGATATCCGCGATCGGACATCGGCAAGCCGGGCTTTGGCCAGATTCAGCAGGGCCTTGAGGGCGTTGAGCGCGTTGAGTTGATGGCGATGCAGTGTGTGTTCCAGTGGGCCAACCGCCGCCAATGTTGCCGTGTGAGTGAGTTCGTCTGCACGGGTGATGGCCAGCGTCGCATCGCTGACCGATAAAATCTGCAGGCCAGCCTTGATGGTGCGCATCGAATGCATAAATGGAAATGTCTTAATGGTATGCAGCATGCCATTGCGCAGAGTAACCTGGCCAGCGGATACCTGCGCCGCCTCACCGGTGACCTGCACCAGTTGCGTGTCAGAAAACATGGTGTCCGCCCGCACAATCAGAGTCTGCTGATGCTGAATCATCCCCTGAATTATGTTTATCAGCCGCCGCCAGGCATGGATGGTCTGCTTCGATGGTGCCGCCTGCCGGGTCATGACAATTTTAAATATGCGGCCATCGGTCGTCTGCGGCCCCAGCGGTGGATCAGCCGCCCTGATCTCCCGATTGTCCGTGGCCGTAAATCGGTAGCGCAGAGTCTGGCCCGCCGGATACATTTTTGCCGGCAGAGGAAGCAGCAGCGGAATGGTGACCGTGGTGGCCGATCGGCCATTTTCTGCCACGCCGATGGGCCAGCGGCGGATGGCGTGAAACGGCTGTGCTGATCGCGCCAGTTGCAGCGTAATGGCCGTGATACCGTAGTCATCTATGGCCCGCACTTTTAAGGGCAACTGGCTGCCGGGAGCTTGCATCACATTCTGATGTGGAACGATGACATGCACCACCGGCGGTTGATCCATCGTGCAGGTGAGATAAAAATGCCCCTTGCCTGCATCGGGGAAAGTTTGCAGCACATTGCCGGAACCATCGCTGATAAGAAAGCGATAGCGAAGCGACTTCAATACAGGTAAAGCCCGGGTGTGAAAATGCAGCCCGTCGCTTGATATCAATTTAATCGTGCGCGTGCTGGACAACTGCAGTAATATCGTGTCGTTTTGCAGCGGGTTACTAAGCGTGAGATGCCAGCTCACCCAAGATCCCTCCGGCACGGTGGGATTCATATTGGCCGCCACCTTCTTACCACCGACGATGCTGATCAACTCGCTGGCTTTCGCCGGCGCGGTGTAGTGGGGTGCCTCCACCGCCACCTGCAGCGAAGCGAGCGAAATTTTCGGCAGCACATTGACGTGATAGCGATGGCTTTGAGTACCGCCGGAGGAAATGACGTAGGCGAAACCTTGCGCCGCCGACGCGAGCTGATAGGCGTAGTTCACATTATTGCGGCCATAGACATGCATGGACAAACGCTGGTGATGACCGTCAGCATAAAGGATGTCCAGATGAGTGGAGACCAATTGATGGTGCGGGGTCTTCACACGCACCGTGAATTCCACCGGTTGACCGGCCAGCACGGTGGCATCGCCGGGAGCGACGTTTAAAATTTCTGCCGTTCCCTGCCGCGGCACAAATCTTCCGGGGGCAGATAAAACCGCAAGCCCACGGGCAAGCGGCCCATGAAAACCACCAATGATAAGGAGGCACACAAACAGGCTGCCCGCAGCCCATAACCATGAGCGCCCCTGCTGCTTCCACGGCACGTAGCGGGATAAATTTTCACCGCTTAGATCAGATGCGATTTCACCAATAATTTTCGGTATCAGCACCGGTCGCGGGTCGCCACGGGAAAATGGGTGGCTGGTGGCCGCAAGTTCGTCCGACA
Source organism: Phycisphaera mikurensis (assembly GCA_022730455.1). GTDB lineage: Bacteria > Planctomycetota > Phycisphaerae > WQYP01 > WQYP01 > JAJZGD01. Next base: position 468 of record DZDI01000109.1, on the reverse strand, counting down.
GCAGCACGGCATTGATGAGTTTGTTTTGCAATGGCTGACCAGCCTCACCTGAATTCTGCGCCGCTTGCAGGCGGGTATTTTCCGCCTCCACCCAGCGGGCTATTTGTCCATACCCGGGACGCATGAAAACAAAGCGGTGCAGCCAATGCCAGTAACCCCACACCACGCCGGCCGGAATGGCGGCCAGTAGCAGCCAAAGCACCGGGGCGGGCAAAGGAATCAGCCCCGCCACAAGTACCACCCCTACGATCAACGGTACCAGAAACGCGATAAACCGCCCCAATGCCCCTAGCATCATGGCCGCGCAAAATTGCGCACCGGCCTGCTCCAGTTTGGCCGTAACCGTTGCAAAGTCGCGTTCCGCAGAAGGCTCGGCAGAAAAGTCCGAAGGGTTAAGACTGGTCATGGCGATGGCCCCGCAATGTAAATCCCATCTGGCAATTCAAACTAGTGCTCTGTCACGCCTAC
>DZDI01000270.1 GCA_022730455.1 Phycisphaera mikurensis | reverse complement strand
CCACAACCCCTTAGCCCACCGTCAATCCTAATTGGTAGACGTGACAGAGCACTAGTAACCTTAAGGGTCTATGGCACAGCAGGTTATCCGTTATGCAGGGCCATGAAAAATTGGGTAGCAGCGGCGTGCATCTGCGGATTGCCCGCCAGCAAAGAATGGGCGATAAAGCCTGGGGCGTGTTGGGCAAGACCGCCCCGTCCCCAACCATGATGACGGCCATGACCGCCGGAATGAGGCCCGTTGGAACCACCGGCCGCTTGCCGCCGTTTGGCCCATTTAGCGTGCATCTTTCGCATCATGCGGAAACGGGCCTTGGCCTGTTCGACAATTTCGTGCTGTACCGCAGGCGAGGCTAGGGCAAATTCCAGCAAAAAGGCCTCAAAATGCTCGCGCATCTGCTGATGAAACGCCTGACGCTGAGCGGGGGTCAACTTCCGCCAGTTAACCCGATGAAACCCCCCGACTGGCGGATGGAAAAAGGGAAATTGCGGAACCTTGCCCTTGTTAGCTGCCACGAGTCGGGCGACGGCGGTATTTTCCGCTGGCCCATCTTTCACCCCAGCCTGCCCCACAAAATTCCAACCGAAGACGGTGGCGACCAGCACCAGTAGTGTGGCAAGCACCGTAATATTGCGTTTTTGGCGCTTTTTTTGTTTGCTTTTGTTTTCCATTTTTGCAATCCTTCTCTACGTCAAACCAAAACCAATAACCGCATTTGCGATATTCAATCTGGCAACCTCATTGAAACGTGGGCGCTCCACTTGCTGCGGAGATATCCGTAACATTTCCAACGTGCCAATCGGCGAAAAGAATGTTTTCGCTATCCGGGTTGCCTTTCGGCCCGTGGAAATTGCTGAAGTCGGCCAATACCCACGTCCCCGATGCGTGAAGAATGGGGTATAGCAAAACGGGATTTTGCGTGGGCCCAATTTTCCAATTTTGAATGCGCTCGCCGGACAAACTCATGTTGTATTGGTAACTGGTACCCTCGGCCGCAAAATACGATGAATAGCTCTGACCGTTCACGGCGTTCACAAAACCCTGATCGTCGGCCGGGCAGGCCCATGCCGCAGGATTGGTGACATCACTCTTCAGCACTTCCATGATGGTGGGTGCTGGCGCCACGACGCCGTTCGGGGTGATAACTTCGCTGTTGATGGTAGGCATCATGGCGGCGGCAGGAAAAATTTCATTGCTGTCTTCCTGCAGGTAGGCCTGAAACCCCACGCCAATATCGTGCAATTGCGCTGCACAGGCGGTGCGTTCGGCATCCTGACGAGCCTTTTTTAACGCTGGCAAAAGCAGGCCGATGAGCAGGGCAATAATGCTGATGACCACCAAGAGCTCAATAAGCGTAAAACCGTTGCGTAAGTCTGATCGCATGAAACTCTCCAGACAAAACGATACCTGTCGGAAGTCGAACGCCCCTATATATGTAATGTTGCAGATTGGGCTCACGTGAGATTTTCAGCTTAAACGCCGTATCACAGCGTCAGCAGACGGTTTATCGACCGGGCAGGCACTGGATTATACCGCCCATCCACGCCCCAAGGGAAATTGGAACCGCCATGAACGAACGCGCGGGATGCCCGCAATCAACATTCCACGGCATATCGCGCGTTGCTTGGCGACGGCGCTAAATATGGTGGACGGAAACGCCACAGACCAACGAACGCGCGGACACAAGGTCCGGGGCTAAACCGGGTGGGCGATTACACCACAGAGGGCAAGTGCATCCACGCCTGCGGGTATCAAAATCATCATCGGCCGGGGCGAAAACGCAAAAATTTGAACAACCGGACGGGGATGACTTATGATTCAGGGTTTGGCCTAGTGCTCTGTCACGCCTACAAATTAGGATTGAAGGTGGGCTAAGGGGTTGTGGGCGCGAAGCGAGGAGAATTGTGTATGGGAACATAC
>DZDI01000269.1 GCA_022730455.1 Phycisphaera mikurensis | reverse complement strand
ATTTCTTTCAGCAACACATCGAAGCGGTGCGCGGCGACGGCGACTGCCTGCTGGCGCCCGCCCTACCCGGCGCGATGCAGATTCTGGAGATTGGCGTAGATCAATACATCCTGGCGGATGGCGCGTTTGTTGCCGCCACGGATGGCGTGGAGATTGATGCCAAAATGCAAAGCATTGGCAATGCGCTGTTTGGCGGCGCGGGCGGTTTTGTGCTCATGCACACCAAGGGCAAGGGGCAGCTTGCGGTTTCGGCCTTTGGTAATGTGTTTACGCTGGATGTCGAACCCGGCAAGGACATCACCATCGACAACGGTCATGTTGTCGCCTGGGATGCACGTTTGAGCTATCGCCTCTCTGCCGCCACAAGCTCGTCCGGCGGCATGTTGGGCAATCTGGTCAATGCCGCCACGTCGGGCGAGGGTGTCGTGTTACGCTTCTCTGGCACAGGCAAGGTTTTACTCGCCTCACGCAACCGCGCCAACTTCCAAAGCTGGGCTGCGGGCAATTCGCAATAGTTTTTCACTCACGAACAAAGTAGCCCGGATGTAGCGAAGCGAAATCCGGGGAAGATCGCGCCATATCGAAGCCTACCCCGGATTAATATCCGGGCTACCCGTTGGGGCGATTTTCCGAAAGTTTTAGACAGTTTTTCACACACGAGGTCACACCATGTCCGTACTAGATTGGGTCAAACGCCAAACCGAAAACCTGCAAACCGAAATCGGCAAGTTCAAAAACAAGGACATGATGGAAGGCATCGTGGCTGGTTGTGCCATTGTGGCCTATGCCGATGGCGGGGCGAGCAGCGCCGAAAAGCAGAAGATGATCGGCTTCATCAAACAGTCCGATGCGCTCAAGGTGTTTGAAATCGACACCGTAATCAGCACCTTTGAGAAATACATCAACAAGTTTGAGTTCGACCACGAAATTGGCAAAGGCGAGGCACTGGCCGCCATTGTCAAAATGAAAAACAAGCCCGATCAAGCGCAACTTTTGGTGCGCGTGTGCATTGCTGTGGGCAGCTCGGATGGCAACTTTGACGCGTCCGAAAAGCAAGCCGTGACCACGATTTGCCATGAGCTTGGCCTGAACCCGAAAAATTTCGACCTTTAATCACCCATCCAATACGAGGATCACACTATGAGTATCAATCTTGAAAAAGGCCAGAAAATCTCCCTAAGCAAAGACGGCGGAGCCGCACTAACCCGCGTGGCCATGGGTTTGGGCTGGGACGGCGTAAAAACCAAAGGCATGTTTGGCTTTGGTGGCGGCACAGCAGACATCGACCTGGACGCGGCCTGCATTATGTTCGCCGGGCAGCAGGTGGCTGACGTGGTTTGGTTCCGCCAACTCAAATCCCGCGATGGCAGCATTGTGCATTCCGGTGACAACCGCACCGGAGCAGGCGATGGTGACGACGAAACCATTAGCGTGGATTTAAGCCGCGTGCCCGAACACATCACCGCCCTGGTTTTCACGGTCAACAGCTTTACCGGTCAAAGTTTCCAGCAAGTCGAAAACGCCTATTGCCGCCTTCTTGACCAAAGCAATAACCAGGAAATTGCCAAATACAATCTAAGTGGCCAAGGCGCACATACGGCACAAATTATGGCCAAGCTTTATCGCCATAATGGTGCCTGGAAAATGCACGCGATTGGTGAAAACAGTCGCGGCGCGACCTTTGATGACTTGGTTCCACTGATTATTCCGCAACTGTAATAAGCCTCATGCCCCTAAAAATCTGGTTCAACAAAAGTTTTTCCGTCACGCATAACCTGCTGGATTTAATCCGGCAGGGCGATATTGGTAATCATCTTCAACTTTTGGCTTCGCATTCTGTCGCTACGGCAATGGCGCGGCTGGCGGCGGATGATTGGTTTGTTGAACCTGAACTCAGCGGACAGGACTATGTTGATTGGTGTTTGCAATTTTG
>DZDI01000268.1 GCA_022730455.1 Phycisphaera mikurensis | reverse complement strand
CAAAACACAACTTTAGGTTACGCCGCCTCTTTTACGCCGTCCACAACTTTTGATAATATCTCGACCCCCGGGCGTCCAATCGCCCTAAAGCGGTCTGCCAGTTATCGCCCAACTGCGATTTCAGTTCGCGTTCCACGAATGGGCGAAGACCGCTTGCCAGAAGATCAAGGCCTTTTCCAATTCGTTCTCGATTTGTGATTGCCATATATTTACCCCGGGTTTATAAATCCAGACAATACCCTTATTACTACCCTTATTTAGGGGTGCCACTACCCTTATTTAGGGCCGTTCGCTCCCAACGTGCCCCAGCACCGTGTCCGAACGACCTCAGTTCGCCAGCCGCTTTCATCTGCCTGAGGATATTTCGAATCCAGTCGCGTCCCACTGTGGGGCAGGCACGTTCCAAATCAGCTACTCGAAAGCTACCCTGTTGACGATAAATCGCCTGTCGCACCAATTCCGCTTTAGCCCCGAATGGCTCGCCAATCTCTCCGACGCGCTGCTCAAATTCCTTGTAAGCTTCTTTGAGCACCCATAAAACATAATTGACAAATGGCCAGGGATTGTGCCGACCTTCATGCCAGCCCTGAGAGCTTTGTTCCAGCGTTTCGTAATATCGCTGCTTATTCTGCTCGATCAACCGCTCCAGACTGATATACCTGCCGACTTCGGCCCCGGCATGGTATGCCTGTTGGAGCATAAGCAACCGGGAGACTCGTCCGTTGCCGTCGCGAAATGGGTGAATGCATAAAAAATCCAGTGAGAAGCCTGCCAGGATTATCAGCGGATTAACCCTCTGATCGCGCAGCAGATTATTCCATCGTTCAACGAGTTCTGCCATCGCCGCTTCAGTCGCCGGGCCGGCTTCCACTGGCATGAACCGTACTCGGCTACGGCCGCCAGGAAACCGCTCGATGATTGGTTCGGCCTTTTGTTTATATTTTCCGGCATCCCAAATTTCGCCGCGTGCCAACTGGTGCAATTGGCAGATGTTTAATTCCGTCACCGCCAGCGATGCTCCTTCACGATGGATCAGATCCAACGCGGCTCTGTACCCGCGTACTTCCTCCTCATCACGGTCCTTCAATACAGGCGAACCGAACATTAACGTGGCGACCCGCTTTTGCTCAACCTCCACCCCTTCTATGCGATTGGAGGACACGGCGCTTTCGACCAATGCGTGCTCCCGCAGCACCTTAAGCTTCTCGGGGGATTGCCGGGTAAACAGTTCCTGTTTGCCCAGCGCCACACCCAGATCACCAACCAGCCACGTACTGGCCAAGGGCACGGTGGCCGCTGCATCAGAAAATAAGCGCAACGTCATCATCGGAACATTTCCTCCTGGTTTTGTGGGGTGGTAGGCGCTGCGCGTGAGAGTTTACTGATCTCCGGCCATGCGACCACGAGACGGTTATAGGCAAGCGCCTCTTGCGCCCATTTCTTTCGCTCGCACACCGCGTAGAGACGATATGCCAAATATCGAGTCATATCGGCCATGACGCCAAGCTGGCGAAGCAAATTTGCGGCCCCGGCTTCGCCGCCCGTTTCCAGCGCGTGGGTTAGATGCTGAACAATTTCCCAGTGGGTGGGTTTGGGAGGCGGGCGTCCTGCCCGATTTTCGTCGGTCTGGAAGGCCGACCCCCTCGTCCATTGCGTCGGAAGCTCATCGCGTTTGAGCAGGCGTACCTTACCGGCGCGGGCAGAGATAATGCCGGCTTCCACGAGGGCATTTACGGCGGTATTTTTTGCACGGCTGAGGGTCTCGGCCTGGCCAAAGGGTCCGTCCCCCATGCCGAACTGCTCGAACCACGCCAGCGCCCATCGGGTGTCGGCATCGAATTCGCCTTCCTGTTCGGCCAAGACCTCATCGAGCATCTGGTTGATAATCCCGTAACCGTTCACGGCCTTTTGGCCAGTCAGACTCACGACGAGTCTAACCATATGC
>DZDI01000108.1 GCA_022730455.1 Phycisphaera mikurensis | reverse complement strand
TCTGGCGTTGCACGCGGGCCTGTTGACCGGCAAGATTCCACTCTGGCCGGAGCTTCAGCCGGAGATTGCCGGGGCAGTAGCGGGGCCTTTGCATCGCCCTGGGGGAGAAAATGATACGTTGTCCTCAACGTACCATGTGAGCGGCAAGGCAAAATTGGGAAGGGGGGTTGTCTTGCGGGATTGGGTTTGCGTGGGTGACGCGGTCATCGGCAAAAATGCGCAGTTGCAGCGGTCAGTGGTCTGGGACGGGGCCATGGTCGCGGACGGGGCCAAGGTTGTGGATCAACTGGTGATCGCGTAGCTGAGGGATAGGGGCCGAAGGATCAAGGCTGCCTCGGGGAATAGACTTCTTCCCCGGCCTCGGCGTTGTGTGTGAAATTTTATTTTGGAGTATCAAGTTGGTACATGCAGTATTCCGATTCGCCCCGTTCCCGTGTGTCACTTGGGATTGTCGTGCGAATGCGGTGCACCCGTTTCATGTCATGACCGTTCCTTTAACGCCAATCCTCTGCGGTTCGAATATATGGTCCGTTCGTCAACCAGATCTGATTGGGGGGTGTCGCCGAAAAGTTCTGATCAACAAGATCCGGCACAACCGGCCAAGAATGGTTGGAATGAGTGGTAGTCTTGACTTTGATCTATAGCAGCGCGCAAATCATCAGCTCTTTACGGCGGTACCGGATGCGATGAACGCTGATCTGTACGCCCTCCTTCTCAACTCTGTCTTGCTGTAAACGTTCTGGGCCGCATGTCTCCCGGGTTTTCGTTGATGAGCAGCCTTGAGAGCGACCTCCTGTCGAGTATTATTCTTCTTCCGAAGTCTTCTTTTTTCGCAGAAAATCGATGCCCAAATCTACCTTCATGCCACTCTTTTCATTTGTCAGGGCTTGTTCGCTTACGGCGCCTTCGATTTTTTTGGTCCCGTCGGCACTGAGTTCGGCGTCCTGAAAAAGGATGTTTCTGGCCCTGACGGTGAGGTTCCCGCCGGAGGTGATGGACGTCGCCTGCCCGGAAAGCCACTCCTCATTTTCGGCATTGAGATTGAAGCCGCCGTATTGGGCCTGGCTCGTGTCGCCCTCGGGTTTGAGAAGCCGCATTCCTGTGGCATTGCCCGATACTTCGATTGAGGAACTGCTTTCGCTGTTTATCGCCTCAAGAAGCCTGACGTCCCCGCTCTGTGCCGTGATATCAGCCTCTTCCTCTGCGTCTATCTGCGAGCCGTGCATAGTCACGTCTTTTTCGGCGGAGACCTCGACGTTCCGGGCCTTGATCGTGGCCCCTTTTTCGTTGGTCGAATCAGCTTGGCTGCTTGAATAGCCCCCATCCAAGGTGGTCATACTCTCATTCTCGCTTTTTCCTGCCGCTTCACCGCCTTTCGGGGATGTCCGGGTCGAGCCGAAGCCGGCGTTGATGTTAAAGCCACTCGACTCCTCGTGGGTCGAGCTTTTGGCTGCATCAATGGTCACCTTACCGGTCTCGGACTTGATCGCGGCGGTGCCGCCGGCGGTAATATCCGTTCCCTCGACGCGAGCGTCATCCTGAGTGGTGATCCTGACATCACCACCAGCAGTGATGCCGCCGGCCCTGGCTGTCGTCGAAGTGGAAGACGACTTGTTCTGGTCGTAGCCGCCGCCGACCTCGACGCCGGTGGTTCCGGTCAACTTGAGCTTACCCTCGGCCTCAGCCGAACGAGTTTCCGACGAACTGGAAGAGGTGTCGTGAGCCGCCTGATAGTCGAGACTTTTGGCTCCGATGGTGACGTTTTTTCCGGCCTCGAATTGCGTGCCGATCAAAGTGGTCTTGTCGGTAGTCGTCGAACTGATGTTGCCGCCCGCCTTGTAGCGGGAGGTTACGGCGCTGGTATTCGTCCAACTCTCGATGGTTTTTTCATACGAGTATTTTGCCTTGATACCGATAGAGGCCTCTGGGCCGAGGTCTTCCCCATAGCCGCCGCTGCCGAGAGGGCTTTTCTGAACCCCGGCATCGCCTGAATAGCTTCCGCTGCCATAAACGCCGATCTTGGCGTCATGGGTTTCGGACGAGTCATGGGACCAGGTCTTATCCTCAGCGGCGATTTCATGGAGCGTGGTGGCTGTCTGAGTGATGTCGCCCCCTGCCTCGAGCTGGGTCCCCTGGTCGGTGATGGTACCGGTAGCGGTGCGAGTGATATCGCCGCCGGCCTTGAAGGTGTTGACAACGTTGGTGGTCTCGCCCTGATTCCCGGTTTCCTGCTCTTGAGAGTAATGCAGCCCGGCGCTGGCTTCTGCCCCTGCCGATGCTCCGGCGGATGCGGAAACAGTAGCCAGTCCGGCCTTGGCCGAGCCCTTGACCTCGGCGGATGCGTTGCCATCAAAATAAATCCCGGCCGTTCTGGTCGTCCTTTCGCTGGTGGTAATCGTCGAATCTTCTACGGCAAGATTGGTAATGTCCTTGGCTTTGATAACCAGATTGTCGCCGGCCTCGACCTTGGCGCCGGCAAACTTGGCTTCATCCTCGGCCATCAGCTTCATATCGGCGCCGGACTTCAGGGAAGACGATGTGTGGGTGATGGTGGTTGTCGCATCCGAACTGCTTTCGGTACGTGCGCCGATGGTCACGGTGGAGTCCGCTTCGGCCTTGGCCTCGGCCTCGGCCCTGGCCGAAGCGGACATTCCTGTGGCGTCTGCGTCAGCAGAGGCGCTGGCATCGGCTTTACTGTCGGTGTAGATGCCGATCTTGGTGGACTTGCTGGTCGTGGTGGTGGTTTCCTTGTTTTCCCCGGCCAGGATCTCAATCTTCCGGGCTTCGATCTCAAGTTCGCCGGCGGCCTCGACATTTGAACCGGTCACGCTCATCTTGTCTCGCGCCGTGACCTCAAGATCGCCACCCGTGGTCAGGTTGGAGCCGACGCCGGTCCTCTTTTCGTGGTCCACCGTGGTGGTGCGCTTTTCCATCAGGTTGAATTCGTGGCTTTCGCTCACACCGGCTCCCGTACTGACGGAGGCTTCGGCCGCGGCGTTGCCGCTCGTTGCCGATGCCTCCGATCCGGAATGGCTGTCGTTGCCGCCGCCGGTGCTCAGGAAGGTGGTGGTTTCGGTCTTCGTGACCGTGTGGCGCTCGTCCAGCCCCTGCTCGACCAGCACCGAGCCGGCTGCAATCGTGCCGCTGCCGCCGATCTTGAGATCGGAGCCCTGCAGGGTCATGTCTCCGCCGCTCGTGATATCGGTATTGCCAAAGACATTGACTGTGGAACCAAAGTTGATGCCGGTGAAATCGTCGACTGTAATCTTTTCCGTGCCCCACAGGCCCCCGCCCACACCAAATCCGGTCGTCGTGGTCTCGCTGTGGAGAGTGGTTTTGTCCTGGCGCGACAAGATGTCGAAATCGCCGCCGGTGTCCACGTTCAGGTTGCCGCCGATCTTGGCCGTGGTGCCGGCCAGGGTCGTATCCCCGTCGCTGGTAAGCTTGAGGTCGCCGCCGCTTGTAATTGTCGAACCGATATTGTTCTCGGTGGTGACGGTCGTTGTCGTTGGGCCGGTCTTGGTGAGGAAACCTTTGCTGCCGCTTGTCCTGGTGGTGGTCGTGTTTTTATCAACGATGGTGTCAGCGGTGATGTCGCCGCCAGCGATGAGGGATGCTGATCCGCCGGCCTTCACGTCCGCGCCTTCGATGCGGATGTCACTCTTTGACTTCATATCGAGGCCGCCGGTCGCGTCGATGCTCGCCGTCTTCCCGACCGTCGTCCTGTAGTCGGAGCTTATGTCGCCATGCCCCTCCGAGAATGTGCGGTGAACGATGCTGCCTTCAGTGGAATCAAGGCTAATATCGCCGCCTTTGATATTGCCGCTGACATTGGTGATATCGTCCCGAGAGGTAACAGTTAAGGATTTATCGCCGCTGATCGTCCCGCCCGTGTTGGTCAACGATGCCACGGTCATGTTGATTTCCTTTCCGGCCATTACGGCGCCGGAGACGATGGCCTGACGCGACTCCGGTGAAAGGTACACGATCGGCTGAAGAACCGTCTGGCCGTTTACCGTGGTCTCCACCATCCAAACGATGTCCCGGGTCAGGTTGGCAACTTGATCCCCGGTGAGCGCCTTGCCCATGGTAAGCCCCAGGTTCTTGCCCTCGTCCACGGCCTGGTCCATCAGGGCCGCCATTTGCTTTGCCTCATTCGCATAGCCGTTAAGCACGGCATTGCCGGTCTGGCTGATGAGTTGCTGACGGATCAGATAGGCCTCGTAATTGGCGTCGCCCAAGCGCTTTATGGTGGTTTCCGGATCGATGCCAAAACTTTTCAGCAGGCGATCCGATCCTTCATAGTCCGAACCCAAACCATAACGCGGGTTGGTTTCAATGAGGTAGCGCGCCGATGAATTCCGGGCGGGAACAAAGTAGCCATTCGGGTTGGTCGGCACCGATGCTTTTGCGTCATCACTCTGGGCATAGCCGCCGGGCGTTCCTTCGATACGGGAGCCGTTGTTGTTCAGATTGCCTCCTGAGACGGTGATGGCCGCTCCGGCATGGATCACACCATCTCTCACCGTTTCCGTCTGACCGGCTACCTGGCCCTGGAAGATCCAGGCGGCGGTTGACTGAGCCAGATTATGGCCAACCCACCAGGAGGCGAGGCTGCTATCGCTGTAGGCCACAAACATCCAGTTCGGGTCAGGCCAGTCCACGTAGCTGCCCACGTATTGCGGATAGCCCGCCGCAAACTGCTCGTCAGTGGTGACCGCGTAAAAGTCAAAGTTGTCAGCGCAGTCAATGAAACAAGGGTGCCACCATTCGTGATATCCGTAGCGTTTCTGATACAGATTGGTATCCAGGTACAGTGCCTCGTTGTCCAAGACACCGGTTCCGGTGATCGTCAGATTGTTGTCGGCTGACAGCACGGCGCCGGTGTTGTTGAGCGCGCCGGCACCGGCGTTGATCGTCATGTCGTGGCCGGCTACCATGGCTACGGGTTTGTCGCCAGAGGACGGCACTTCCCGGTTGAACGCCTGCTTCACCTGCTTGTTCTCATACCAGGAGTAAACGTTGTCGAAATAGACATGGGTACCGCTCTCTTCGGAGCTATGCAGCTTCGAGTAACCGGAATAGGTCGCCGTGCTGTCGTCATCCTGTTTGGTGAGTGACCTGGCGCCTTCGAGCTCATTGCTGAAGCGTGTCGTGGTGGAGACGGTGAGATCGCCTGCCGTTTGGATCCAGTTGTTGTTGACGAATGTGTCGGCATAAATTGTGATACTGCCGTCCGACCAGACGGTGCCCGAGCCGGTGTTGGCGAAAGTGCCGTTGTCGGCATGGCCGGTCAGTTGCCCCTCCGAATACATCCAGCCTGCATTGTTGACGTCGCCGGTGGCGGCGTTGACTTCGAGTTCCTCCAATCCTGCCATGGCCGCATTCGATCCGTTTGCGATCGTGGCATCGGCCGCGACGGTGAGCCTGCCGCCGGCAAGCAGCAACCCCTCATTATCGATACTCCCGCCCCCACCCGCCGCAGTGGAAATCGTCAGGTCATTGCCAGCCGATAGGTTGGTGTCGGCGGTGGCAAGGGTGATGTCGGCGCCGCTGCCGGAGGTGGCCACCAACAAATCCCGTTGGGCGCTAAGCCTGGTCTGAATAGCAACCTGCCCGGCGGCATTGATGCTGAAATCATCGGACGAGGCGGCCGCCTCGCCGAGCATGTTCACACCGACGCCCGCCTCGGTGGCGATCAGCCGGATGCGGCCCGCATACATGCCGCCGAGAGCCGAGGAGTCGATGGCATAGGCCGGCGCAGTCCCGCTGCCGGACGCACTGCCGCTAACATCACGAGTTTCGTAACTCCAGGTGTTGGGGCCGGCAACCATTTGCAGGGAGCCGTTTGACGAAGTGGTGATGGGGCCGTCTACCTTGATGGAGCGGGCCACCAGGTCCAGAATCTGCTGCCCGGAAGCGTTGATCCCGCTGCCTTCGACCAGGATATCACCGCGATTAACGTTGAAACCGGCCAGGCCGCCGCTGCCGCTGAACTGGGGGGTGCCGGTGGTGATGGTCGCCCGGTCGGTATTGATGAAGCCGCAGCCGGAACAGGTAATACCATTGGGGTTAGCGACGACGATATCCGCCTTTCCGCCGACAACTTCGGTAAAGCCTGCCAGGGTGCTGCGGCTGGTGGAAACCACCTCGTTGAGGATGATGTTTGCTTCCCTGTTCAGATTGGGGTTGGCCAGCACGCTGCCGGCAAGTTGCGAGGCCCGTTCGAGCTGGTTCATGTTGCCGTTATTCAAGACCAGCCCCTTGCTGTTCACGTCGTAGCGGGAGTACTGATTATGGGAAAGGCCGGCGCCATTGGCAGCGTTGATGTTGACCACCGGCACGCCGTTGGCGGAGGTGTAGGCGGTGGTCTGGCCGCCGGCGGGAACGACGGTGGCAGGTGTGCCGTCGGCAATTGCGTTTGCCGTAAACAAGGCCATCGGTAATGCCAGGCGTACGGCCCTGCTGTTGCGCTTGCCACGCGAACGGGCGATCCCGGATACAGTGAGCCGGGTTTTAAAAAGTTCGTTCCAGATGGCGCGATAGGTATGATTTGCCTTCATGATGTGTTACCTCCTATACGGAGAACGAGATCCGGAACCAGGTCTGCGTTTCCTCCATCTCCATCCACGACGGCCCGGAAATCGGACGCGTCCAGAACAAATCCAGGCATATACCCTTGGCTGAGAAGGAGAATCCGAGCGCGCCACCATACAGTCTTCCGGACAGCACGTCGGGAATCCGGCTGGAAACCTCACCTTGGTCATAGGCGACGAAAACGCGACTGTTCACGGCGGTATCAGCCAACTGCAAGGGAAGTTGCAGTGACAGTTCGTTGCGCCAGTAGTAGCCATGATCACCGGAGAGTGTATTCCTGACAAAACCACGCACGGTGTACAGGCTACCGATCAGTATCTGCTCTGAACCGTAGAGTACGTCATTGGCATACTGGCCGAAGAACTGGCTGCTGAATGCGGCGTCGTAGCTCGACAGCTTGAACGGCAGGAAGTAATTTGCTCCCAGCCGGTATTTACGAAACTGGGCCCGAGGCGCGTCCTCCGATAGGGCGTCTTCATCCTCCAAGGCGCCCAAGGCGTCCAGGCCTTGGGTGATGCCGGCATTGCATTGAAAAACACCGCCGCCGAGAAGGGTTGCCATGGAACCATCGATATCCAGAATCGTCAGTTTGCGGCTGCCGACCTGCAGGTATTCATCGTTCAGGTAATTTCGCGATTTTTTCGTGCTAAGTGTTGCCTCCAACGTTGCCTTGTTGGCTTGATCCCGATATGCCACGCGATTGAGCGTGGCATAGGAGGTAGTGCTGTCGCCCGAAGACACGAGATCCAGACCACTGGGCAGGACGATGGACGTGGCATACTGGGAGCGGTTCCAGCCCAGTGTCGCCGTGGTATATCCGAAGGGGATGTTGTAGAACAGGCTGTCACTGCCGGCGAACTGGCTGTCTTTGTCACCCGGCGTGGTTTCCCGGTGTGTGGCGGTAATGAAGTCGTCAAAGCCGAGGGGATTATCGATGCTCAGCGTACCGCCGGTTTGGTATCGTCCGGTGACCGGATCCCCAAGATTGTCATAGCCGATGTTGAAGTGCATCCGGGAGCTTGGTTCATTGTGCACAATGATGACGCTTTCGCCGGGTTGCTCGCCGGGCTGGATATCCAGAAGGGCATTATTGGAAGCCAGCCGGTTAATCTGCTCGATGCCTTGTTCCAGGTCGCGCAGGTTGAGAATATTATCTTTGACGCCCGGAAACGCGTTGTTAACGGAAACGCTGCCCATGTCACCGTCGTCGATACGAAACTCGCTGACCGTCCCTTCGATGACCATGATTTCCAGGCGTCCGGAGGTGAGATTCTGCGCGGGCAGATAGGCGCGAGCAGTGATGTGGCCGCGCTGGACGTATGCCTTGGTGATCTCACCAAGGATTTCCTCGATTTCGGAAACCCCAAGGCAGCGGCCGATGAATCGGGTGTTGATGTCCGCGCGCACTGAGTCCGGCAACCGTGGAGCGCCGCTGATTACGATTTCAGTAATAACGTTGCACTCCTGGCCGGCGGCTGAGGCATCGGGCTTGGGCGCGAGTTTATCCGTGTCGATGCCTTGAGGTGGCCGTTCAGGGGGGCGGGCTTTCTCGACGTCCTGACGTAACCGTTCCTGCTCTTGACGTTGCAGGATTTCAGCTTGTTGTCTGGCTGCTGCGGCATCTGCCGGCGTAAAGGCTGCCGCCTCTGTACTGACCACGGATAGGCCGGCGAGCAGTAACAGGAGTATCCGCAGGGCTTTCCAGATGAAGAGCTGATTCACCCGGGTTGGTCTGAACAAAGATAACACCGATTCCGGCCAACTGGCGGGCGACTTACGAACGCCGCATTGGGCGCATTGTCTTGCTCGCACCATTTACGTCCTCCCTGCGGTGAAGGTGAAAAGGCATAGCTTTGGATAAGGCTTCTTAATAAAAACAAGGAGCCTGGACGAAACCGCTGGACTTACATACTTTTTTTATATCTTTTTTCAGCCGACCTTACAATGGCATTTTCTTGATTATTTCGATTTCTCCGTACGGTTACCATGCTCAAAGCGTCTCTACAAAAAGAGATATGGCCCTTTGGCGTGTCTCCGTCCCCGGAGAACAAGATTCCTTCTTTTCAAGCAGAGGATGACAATATGGAGAGAATGCGAAATGTGGCAAATAGTTTGCGTTATTCCATTTCTAAATCAAGCGTTAAATTCGTCGGACGCGCTGCGCCGCTCCTCACCGTACTCATTGTACTGCCTCGTCGCGGCTCGCTTTCCTCCTCGTTTCCATCTTGATTTAGAAATGGAATTACTTGATGGATATCTGAAGAGTTGCCACAAGTTTACAGGAAATGGCTCTTGATTGGCCGGATTTTTTTTAACGTGCCTTGATCTCAACCATTAGCCGCATCGGCATCCAGTTTGTTGTGGTCACGACCGGTAAAATAGTTGATCCAAGAGGAACT
>DZDI01000267.1 GCA_022730455.1 Phycisphaera mikurensis | reverse complement strand
TCGTCCATGTATGTTCCCATACACAATTCTCCTCGCTTCGCGCCCACAACCCCTTTGCCCACCGTCAATCCTAACTTGTAGGTGTGACAGAGCACTAGTGCTCTGTCACGCCTGCGACATTCTCGGGCCTCGACGACTCATCTTCACCAGAGCCGCCATCGGCCTTACGTCTTGCATTCGGGACGTTTCCGGCACATCGCAGCCTTGCTATTACTTGGAAAAACTCCTAGGATGCAAACATGCGTGTAAATTTTATAGATGCCTTGGATCACGTTGCCATTGCCGCGGACGATACCGATGCACTGGTCAAATGGTACCAGCGGATGTTGGGTTTGGGGGTTGTAGCGCAAACGGAACCGCAGGAGCCTTCCGGTCAGCGAACCTACCTCGTAGGCCCGTCCGGCAGCGATGGCGTAACACGCGGCATGTTGCTGGAAATCATGCCCCGTAATGAGCATGTGCGGCGACCGCGTGACAGCCACGATCCAGGACTCAGCCATGTGGCGTGGCGGGTAGTT
Source organism: Phycisphaera mikurensis (assembly GCA_022730455.1). Lineage (GTDB taxonomy): Bacteria > Planctomycetota > Phycisphaerae > WQYP01 > WQYP01 > JAJZGD01. The sequence continues at coordinate 1,434 of DZDI01000267.1, read as the reverse complement.
GATTTTGATGCCGCGTACGCACATCTTTCCGCCAGCGGCGTAGGGTTTGTTGGGGCCGTGGTGCAGGCTGTTGGGGGTGGAAGGCTGATTTCCTTCGTCGATTGCGAAGGTAATCTGATGCAGATTGTTGAACGATCACGAGGTTGAAATGGCTAAACTTCATTCTCCCTGCAGAAATTTGCCTCCCACTGGTCAACGCATGGTGGCCGGCTTGTTCACGCTGGTGTTGTTGATAGGGTGCCTGTCGATGGCTGGCTGTGGGGACCAGGCCCTGCAGGTATCGATGGTGCCGGTAAATCCACGTGTTAAGCCCCATGTGGTGTACAAAACCCATCAATGGTTTAACTGCAATCGAGTCGCCATTGTGGATGTCAGCGGAATGTTGCTGGACGGTTCGACGGCATCGTGGTTCGGGTCATCGCATAATCCAGTGAGTGATTTTGCTCAAACCCTGCACTCCATTGCCAGAGACCCGCGTGTCAAAGCCGTCGTATTGAGAATGAATACGCCCGGCGGTACGGTCACGGCCAGCAGCATCATGTACAACACGCTGAAGCGCTTTGAACGCAAAACTCATATACCCGTAGTGGCGTCCATGATGGATGTCTGTGCCAGCGGGGGATATTACGTTTCATGTGCGGCCAATTATCAGATGGCGTATCCAACCAGCATCACCGGGTCGGTCGGGGTTATTGTGCAGTTGTTCAATTTTCGTCGTACTTTGCAGTATATCGGCGTGACGGCACCAGCGTTTGCCAGTGGGCCAAACAAAGAAACCGGATCGCCCTTTACCAAGATGACGCCCTCACAGAAAAAAATTATCAAAGGGTTTGTAGCGCAGTTTTTTGCGCGATTCGTTCATGTCGTCAAGGCGTCGCATCCCGACGTAAATGCCAAGTTGTGGCCGATGCTTACGGACGGACGCCCGCTGACGGGTATCGACGCATTGCGTTACCACATGATCAATGCACTGGGCGGTTTGCATGCCGCCATCCGCAAAGCCAAGGCCATGGCCCATATCCAGCACGCCACCATTGTGCTCTATAAACGCCATGGGCGCAACGCAGGGTCTATCTACGCCAAGAGCGATTTAGGCGGCAAGGGTGGCAATTTCAATATGCTCAACGTGAATCTCTCCGGTGCCGCCATGTCGTCTTTCCTGCATCCGAATTTCATGTACATGTGGGAACAATAATTGTGCGCCCGCGTGCATCGCAAGTGTGATTGATATTAGAGCGGTTGCCAAAAGCTTACTGCAATATGGCATAGCGTTTAACAAGAAGCCGTTATTGCCATTGGAAAGACTCCCGGCCAGCCGCCCGGGACCCGCGTGATATACCCGCTCGGCCATTGGCGATACATGGAGGCGAAGCCGGGGGAGCACGTAACGCAGGCGTCTCGCCTGCCCACGTCGTGTTTCCCCGGCTCTCACGA
>DZDI01000266.1 GCA_022730455.1 Phycisphaera mikurensis | reverse complement strand
TGGTTCAGAGCATCTTCCTCATGCCTCAAAAAACGCAGGCTTCAGAAGCCCATAGCCCCTTAGGCGCCGGGACTATTTCTCCAGTTCACGCTGAACCAGTACAGGGCCGTGAGGCCGAGGATGCGCCGTCGGCGAACGCCATCCACCCACCAGCCCCTCCGAAATCGCGGCTAAAACTAGGCGAGCATGTGAATGCTGCGCCGAAACAGGAGAAAATCGCCCTTCAGCGAGCCGCAAACGCCGGCTGCGCCGTAAAATTACTTATAACTTGCATTATATATCTCCATCTGTATATATCATGCTCTTGGGAAATCTTGCAACACAACCGGCTCCCGCTACACTGATGAAATATTCGGGTTAGCGACTGTCCTTAGTATTTTTCCGTTTCCTTATTGGCCCCGATCCGGTGCCTGCCCACGGACTCGCTACAACCTCAACAACTTCTCCATCACTAAACCCCAACAACCTAACCCAGCCGAACTGGCAGTCGTAGAGTCTCGTACTCAAAATCAACGGCTCAAGCTCCGAGCCTCCGGACTTTGGGACCGCTCTCCTACCGAGTATCTCGCCCCCCGGCAAGTAGTGGAAGATGCTATAAGAGTTGATCATTTGGGATACCGCTTGCGCATCATGTTTGGCGATGGCATTTTGCAAATTCTCAAGTCCCCGAGGATCTGGCACGACCGACATGCCAAGGGGTCGCAAGTCATGGGGACTTATCGCGCCAGATTGTAAAAGCGCGGCCAAAGTGATTGGATGATCTCGGCTGGACTGGATTGCTGAAAGAATCCTTTGGAGTGCATTTTGTACCGGAATGCGGTAGGCCACACCCGCCAACTCCCGAACCCGAGCATCAACATAAGGTATCACATAAACAATATCGAGAAATGATATTGTTACCATGAAAATCAGTATAAACCGGATCTGCCTCAATGCGGGCTTGCCCTGCGATCCTGAAGCTGTATCGCGTATGCTGGAATTGTGTGCCCGTAACATCTTCCATTCAGCCACTATCAATACGCCAAACAGAATTCCAATAATAGCTTGAGAGTCTGAAAGCGGGTGGAGGCTCATCGCATAAGGTACCGCGAGAAGTGCGACGAGCCAGATAAGCAACAACCATCGGCTCACCACGCGTCGCCATCGAAAGGGAATGGCTAGGATATTAGGTGCAGGCATATAAGGCGTCCATTCAGTATTATGGCCCATGAAACAATTGATGGGAAAGCCGACGCGGGCGACAATATCTCACCGGTTGCTTGCCATAACCCCCGTAGCTAACATTGCCTGTCGATCGGAATGTAATCGGACCCAGTCCAGTGGATAGTCTGCGAAAATTGCCCTGGTTCACTGTTGCTCCAATGCAGGTGGAACGGATCCGATACGTCGTATTGTAGTGATAGCGAGGCGCCTCCCGAAATGCCGCCTTTTTGGCATATCTGGTGGACTGGCCCAATAGCGAAAGCGCGTACTACAAATCTCCCAATCGTCAATTGGCCAATGATGTTGTAACGTAAATGCCCTGGATTGTAGATGACGGCAGAAAAATCTGTTTTTTCCGCTATAGAACCATGCGCTGTCTTGCATCCCTGCGACTTCGACCACGCAGCCACAATATTCTTTAATTCTTTAAGCCAATTTTGGTTCCCTTGCTGAAAGCTGGGGCTCTCCTGAATGAGTCCGACAATCAAGGACCCCTGCCCCCATCCCAACCCCTGATTAGTGGGTAGGCCCAGCAGCCTATTTCCTGGATAAGTCAAGGTGTTGAGAATATAGTTCCCCGCCGATGCCCCTAATCCGCCCAAGTTCTGTACCCATCCCCAGCTACCGGGATTATACCGGGCCAGCCCGCCCGCATCCAAATTTCCCGCCGGATTGCTTTGGACGTACTCGTAAAGATTGATTCCGCCGGCGTAGCCGATCGGATCACGCTGGAGCCAGCGGCCCAATGTCGGCG
>DZDI01000107.1 GCA_022730455.1 Phycisphaera mikurensis | reverse complement strand
CGATTAACCGGGCCGTCCATCCCACCAGCAAGACACAACTGGCCGCGTGGTATGGCCAGACCGCCCTGCGCCGACTCCTGCCGGCGCAGGAATCGCAACTCTCCAGCCAGGCCTTCTGGAACCATATGGATGGCGTGACCGAGTCGCACATCCAGCAGATCGAAAAGGAACTCTCCGCGCGTCTGGTCGAGCAATTCCACCTGTCGCTGCGGACGCTGACCTACGACGGAACCAACTTCTTTACCTACATCCGCACCCAGACCCCCGCCACCCTGCCCCATCGCGGCCACAACAAGCAGAAGCGGGGCGACCTGCGCCAGGTCAGCCTGGGGATGCTGGTCAGCACCGACGTCCACATTCCCCTGTTTCACAAGCTTTATGAGGGCAACCTTAACGACAGCACGGTCTTCCAGACCATCTCGCAGGAACTGCGCGAGCGTTACGCGGGCCTGGCCCGGGACTGCCAGCACATCACCCTAGTCTTCGACAAGGGTAATAACTCATCCGAGGCCTTCGAGACGGTGGATGCTTCGGAGTTCCACTTCGTGGGGTCGCTGGTGCCCACGCAGCACGCGGACCTGCTGGAGGTGCCGCTACGGAAGTATCAGTCCCTGCCCGGAGAGCGGCTGAAGGATTGCTTGGCATACCGCACCCGCAAGACCGTCTTTGGTCACGAGCGAACCATCGTGATCACCTACAACGAGAACCTCCTGGCTGGGCAGATGCAGGGCTTGAGCGGCAACCTGGAGAAGACCCGCCAGCGTCTGGCGGAGATCCAGCAGGTCTTGCGACGGCGGCGGGAGGGGCGGACCAGGGGCGGCCATACGCCCACGGTCGCCTCGGTCAACCGGCAGGTGCAGCAGGCCTTGGCCCGGCAGTGGATGAAGGGCCTGTTCCGTTGGGAAGTCGGCTTGGAGAACGGCCTGCCCACGCTAAGCTACCGTACGGATGCGGCCGCCCTGGGGCGGTTCGTGCAACTGCATCTGGGCAAGACCATACTCTTCACCGACAACGACGCCTGGAGCAATGAGCAGATCGTGCTGGCCTACCGCGCGCAGCACCATATCGAGCACGCCTTCCGAGATATGAAGAATCCGCACTATCTGGGCTGGTCGCCGATGTTCCACTGGACCGACAGCAAGATCCGCGTGCATGCCTTCACCTGCGTGCTGGCCTTGACGCTGACCTCGCTGCTGCAACGGACTCTGCACCAGAAAGGGATCGACCTGAGCATGCCGCGGATGTACGACCTGCTGGGCGGGATCCGCGAAACCCTGGTGATCTACCCCCGCCGGCCGGGCGAGAAGACTCCCCGCGTTGCTGCCGGCCACTCCACGCTCAACTGCGAGCAGCAGAAGGTCTTCGACGCCCTGGACCTCAAGCGATACCTGGCTGCTTAGGTCATACTATTTTCACCCCGTGAAAACCGCTCCAAACCCTTGCGCCGCAGTGCTCTGCGCGTGTTTCGTGAAAATAACTTGTAAAGTCATGCTAGGTCATGGCGGCGGGCGGACGCAGCGTTATTGGCGCAGACCCCACCCGTTGAAAATCAATACATCTTTGCTTTGGTTTACTCCGCACCCGCCGACGCATGTGTCGGCGGGTTGGGAGCACCAGTCGCATGCTGTTTCGCCATGTCATAGGATACGCCGATCGTGGCGACCACAGCCAATAATTTTCCAACAAGCGGATTGGACAACTGCGTCATTAAGGCTCCCGTTTGGGGCGTCAATATATCGCCTCCCGGCAGAGATGAATGAATCACCAATTCCCAGTTGTGCGGCGTATACCACTGCGCACTATGCGAGAAGCGTGAATATTTCTGCAATAGACTCAAATTGGGCATATCGCTGGGTCGCAGTATTTTATCGATATTCGGCTTGAGCGTATCCATTTTCCGCACCTCCTTGATAAGCCAGAGATATGACCCCGTAATCAACTTACGGGAATTCACCCACGCAATATCCCGCAGCCCATGATCTGCGGAGAGTTTCCGGTACGCTGCGGCGAACACAGGGTTGTCCATGATGGTTTTATTGATAGGATGCATTAATACTGACTTAATCACACTTGGAGACGCGCTTACGATCAGCCGTTGGCCGATTATGCACCAGGCAAAACCCGAGCCCTGAATGCTGTAGATGGTGTCTTTACCGATGGAAGTGGCTGTCAACGAAATAGGCTTGGCGTTGGGATTTTCCTGTTGCCGCCGCGCGTTAATTCCCATCAGTACCAAAGGTGCCGCCGCCTGAAGCGAACTGGCGACTTTATGGGGATGGCGCAGGATGCTTTCTGAAACGAAGCTGTACGAACCCGATCGGTTGGGGATACTGAATTCCACCCAACGCGCGCCGAGCGCATCAATCACATCGCGCCGCAGGCTGATTCCAGCCAATGTTCCCGCTTGCGTCATTGCTTGTTGGATATTCGTCGAAAAGCCAGCCTGCTTTCCAATGCTGACGATGGTTTTATATATAGCCGCAAGGTCAAAATGATAGGTTGCGACGCTTTGAGCATCCTCGGGCACGAGCTCAAGCATCTGTTTAAGCCCGGCCGTGTCGTTGTGGCCGCTCTGCCGCATGCCCGCCTTCATATGGTAAACGTAGTCTTTACCCACAAAGCCGCCACCACCGGCAATTAGGGTATAGTTGTCCAAACCGGCGCCTTTAAACACTTTCTTAATCAGCGGCATAAGTTCAGCGACGTGGTCATCAGTATAATGAGCGTTGAGCAGCTCCGAACTAAACTTCGGCATGTTGATCCACCATGAATTGGCCGACATCGCCCCAAGGCCGGCGGTAAAGGCTTTGAACTGGGGGTTTGCTGCCAGGGTATCGCTCATGTCTCCATTGCGGCCTTTGAGGAGCTTGAGTTCGACAGGTGTAGCCTGATATATGTCGTATACAAGGCCGCCCACGTGGCCGCGATACTCACCAGGCACGCGTTTGTTACCGCTCGCTATTGCCGTTAAAACTTGTTTCCAGTGGTTACCCGCATCGATCACCATGCCTAAATTGCCGTCCGGACTTTTATGGTTCGCACCCCTGAAATTGGTAAGGTATATCGCCAGCGGATATTCAAATGGAGGGCCTTCCGCTGCTGCTTCGCCGGCCGGCGGTGTCGCAATCTTTTTAAGCAGTTTTTGCAGACGCGGACTTTGGCTCACGAGCATCTGCATATGGGAGCCTTGATAACCGGCCCATTGCTGCAATTGGCCCGCTACGCCGACGTAGAGCATGGCGTTTTTAGGAACATATTGAATCATGGGCGCGGCGGCAAAACCGACGCTGGCAGTCGCGGCAATGGAAGCCGAAAAAACCATTAATACACCAGCTATTTTATTTCTGAATTTAACCACCAGTAAGCTCCTGCAAACGTATACCTGTCAGCCGACCAGAATATTCGTCAAAAAACAATTCATCAGGGCCGAAACGATGTCGCCCCCATTGTCTTGGCAGTATAACCCGATAATCTCAGAATTGTCACGGCGGCCCGGCGGAAGGATGTATGAAATTAACGATCCACAGCGAGAATAAAAGATGCCCAAAAACCAAGGATTTTGCCAGCACGGGCAATCAAGGCTGGCAGCCGCCGACCGGATCAACACGAAGCCACGCCTCATTTTCTACCATGTTTGCGTTTTCATGCCCGATTATTGATAATCCACCACGCCAAATGCCTGTATAAGCGGCAATTGTACAACATAAGCCGCAATATTAGGCAAACGAGTGGTTTCCCCAAATGAGTTTGGGGTGGAACCGCGGTATGCAGGAGGAAAATGCGTAATGGCTTGGAAACAAAGACGATCAGGCAAGCCACCACTGGAAGCGGCATGGGCATACCATCGGCCGATGGTATGGCTGATCGGTCTCACCATTGCAGTTTCCCTATTGGCCGGAGGTTCGTGTGCCGCAGCATCGGTGCCGCATCTCAAATCGCCGGTAGTGAAGATCGACACCGGCAGCACCGCATGGATGATGGCATCGACGGCACTGGTGATGTTCATGATTCCCGGACTGGCGCTGTTTTACGCTGGCATGGTGCGGAAGAAAAATGTACTCGCGACCATGATGCATTCTTATTCTGCCCTCGTGCTGGTTATTCTGCAGTGGATATTATTTGGATATATGCTGGGTTTTGGTACGGATCACGGCGGACTGATCGGCTGGAACCCGGCTGATATTCTACTTATAGGTGTAAACCCACACCATGCGGTATCCCAAAGCGGTCACTACATTCCAGAAACCGTGTTTTGCATGTTTCAGGCGATGTTTGCCATGATCACTCCCGCCGTGATCGCCGGCTCAATTGTCGAGCGAATGAAATTCAGTTCCTTCCTTCTTTTTGTTTTGCTCTGGACAACCTTTGTCTATGACCCGCTGGTTCACTGGGTTTGGGGTGGCGGATGGCTGAATCAACTCCACGTGGCAGATTTTGCCGGTGGCACGGTGGTGGAAATCGCCTCGGGTGTTGGCGGTTTGATGCTGTCATTGCTGATTGGGCGTCGAAATGGCTATCCCAATCAAGTGCTGCAACCGAGTTCACTGGCGCTGACACTGCTGGGGGCAGGAATATTATGGTTTGGATGGTACGGATTTAATGCGGGTTCTGCCGGGGCGGCGGACGGCTTGGCCGGCATCGCTTTTATAAATACCACGGTAGCAGCAGCGGCCGCCGGTTTTGCTTGGAACATGGCGGAATACGTTCACCACCAGCGAATGAGCACCTTGGGCTTGGCGTCCGGCATCGTGGCAGGCTTGGTCGCCATTACACCGGCGTGCGGGTTCGTAGCCATCTGGGCGTCGCCGATCATCGGCATATTGGCCGGTGTCGTATGTTATCTGGCGGTGCAGGTTAAGGCCAAATTGGGCTACGACGATTCACTCGACGCATTCGGTGTTCACGGCGTTGGCGGTTTTCTGGGTATGTTGCTGACCGGAATCTTCGCAGTTGCGGCGGTCAATGGTGTGCGTGGTATGCTGCAGGGCAATATCCACCAATTTTTAATTCAACTTCTGGCAGCGGTATCCACGGTGGCGTTTGTGGCGATCGGTACCTTGGCCATCGGTTGGATCGTCAAGGTCACCATCGGTCTGCGCGTACCGGAGGTGGTGGAGGTTGAAGGCTTGGATTTGGGCATCCACGGCGAAACAGGCTGGGATATTGGTGCGCTACCAGAATCGGCGATCGTCTCGCCAGCCGAGTCGTAAGGAAATGCAGATAGGATTGTTTGCCTATCAGGTTCAGAAATTCAGAAATAATGGTTGTTTTGATGGATCACGCGAAGTCGTCATCCCGTTACTTGCAGGAGAAGCATAGTGAAATTAATTGTGGCGATTATTCAGCCGTTTCGGCTTGAAGCGGTCAAGCAGGCCCTCACGGCCGTTGAGGTATTTCGTCTGACGGTAAGCGATGTGCAGGGATATGGCCGTCAAAAGGGGCACACCGAATATTTTCGCGGCCAAGCCATGCACGTCAATTTGATCCGCAAAGTTCGGCTTGAAATTGCCGTTAATGAAGCCTTTGTCCAACCCACCATCGAAGCGATTAAATCCGGCGCCCGCAGCGGGCACGGGGGTAAGGGACAGGTTGGCGATGGGAAGATATTTGTCATTTCCCTTGACAATATAATCCGTATCAGCGACGGCACCGAAGGGAGCGACGCCATATAGCGCTGCACCGTCTGAGGGAAAGCCTGCCAACGCACCCAATCTCCGGTGCTATTCTTTTTTAAATCGTGCCAGGATGCGATCGATGCGGCTGGTGATGCGGGCTTTAACCTTATCCGAGAGTTGTGGCCGGACGGCTTCGACGTAGCGCTGTGTGTATTTCATCTCTCTACGCTGAAGTTCTCTATAGAATTCATTTCCTACCCGATATATTTTGCGGGCCATGTGCTGCCGTGCCGAATTGGTCACCGGATCGCCGGGCATTTTAAGAAACACCGCTAAATCCGACTCGATTTTTTTCAGTAATACTGGATGGACAAGCCCCTCATGTTCCTCGGTCAACAGCAAGGCACGGCCGGCGTTGAAATCGCTGGCGGCGTTCTTCGCCGCTGCCATTGCAGCCGGGTTTGCGCCGCAGCTTATCAACCAATACCGCACAGCGTGCGAACCTCGCAGGGAGGCGAAAGTCAGTGCCCGATCGACCGGATCGCTGATACTCATTACGGAATTAAGCCACTGCGGGTCCTGGCGGCGCCAGTCACCGTTCCCACGCGGGGGCAATTCGACAACCATCAGACTCATTTTGGGATCATCCGGATGCTTGATCAACTGGATGCGGTCGTTTTTCCCGGCAAATTCATAAATGAGTCGTAGCTGTGGCGGTGCTGCCAACTGCCTCTGACGGCGGAATCGTTGCCAGCGCTGACGCCGACCCATCGTCCGTGTGTATTGATAAAATGCTACAACACGATTCGGCGGCGGGCCAAAAAAGTCGCCAATATGCAAGGCCAGCCATACCAAGGCGGCTAAAAACACAATGCCCGCCACACTGAGCTTAATAAATCGCGGGTCTTTGAGCATCTGCCTGTTCATTTTGCCAACCTCACCACGTCACCGTCCCATAAATATTATCACCTGTGGCTGCTGCATGGATGCCCAGAATATACGCCATGCTTGGTTTCCACTCCATCACACGTACAGAGGCCGCAGCAATTCCAGCCTGAAGGTGTATCATCCGCCTTATCTGATGGGCTAAACGCTCAAGTGGCCCAACTCTTGCCGAAAACCCACGGCCAATAAGAAAGCGCTGACCGCAGGGGCCTGAACAGTGCGTCAACTCCCCCACCGCGCAAAAACGGCGTCATAGCGCGCGGAGCCATAGGGTACCATCAAACGAGCCCACCGGTTATATTGCCACACGCGGCAAAGGACTGGAGGTCGCAGCCATCAGCAACTGGATCGACAGCATACCGCACCGGCCTCCGGCACTCTGGTTGGATACGGCGAACGTCATAAACGCCACGACGGTGGTCGCCAGTAAGCATATATCCGGCCATGATCGATCAGGTAACAACATACCGTTTAAACCGACCCTGCTCCTCGAGATGCTGGCGCAGACGGCAGCCTGTTATGCCGTCAGCCGGGCGGGGTATGCGGCGGATATAATCCCCCATATGCGGCTGGCGCAGGTGCGTGATATTGAGTATGGGCCGCTGCCGCCGCCGCCGTTTGTGGTTAATCTTATGGTTGAACACGTCATGGATTTCGGCGGGAAGTCGCTTTGCACCGGCTCGGCTACAATCAACGACCAAATAGTGTGCGTTGGCAAGTTATATCTTTCTCACGGAAAATCGAATGTCTGAAATTCAACTCAAATTAATTGATCTGCTGCACAAAAACTTACGGCTTAAGATGCCGATATCTGAAATTCACGCAGATACTTCTATATTTGGTAAAAGCGGTTTGGGGCTGGATTCAGTTGATGCCTTGGAAATAGCTGTGCTTTTGGATAAGCACTTTTCGGTTCGCCTCGATGAACAAGACCCCACCTCCCGTGCCGCTCTCACCACCATTGGTTCTCTGGCAGATTACATCCATACAAAGACGAGGGTGGCGTGAGCATCAACCCCGATCATCGCACCGCTTCTTCAGGTGCCGAGCTTTCCAACCTGAGCTGCAATCCTCAATCCGGTCGCTACTGCGCTGCGACTTATTTCCCCCCCACCGCCGATATGTTCCGCGGGCACTTTCCGGGTGATGCCATTGCACCGGGCTATTGCCTGCTCGAATTGATTTTGGACCTACTAACTGCCAGTGGATGTCCACTGGCCTTTAAGACCATTCATATTGCAAAATTTCATCAACCGGTAGTTCCGGGCGATCGACTGGATGTTGATATTCAACTGCAGCCGGGCACGGCCGACGTATTTGCTGTCGATGCCGTGCTGCGACGCAGTGATCAAATCGTCTTGGAGCTTTCCGGCGTGCTTTCCGCAACCCAATAAGGATAAAAGTTGAACCATTGGTATGGAAATCGCCGGGTCCCGTCCGTCAGCGCCGATGCAAATTCATTCGCCGCCTTTTCAATCGTGGCCGGTTTATCATCAGTATCATTAAATTCATATTTTCGCGGTTCACTCACCTGAAATTCGTAGGCGCGGCGTCCGGTACGAAATGCAAAGGCGAATACAACGTTTGCGCCGGTAGCGACCGCCGCCATAAACGGCCCATGCGGAAGAAAGACGCTTGATCCAAGCACATCAACGCCGATGCTTTTACCGGAAGTTTTGCGGTCCGCCCGCATGCCGACGACTTCCCCGGCCATCAGGGTCCTGGCTATTTGTATTCCGGCCAGCAATGGATCCATCGAATTGATGATGCCATACGGCCGCAACCCCCGCCAATTCTCAGAACGAAATTGCTCCGTTGCGTCCGACATATCCTGATACATCACAAAATAGGCGCGGCGATTGAGCAGCAGTTGAGATAGTCGCGGGGCGACAACTTCAATCGTCCCAACATGGGCTGTCAGGATCAACAAGCCGCCCGGTAAGGCGGCGGCTCGATTCAGTGCATCTCTATTGGGGCAGGTGATAGAGAAACCCTCACCATGACCTGCCAATATGACGCTGGAATCAATAAGCGAGACCGCATATTCATAGATATGTCGATGCGAGCGCCACCACAGGGTAAGCGGCCGCTTGCGCGGATGTATCCGCCGCAGATAATCACAACTGCTGGATCGAGCACGCGAGTCAAACATCCAGAATCCCCAGACCACAAACCACGCCAGAAAATAAGCGACCGGAAGACAGGTGACAGCGAGATGCTGCATAAAGGCGTTGGCTCGGCGGCCAAAATGATGCCGCAATCTTGGTATCGACGGTGGCGGTGAGCCCGGGCTTTCCTTGGTGGCTGACACAGTATCTGACGCGGGCGGATGCGTCGCGGTTGATTGAGAATTGAGTTCCATTGCCTATTCTCCACGCTGATGGCTCGACTACCCGGCGCGATCATATCGTGCACCCTCAGTCACCGAAACGCTGCACCGAAGTTGCCGAGACGCTACCGCAAATCCTCAATTCCGTCGTGTGATCCGTCGCGCCTAGTGCTTTGTCACGCCTACCAATTAGGATTGATTGG
>DZDI01000106.1 GCA_022730455.1 Phycisphaera mikurensis | reverse complement strand
TAGCAGACGCCCGCAGAAAGCTCATCAGCGTTTACCCTAAAATTATGACGTGACAAAGCACTAGGCCGCCCGGCTTGCCCCGGCGCGTTTGCAAAAGGCCATTCATGCAACGGCCGGTGAAGATTTGCCAGCGATGGCCCAAATTATTGGCCTCTTCCTCCGGTCCAGCGGCTATATTGGATCAGGATTGATACCACAATCCCGCAGCACCTGATCAATGATGCGCCTCTGGTCGGTACCAAACCACAACCGGGAACCATCGGCTTTCATATCCACCCAGCCAAGTTGACGCAGGTAGGCCAGCGTTGGAATGAGCCCGTTGCGCAGAGTCTGATTTAAGGGAAGATCATCTACGGCAACGCCATGCTGGTGTTTGGCGAGATGCGTCAAAATCTCTGCCGCCGCCATCATGTTGACCGTTGATGCAAGTGTGGCAAGCATTTGCTGCTGTGGACGGCTGCGTGTCACTATGCGCGGCCCGATGAAGAAAGGTCGCACATACCATTTATCTCCACTGCTGTCATCGCTGATCAGATTTACACCGAAGGCGGCAAAACTCTGCAGGTCAACCTCAATTTTGTCCACGTAGAGCACCTTTTCGCCGCGTGCATCCGTGCGGACAATGATCGGCTGCGCGTCAAACTGATTTTTCTCATGAAAATACAGTAGAGGCAGCATAATCACCGACGCCACGATGAAAAAAAAAGCCCACCATAGATGCACCCAGCCGAGGGTAGCCGCCACGCTGCCCCAGATAAAATAAAGAATGGTGCCGAGAAATGCTGGCGCAATGAGGCTTAAAAGAAGGCCAAGATAATACATAATGTCTAAATCGCGGCGGCGTTTCTCGGCTCGGGCCCGTAACAGGTCGATGACGCTTTGTGTTGCCAGCCGCCATTGTTCATCAGGCATGGTCACCATTGTCGGCTTCATTCGAGGATAGGTCAATTGTGATGGTCACATACATCCCAATGTATTCACTTGCGCGTTGGCAACCGCCCACCCACCGCGTTTAGCCGCGAGCGATCCCAATAGCCGCATCATTTCGACAACATTACCGCAGATGAATGGTCTAGATGCGGGTTGTCTGCATCCGAGGGCATTGGGGGTGGGGTGTTATCAGCAGCAGTAATCGATGGTGCGCGCCAGCACGGAACGTAAGTTCTGGCGAGGTACGATGCGGTCAACGAACCCTTTTTCCTGAAGAAACTCGGCTCGCTGAAAGCCTTCGGGTAATTCCATGCGAATGGTGTTCGCGATGGTGCGTGGCCCGGCGAAACCGATCATGGCGCAAGGTTCAGCGTAAATGATATCTCCCAGCATGGCAAAACTTGCCGTCACACCTCCAGTGGTGGGATCTGTCAGCAGGCTGATGTAAAGAAGCTTGCGCGCGGCATGACGAGCCAACGCGGCTGAAGTTTTGGCCATCTGCATAAGGCTCAAGGTGCTTTCCTGCATACGGGCACCGCCGGAACACGATACTACGATGATCGGGAGATTCAACTCCGTGGCGGTTTCAATGGCGCGGGTAAGTTTTTCACCAACAACGGTTCCCATGGAACCGGCTAAAAATGAAAAATCTAATACCGCCAGAACCGTGCGGCGGCCTTTGATATAAGCCAGGCCACTCACCAACGCATCGTCAGCCCCGGTGGCGGTGCGTGCCTCCTCCAATTGCTGGGCATAGGCCTTTTTGGCTTTAAAATTAAGCGGGTCGGTGCCTTTCAATTGAGCGTCGCGCTCTTCAAAACTGCCGCTATCCACAAGCATTTCAACTCTTTGCCGGGCGTTCACACGGAAATGATGTTCGCAATACGGGCAGCAATGGAGATGTTCTTCCATCTCCTTGCGGTAAACCATACGGTTACAGCCGGGGCATCCAAGCCATAAGCCAACGGGTACATCCACATTTTTTCTTGTTGCTGTAAATCGCATTTTATTACCGGGGACCACTTCCGTTAATTCAGCCATGAATTATTCATTCCTTTTACAAGCTCTGCGTTATCCGTAACACTTCATGATTCAACTGCGAACCAAAGCCGAGCTTGGCGGCAGCAGGCACTCGGAAAGCTTTCGCTGCAACCGATTTTGTCCGGTACCGATGGTGCACCGCCGGCCCAATAATCTTCAAGCCGAGGATTATGATAAGCATTCGTTAAGGTGATAGCAAATGGCTTGACAGCGATTTTGGCTTGCAGTGATATATGTGCCATAACACATTGTAGTTTATATAGTTATACGTCTAAAATGGTTGATGGGCTGACCGTTGGTCAATTTCCGTGCGGGCCGAACCATGATTATCAGACGCAGCTTGAGGGCATTTTTACCCGGCATCATACCCATGACCTAGGGGCAACGCCTCAAAATCACGAACACAGGGAAATTTTGGCCTCGCCCGAGTTCCAAAACCGATGTATAATCCAGTGTGTAGAAGGTTCCGGAGTTGTGGCATGAAATGGTCGGACGCAAAACTCGACGAACTTGCCCGCCAGTTGGCCTATACGCCAGCCAACAAGCGTCGCGAAGAGCTTGATGCTGCCCTTGAACTGCTCGGTGAAGTCGATTCAGAAGAGCACTATCCGTGGGATTACATCTTATTTAAGATCACCGGCTACCGGGCGCGTGAAGATTCACACATTACCTTGGCGGGGAGGACGCTGCTTGCAGACTTGCCCAGCCTTATTGAATACATCTCATCAACTATTGATATCCATGTCTCCGACGCGAAAGAGCAAATTTTCACGCTCGATCAGGTGACGGCAGAATTTGGCGTATCCAGCAAAACCATTCAGCGGTGGCGCAGGCAGGGCTTGCCGGCCATGCGATATGTATTCTCAGATGGTGTCCGGCGGGTGGGTTTTCGCCAATCGCAGGTGGCGGCATTCAGTCAGAGACATGCGCGCCGGTTGGCTGACGCGGCGCGGTTTCGACAGATTCCCGACAGTGAAAAAGCTGAGATCATCGCTCGTGCCCGGCGTCTGTCCACCAGATGTCATTGCTGCCTGAAGCTTATTTCGCGTCGCATCGCCCGGCACACGGGCCGCAGCCCGGAGGCCGTCCGTGAGATTATCCGTCGCCACGATTTGGAAAACCCCCTGCGAGCGGTATTTCCCGAATCGCAGGCGCTGCTTACTGATGCCGATCGGCAGGTGATCTGGGACTGTTTCAGTCGCGGCATATCCATGGACTGCCTTGCGAAGCGGTATTGCCGCTCTGCAGAAGACATTCGGCAGATACTCGCCGAACACAGGGCGCGACAGGTAAGGGCGATGAGCATCAAATTTGTTCACAATCCGCTTTTTGAGCATGCGGACGCCGACAAAATTGTTTTTGATGAACTGCCGGCCAAGGCGCTCGCTGCGGCGGCCAACGAACCTCTGGAAGAGGGCCAGCAGCGGTATTTGCTGCGTCAGCCCGGCAATTTGCCGCCTTATCTGCAGGACGCGTTCCGTCAGCGCATTATGCCGCCATCCCTTGTGATTGATGCCTTTCGGCGTATGAATTATCTGCGATTCAAGGCGTGGCGCAGGCAGTTGGATATCGATCCGTCCCGCTGCAGTTCAGCGGACATTGATGATATTGAATCGCTGTTGACGCAGGCGGATGCCATTCGAAATCAACTTCTCCAATCGCATTTGCGCATCGTTGTGCTGGTGGCCCGCAAGCATTGTCAAAGTAATGAAAATATAATGGAATTAATATCGGACGGTAATCTCTGGCTGATGCGCGCCGCGGATTCGTTTGATTTCTCACGCAATGTCCGCTTCAGTACCTACCTGTCCTATGCACTGATGAAAAACTATGCCCATCGCTTCGGGCCATCCACCTCCGGGGCAAGTCGCCTGCTGCTTTCGCAGGACGACTTGCTTGATCAGCTTGGTGCCCCGGCTGAGCAAAGCATTCCCGATGCGGTCGATATGCTCCTGCTGCAGGGAAAAATGATTGATGCCATGGCTCAATTGCCCGAGCGCGAACGCATTCTTCTGGCCCTGCACTATGGGCTTGAGGCGGGTACGGCGCCGGAAAGTCTCACACAGATTGCTGATCGCCTTGGGGTGACCAAGGCTCGCGTAAGACAAATTGAGGTTAAGGCTCTCTCCAAGCTACGGTTTATCCTGGAAAGCCGGGCCGATGCATCTTCCGATTCTGCGGTCTCTGCGGATATCACTCGTCTGTCCGCTGTTTCCTGACCGGTGCCAGAATTCACCATTGGATGATGGATTTGCGACAATCAGCAACCGTTCACGTAAAGACCAAATTATCGTAAAAGCCAAAATTTGAGGCCGATAAGTCTGAATTGCATCAAAAGCGAGCCTAATCAGCGATTCGTACCGTCATTTGGCAGCATATTTGCTCTTCACATTGCATGGACAGCGGCGTTGTCAGGATGGAATCAATGGCATAAGAAAAACTAGGGGCACAAAAAAACCAGGCTGGCGGCCCGAAGGAACGCCAGCCTGGGGAGGGAGAGAGAGAGCAAGATCATTTAAGACACGGGCATCTTCACGTTGCTAGCTAAGAATTCCAAATTCCCGCGTCGCTTTTCAATTCTACAACATAAGCACACCAATTTCAAATCGAAGCTAAAATTTTTATTCAGCCACCTGATTAGCGCCTGCAATACGCTTTTACTCTCTTCGATTTTCAATCAGCACCTTTTGTACTTGCTACTAGTTATCGTAGCACGTTGGCAAAAAACTTCAACCTAAATCCCAAAAAAATATTCTTGGTGCAACTGTATTGTTGCGTAACCGTAGCCGATAAAACAACTTAGAGTTTTTCATCGCGCGCCGATTTTATCCGATAAAAATGATCTTACGTTGTCAATACCAATCCTGTCCTGGGCCAGGGTGTCTCGATACCGCACAGTTACGGTTTGATCTGTCAGCGTCTGCGTATCAATGGTGAAGCAAAATGGTGTGCCAACTTCATCCATCCGGGCGTAGCGTTTGCCGATATTCTGCTTGACATCCAACTGCACATTCCATGACTGCCGCAAATCTGAGAAAAGTTTATGGGCGATCTCCGGCATACCATCTTTGTCGACCAGCGGAAAAACAGCCGCTTTTATGGGAGCCATCCGCGGATGAAATTTCATCACCACGCCGCTCGGTCGGTTGGGATCGTCGTGATACGCCTCGCACAACAGGGCGAGGGTTCCCCGATCTGCCCCGGCAGACGGCTCTATCACGTGGGGGAAGTAGCGTTCGTTTTTTTCCTGATCAAAATATTTCAGTTTGTCGCCCAGACCTGAAAATTCGGCGTGTTGACGCAGGTCAAAGTCGGTTCGATGAGCAACACCTTCTAATTCCCCAAATCCTGGCGCGGTAAATGGAAAACGGTATTCAATATCACTGGTGCCGGCTCCGAGTTTGGCGTAGTGCGCCAATTCATCCCGGTCATGCGACCGCATCTGTAAATTAGAACTCGTCAATCCAATGGCTTGCCACCAGGCAAATCGGGCATCCCGCCACCACGCGTACCATTCGGCGGCAGAATCAGGATGAATAAAAAATTCGATTTCCATCTGCTCAAATTCACGCGACCGAAAAGTAAAATTGCGTGGCGTCACTTCATTGCGAAACGCCTTGCCGATCTGCGCCATACCAAACGGTACCTTCACGCGGCAGGTGTCCGTCACATTGCGGAAATTGGCGAAAATGCCCTGGGCCGTTTCCGGCCGCAAGTATGCCATCGAGTCCTCATCCTGCAGGGCACCTACGTACGTCTTAAACATCAAATTAAATTGACGCGGCTCGGTGAGCGAGCCGGCCTTGTGCGTAAACGGTGACGGAATCTGAGTCGGCGATTGCCGCAACTGATCAGCCGGCACCGCAAGAAGCTGCGCCCGTATGGGCGTTCCACGATGCTCCAGCACAATGCTGTCGGATTCACATGATGCGACCTTCATCGGTGCACCAGCCTCCTTGAGCCATTTTCGGCCATTGGCGTCGAAAAGTTCCATAGCCTCGCCTGCCGACGACGCGACGACGGTCACCAGTGGAAATGACGCTTCCAGGCCGTTGGCCGAAGGTTGCAGATACAGTCCGAAGAGATGATCCGCCCGGAATCGCTGTTTGGTCTCGCGATCATCTACCATCGGGTCATTAAAACCAGTGGCATGACCGGACGCCTCCCACACGCGGCGATTCATGATAATAGTGCTGTCGAGGCCGACCATATCCAATATTCGGCCGTCGGGCCCGGCGGCCGGACACTGGACAATATCCTTCCACCAGGCGTTTTTAAGATTGCGTTTTAGTTCAGCACCCATGGGGCCGTAATCCCAAAAGCCGTTAATTCCCCCGTAAATTTCCGAGGACTGAAAGATAAACGCCCGCCGCCGACACAGGGCGACAATTTTGTCCATTTTAGATGCCGATTCTTGCGCCATACGCAACCCTTTAAAAAGCCCTGACTCACGATCGATATTATTCCACTCCCATTTTTCATCATGAAGAAATGGCAGGCAGGCAATTTAACACAAATTAGGGGGTTTTGTTGAGGCCTTACTGCTTACCGCATTCCGCCAGCATCTGATCCCGAACGGTTTTCGCGGTTGACAGCCATCGCCTTATGGCCTCGCGGTCCTGGCTGCTGAGCGCCAAATGAAGCTCATCAAGTTGATCCACAGCCTTCAGCAATTGCGATTTCAGTATCTGATGATTCGATATGAGGATATCGGTCCACATATCGACATTGCCCGATGCCACCCGCGTGGTATCAAAAAAACCACCGGCTGCCGCCATGCGGGCCTGAGGAATGTCCGCGGTTAAATTTACCATCAAGGCCGCAAGCAGGTGCGGAACATGACTGATGACCGCCACCCACTCATCATGCATGTGCGCATCTAAAATATATGTCCGCATTCCCACCGCGTGCCATAGATCGGTGATGGTTTTCGTGGCCGCATCAGATTGAACTGCCATGGTTGATGCTAGGCGCTCCGGCGGTACGACCAGGCAAAGGGCACCGTGGTATAAATCTGCACGCGCGAATTCAGGGCCGGACTTTTCCGATCCCGCCATGGGGTGTGATCCGACAAAACAACGATTCGGCATTCGCTCCCGGGCCATCTGCATCACGTTATCTTTGGTGGAACCTACATCCGTCACCAGACAATCGGGCCTGCTGGCTTCGGCGAGCACATCCATGGCGGATGCAAACGACGAAATATTTGTGGCCAGCACGACCAAATCGGCGTCACGTACCCCCGCACGCATATCCGAGGTCACATCGTCCACGGCACCGCGCTGCATCGCGACATCTAATGATGCAGACCCGGGCCGGCCAACCCCTGTGACGCGTTGAGCCAAGCCCTTCTCTCGCAGGGCCATCGCCAGAGACCCACCCAATAAGCCCACACCAATGATTGTGACATGTTTAAATAATGGCTTGATCGGCTGCGCTGCAGGCTGCAAAAATGCTCCTCGCTGTTCGGTTGGAACTTCATCCATGACTGTAAGTTTATCGCAGACAATGCAATTCAGTTAATAGGGCTAATGGCCGTTACCTCTAACCGTACGTGATCGGATATTGGTGCCGGAGACGGCAAGAAACTTTTTGCCGCTCGCGCCCACGCCCCATCGGGCCAGCGGGCGAATTTGCCCGAGCAGCGATCCCAAAAAACCGGCGACGGGATTGGTCATCATACTGGCAAACCAGTTGCCCCAGTAGCAGCGAGATGAAAAATCCTCACGCCACAGCACCTCATATCGGGCGGCTATCTCGGATGGAGCCGCACCGCCGCGCAGGCCCAACGCGAGTGTGTCGGCGGCCAAAGCGCCCGAGCGGATCGCCAAGGTCATTCCCTCCCCGATCAGCGGCTGCACCTCACCGGCGGCATTGCCCACATAAAATTTGCCGTCGTCAAACAAGCGCCGTACGCCGGGCCAAAGTGGTCCCCAAGCGTGCCACCGATCAACCCGTTGAGCATCGGCCAGCGCGCGGTCCAGTGCGTGGTTGGACTGCCGCAGTCGAGACAGCAACCCATTGGCCCCGGCAACCGATTCCATCACCGACCGCCGGGCGACAAACGCCAAATTGTAACGCGGCTCTCCACCCACATCGCCGGTGCGCAGCAGGCCTCCATAAATGCCTCTGCATCCATAAAGGCCGATGGTATCTGCACCCAGGTGACATTGGTTAAAGTAGGTTTTGAAGCCCACCATTTGCCGCATCTTTTTTGAATGACTGGTGGGTTGCCCATCGGATGGGGGACGCCCATTGGCGAAAATAATCAACTTCGATTCAATAACGCCGCACTGATCGGTCTCAATCGTAAAGCCTTGATCGCTGGACCCAACGACCTTGCGCACATGGCAAGGGGTGAGCACACGGGCACCCAAACGCCGGGCGCGGTCCAGCAGTAGGGTATCCAAGTGGTGGCGCCCTATGCCCCGTGCAAAGCGGCCAGCCCCGTCGCATGGCATCGCCGCTTTGATTTTTAATCCAACGCTTGGGTGCATAGTTAGAGAGGTAATCTCCGGCCCGGCGCGGTCTAATATTTCTGAAAGGACGCCCAGCCGCGCCAAAACCGGAAAGGCGCCCGGAGAAAGAAATTCACCACATACTTTTTGTCGTGGAAATACTTTTTGCTCGGCAATAACGACATCCACACCGCCAGCGGCCAAGATCGCTCCCGCCACCGCACCCGCGGGTCCACCGCCAATCACGACAACATCGCAGGCCTCTGCCAGCATCCATTCTACTCCAAATCGGACACCCGTATTATAGCATCAAATCTGATGCCGCGTATCCGGCCCTATGGGGATTATGGTTCTCGGGCGTGGCAATTTTTTCAGGCAGCAGCACCGGGCAAGCCCAGTGCCATATACGGGGAAAACTGCCGCGGGCGCTTTATAGCCACCGGCTTGCCGGTGGTTGGCGCTATCGCGTACCGGCGGCTTGTAGCGCAGGCGTCTCGCCTGCTTAGGATGCAGACAGGATGTCTGCGATACCGGGCGTCCCTCGCACGCTCTGCGCCTCTGTGTGAGATATTAACCCTTCTCTGTGGGACATAATGCTTCATGCTGGCCGCATGATGATATTGGTTTAGGTGTCGCGCAGAGAAAAAGAGCCGCAGAGGTTCTGTCACCAGAGCGGCTGTTGCTTACTGGCCAAGGCATCGCCATTGGAGCCACCCCGGGCAAGCCCGGGGCTAT
>DZDI01000265.1 GCA_022730455.1 Phycisphaera mikurensis | reverse complement strand
GCCTTGACAAAGCTGGAGAGCGACTGGGTGGATGCGATGGCCCTGGGTTGTTTTTTCCTGGTGGTTTTCTCTGCTCTCATCATATCCCTGTGAGTATACTCCATCGACTTTGACTTGTAATGACCGCGCACTGTAGGAGCGGGCCACGCCCGCGAATCCTCTCACACCCATACCGCATTCCAGAAAGGATAATCACATACATGCTGCACCAACCCGGCCCGCACCGGATTGGTAACCACATACCGGGCAATCTCCCGTAAATCCTCCTCGGATCGCAGGGCGTGGTCGTGAAAGGCTTTCTGCCATAAAGCGTCCTGCCTTTTCAAAACGCGATTTGCGTGGCGTGCGCTGGCCGATTTGAGACGATTCACCACCTCTGCCAATGTATTGTTGTCACCAAGTTGCATGAGCCAATGGGCATGATCGGGCATCAGCACCCAGGCAAACATGCTCGCATCGCCAAGAGTGGCATTATCCTCGAAACAGCGGGCCGCCGCGCAGCCAGCCTGAAAATCGAGGAAAACGGGTTGCCGTTTGGCGGTCGCCGTCGTCACCAGATAGGCATGATGAGGCAACGACACCCGGCCGTGCCGTAATGCCCGATTTCCAGGTTTGCTCTTCTGGAGGAGCGGGCCATGCCCGCGAATTTGATTGCGACCGTCATCCATGGCTATTATTTTCGCGGGCATGGCCCGCTCCTACACTGCGTGGCCCGCCCTGACGAAGGCCTGGGCCAGGATTTTTTGGGGCAGTAGATTGATTTCGTTGACTTTCCCTTCTATGGCCTGCCGCATCGGCTTGAGAGCGGCCAGGGCCGACGATGCCTTTTGCTGAATGGTAAGACTCGGCAGTTCAATTTCACCTTCGGCCAGACGGTTGAAGAGCATACGTTCGCGCACCGCGCCACGGGCCAGCGAAAGGATACACTGCTCACCAAGTGGCGATCGGAGCCAGTAATAAAACCAGCGGGAATCAATCAGCCCTTCCCTGCCTTGTATTGCGACATAATCCGGACTGGTGATGCCGGGGGGATCATCGGCATCCACCAAGGCGATGGAGCCGATCAGAATACGCATGGGGTTATAGAAGACCGTACTGGGAAAAACCGGCTTGTAGCGCTCCGGTTTCTTGCCGGGCGGCTCCTTGGCCGGGGCCAGACCGCCCCGGGTGGCACCTAACACCGGATAATCGGCCCAACTTTCGCCGATGCCCTGCTTGATTTCTTCCAGCACCTCGCCGAGGTTGTGCTTGGTGGTCTTGCTACGCCGAATGCTGTCAAAGACGATGGCATCAGCCAGCTGCGTCGTTTCCCGCAACTGTGCCTCCGCCGCCTGGCGGGCCTTGTCCACCTCGGCCAGTTGGGCCTTCAGGCGGGCGGCGATTTGGCGTTGTTTTTCGATGGGAACCCACGGAATGGATTGAGCGAAAACTTGTTTATCCGTGACAGCCGGATAAAGAGCCCCTTGGACCAAACTGGACAATGAATTTATGAAAAAACTGCTACGCCCAAAATGAAACAAGTAATCAGAATCGAGCTCGTTTCCGCACCTCAATACGCAGAAACCTGTGCTGCCAATTTGGCCATCGTAACTATCTGGAACTTGAGCTACAGCATTGAGGTTTGGGCGTGTCGTCGAAACCAACACATCGTTGGTGTGTATCAATTGCCTTGCACGGACTGAGGCAAATTTCCCTTTAATCTTAGTCGGGGTCGAAATAATTTTAAGTGCGCTGTCTATTGACGAAATGTCCACATACCAAAACTCATCATCCGGAGCATTTGCTGGATTGACTCGTTCGATATTGGACAAACACAGGTCATGTAATGGCCGAAGCTGAAAACTCATATCCCAAACAACCTCCCCTTGGCCTCGTGCATCACCGCCGCAGGTTTGCCCAATCCGCGCAGGGCATCCAGCCCGCCAGCCAGTCTGATCTCCGGCACATCCCACAGGGCCGGGGTCTCCAGGGCCTCGGTGC
>DZDI01000105.1 GCA_022730455.1 Phycisphaera mikurensis | reverse complement strand
TGCGCTCTCCGCGGTGCAAATAGTCGCCCTCACCGCAAAGGACGCAAAGGAACGCCAAGTTAAGTAAATCTTTTATATTAAACGCTCTGCGCGACACCTAAACCAATATCATCATGCGGCCAGCATGAAGCATTATGTCCCACAGAGAAGGGTTAATATCTCACACAGAGGCGCAGAGCGTGCGAGGGACGCCCGGTATCGCAGACATCCTGTCTGCATCCTAAGCAGGCGAGACGCCTGCGCTACAAGCCGCCGGTACGCGATAGCGCCAACCACCGGCAAGCCGGTGCTGCTGCCCGAAAAAATTGCCACGCCCGTTATGGATGACTGCACCAGCCATTTCGCCATCATCGCCATTTGATGATATTATCCGAAAAACACCGTCGAAAGACCGGTGGATCGATAGCAGCACCATTTTGACGGAGCGAAATAGAATCATGAATACCCGGCATTACATCGCGATAGACCTTGGCGCCGAATCGGGACGCGTTATATCTGCTCGTATGACGACCAGCGGTATATCATTGACCGAGCAACATCGCTTTTTGAACGAGCCGGTAACGGTGGGTTCTACCACCCATTGGGACATTTTAGGCCTGTGGAAAGGCATTAAATTCGGCTTGGCTAAGGCGGCACGTGATGGCGGGGCGATTCATGGTATCGCTGTCGACACGTGGGGTGTAGATTTTGGTCTCATTGACCATAATGGGGAATTAATCGGTAATCCGGTGCACTACCGCGATAAACGCACCGACGGAATGGCAGAAAAGTTTTTTCAGCGCATACCACGGCAGCAGCTCTACGGCATTGCGGGCATTCAAACCATGCAAATCAACACACTTTTTCAACTAGCCTATCTGGCAGAATACCGCGCAAAAATGCTGGATCAGGCCAAAGTCCTCCTCTATATCCCTGACTTACTCAATTACTGGCTCAGCGGCAATATTGGCAATGAATACACCATTGCAAGTACCTCACAGATGCTGGATGCAAAAGCACGCGACTATTCCGGAGAAATATTAAATGCGGTTCCGGTGCGCCGTTCACTCCTGCCATCCGTAACCCTTCCGGGAACGGTATTGGGGTCGCTACTGCCTGAAACCGTCGATGCAGCGGCGCTCGCGGGCGCTCCTGTAGTTGCCGTAGGAAGCCACGATACCGCCAGCGCGGTGGCCGGTGTACCTGCCGAAGGGACGGACTGGCTATTTATCTCCAGCGGCACATGGAGTCTGCTGGGGGCGGAAATCGATGAGCCAATCCTGTCAGCGGAGGCGGCGGCGTTTAATCTGACCAATGAGGGAGGCGTGGGCGGGAAAATACGCCTGATTAAAAATATACCGGGTATGTGGCTGCTGCAGGAATGCCGCCGCGCCTGGGCTGCAGATGGGCACCAATACGAATATGCCGAGTTGGTGAAGCTGGCATCCAATGCGCCGGCGCATCTGGCGCGGATCAATCCGGATTATCCGGCATTTTCACAACCCGGGGGAATGCCGCAGAAAATCGCAGAATACTGTCGCCAAACCGGACAGGCCGTACCCGATTCTCCCGGCCAGATCACGCGCGTCATACTTGAATCGCTCGCGGCCGCCTACGCGCGGGTTGCCGCCATGATTGCCCGCGTTACCGGCCGACGATTTACGCGGATTCATATTGTCGGTGGCGGATCACAAAATGATTTGCTCAATGCCTTCACGGCTGATGCGACAGGTATGCAGGTGCTCGCTGGCCCGGTGGAAGCCACGGCCATCGGAAATGTTCTCACCCAGGCGTTGGCCACTGGACAATTGCAATCCATTGCACAGGGGCGGCGAATTGTTGCACAGACATCGCAAATCAGATCATTTACACCGCAAAATATTGAAGTGTGGCAGACCGCCGCAGATAAACACCAGCATCTGTTTGCCAATCAGGCGAAGGAATGATCCGCACTGCGGCCAGCGCCGCGCCGGGCGGCCGCTCGGCGTTCATACCCGCTGGAACGATGGGCATCAATGGGATCCGTCGGCAATCCATGCGATTTCCGCCAGTCCGCCAGGATGGGACGGGTATCGGTGAAAAATGCGGCCCGCAGAATATTTTCGCTGCCGACCAAGTCTTCCTTCGCCTGCGAAGCAGCCAGCGCCTTACGGTCCACCAAGCACGCCTTGGTATACAACTGCTGAGCGGTATCCACGGTCTGAATCATAGCTTCAATTTTTGGCTTAAGGTTATGGCTTTGGTCCACCATATACGCCAGCGCCGGAAGATTTCCATTACGAAAACGGTAATTTTCTATTTCATGAAAGATGCGAAATACCTGATACGGGTCGATAGAGCCTAGGGTAAGATCGTCATCGGCATACTTGCGGTCATTAAAGTGAAAGCCGCCGAGCATGTTGTCGTCCAGCAGCCATGCGACAATTTGCTCAATATTTGTGGCTTGATAATGGTGTCCGGTATCCACCAGCACTTTAGCACGAGGACCAGCGGCGCGAGCTAGAATCATAGCCATGCCCCAATCAGCGATATCGGTGGCATAAAATGCCGGCTCAAAAGGTTTGTACTCCACCAGCATGGTCATATTTTCCGCCATAGCGTCATGCGCTTTTTTCAATGCGTCCGCCATAAGGTGCTTGCGTTCAATAATATCCGCCTGACCTGGGTAATTGGTTCCGTCGGCAAACCACAGCGAGATGAACTCACTGCCAACCTGCCGACCAATGTCAATCGAATCACGGATGTGCGCCAGCGCCGCGTTGCGGATTTGCTCCGAGCGATTGGTTAAACTCCCCCACTTATACTGCTGCGATTCAAACACGTTAGGATTCATCGCACCGATTTTTACACCATGCTTTTTCGCGGTCCGCAGTACCGATGCAATACTCTGCCCTTTGGGAAAATCCCACAAGGTATGCACCGCTACGGTTGGACAGGCACCGGTTAATTTGTGGACTTGCCCGGCATCGGCGATTTTTTCCTCAACCGTGCGTGCTGCCGCTGGTTGAATAAATTTTCCAAATCGGGTGCCCGTATTGGCAAAACCCCAAGACGGAAGTTCAATTTTAAATTCATCCAAGCGTTTGAGCACAGTATCATGTTTAGCCACAGTACACCCTTATTTAAGCGGCCGCCATTGTCGATCAATCATAGTTGATCTTCTCATTTTGCGCAAGGTTAAAAGTAAGATATGGTGTTCGTCAAGTGCAGGCACGTTGATGCCCAGGTTGCCGCTGTTGATAATGCCTATTCCGCGTCCATGCCAATGCGGGTAAAATGGGGCGGTACCATCGTGAACCGCGTGCTGATTGATGGCCACGTGAATTGCTTTTCAAGGAGAATTTTAAATTGCCGACACCACTGCAAATCAGGAAAGAAATGTGCGATATCGGTCATCGTATCTGGCATCGCGGATATTGCGCGGGCAATGAGGGCAATCACAGTGTGCGGATATCCGAAGACCGTGTCCTGTGCACCCCCACCGGCGTGTCAAAAGGGTTTTTAACGCCTGACCAAATCACCATTGTCGATATGGACGGCAATCAGGTTGATAAAAAAAATAAAATGAAGCGTACCAGCGAAGTACTGCTCCATTTGCAGCTATACAAATCGCGGGCGGACATTCGCTCTGTCGTACATTCTCATCCTCCGCACGCTACGGCATTTGCAATGGCCAACATCCCTATACCCGAAGGAATACATCCGGAAGCGGAGGTGTTTCTCGGCAGGGTGCCGATGGCGGCATACACCACTCCGAGCTATAAAGAACTTGGTGAATCGGTAATAGCGGTAATGAATGAGGATACCAACACTGTCATGCTGGGTAACCATGGCGCTGTTTGTTTCGACTCGACCATGATGGGCGCCTATTACAAATTGGAAATATTGGACGCCTATTGCCGGATTTTATTATTGACGCTCAGCTTGGGACGCGTGAACCAATTGACACCTCGTGAAATGTACGATCTTCTGGAAGTTAAGGCTAAATTCGGCATGCCTGATGCGCGAATCAAAACCGCACTTGATGGAGGCGTCGGTCGCGACAACCGTGGTTACCTGATGGCATTTCCTCAAAAAGGAAAAAAATAAAGCTCAACCGCTGACGACGGAAGCCAAGGCCTGAATATGAGGAGGCGTGCACCGGTAAAAGTGCACGCCTTCTGCTTTTGTGTTACTCAGGAACCTTACAGAGGCCGGGCAATGGTTTGGCCCCGCAGATAATCGTTAAAGGTTTCCGGGCTATTGACGCCGCCGCCCATCCCGCTGAGATTCGCACCGCCATAGGGCAGACCATACGCGAAAACATTGTGGGCGTTGATCCAACTGTTGCCAGCGATCATTTGTTCAGCCACGCGATGCGCCCGCTTGAGGTCGCTGCTCCAAACGCTGTTGGCCAGTCCATAAGACAAGCTGTTAACTTCATGGACGGCGGCCTGCTCGTCCTTGAACTTAAGAACATATGCGGTCGGGCCGAAGACTTCTTCCCGGCAGCAAATATTGTCGCTTGAGCCGCCAAGCAGGCTGGGGGTGAGATAAAAGCCACCTTCATGCCCGGTCACGCGCAATGTCTGAGGTTCAAGCAGTAAGGTGGCCCCCTCTTTGGTACCATTTTCTATATAGCGGGTGACACGTTCAAGCTGCACACGGCTAACCAAAGGCCCCATTTGAGTTTGCCGATCCAAGGCCGGGCCAACCCGCACCGCTTTGAGTTTTTCCTTAGTCCTAGCGACCAGTTCATCATGAATTTTTTCATGAATAATCCAGCGTGTCGCCGTGCAGCATACCTGGCCAGTGTTAAGGGTAATGGCGGCAGCCAGCTTTTCCGCCGTGGAGTTGATGTCCACATCGTCAAAAATCACGGCAGCACCTTTTCCACCAAGTTCCAGCTTGCACGGTTTAAGATTTTTACCGCATACTTCTCCCACCATCCTGCCTACGCCGGGTGACCCGGTGAACGACATGCGCTTAACCTGCGGATGGGCGGTAAGTGCGCTGCCGGCCTTTTGGCCGGTTCCGACGACCGCGTTAATCACACCGGCAGGGAATCCAATCTCTGCCGCCAGATGGCACACATAGAGCGTGGTAAGAGGCGTCACCTCGGAAGGCTTGACCACCACCGTGTTTCCGGCGGCCAATGCCGGCATCACGCCCCATATCAGCAAGTCATAGGGGAAGTTCCATGGAAAAATAAAACCGCAAACGCCATAAGGCACGCGGTGCACACGGGCTTCCATATTCTTAATGCCCAATGGAATGTCATAGTGGGCATGCACCGCTAGATCGGCGAAGTAGCGTACACCTTCCACACCAAAGGGTATGTCAAAACCTTCACTGTTCACGATCGCTTTGCCTACATCCAGCGACTCAAGCTGCGCCAAATCCGCGGCATGTTTTTCCAGGGTGTCGGCGAGGCGATGCAGCATCACGCTGCGTTCATTTGGCGTCTTGGTCGCCCAGCCATGAAACGCGGCCTGCGCTGCCGATACAGCCGCTTCGATTTCCTCACTGCCACCCATTGCGACTTTACAGATGGACTTCCCAGTTGATGGGTCTACGACATCGTCGGTTGCACCGTCTTTGCTTGGCCGCCATTTGCCATTAATAAAGTGCTGCAAAGGGCCCTTGATAAACTGAGCCACATTAGGTCGAAGAGTTTCCGCCATTGGTGATTACCTCCGCATAAAAAATCCCGAAAGCCCATCTTTCGGTTCATCATATTCCGGCTCAACACGTCTTCGCCGGGTTATTTCATCCCATCGCGGGGAGCAAGTTACTCACCCAAAAGTATCACACACAAATATTTCGGGCCATGGACACCCGTTACCAACTTCATCTCAATATCACCCGTCTTACTTGGGCCGTTAATAACGACGGCGTTTGACGGCATTATACCACCATTGTCCCTCAGAATTCCAGGCATCGCGTCAATCAGGTCGGCTAATATCAGCCGTTTGGGCAACAGCACAACGTGCACGGCCGTCGTAAGTGTGGAAGAGCGGCCAAATTCAGGGGTACTCCAGACTAAAAATCCCCCGCTATCCGCCATTCCATAGCGGCAATCGGTGAGGCTGGCGTCACACGTAAATGCCTGCTGCACGCAATCAGGATCGCCCCAGTGATGCAGCTCATACCCTGCGGCTGCCAACTTCTCCTCGATGGTGGGCACGGGGTTGGTTGAAAAATTAACCATCAGGGTCCGAGCCTTGTGTGATGTTAAAAATTCCATCACTGGGCCCGCTGCTCCATCGGGAGTGGCTTCCATCACTGTCATACCGTTGCCACGAGCCTTTTCAATCCAGCGGCTGATTATTTGCGGGCTATCCGGTTCCACCTGCCGCAGTAGGCGCTCTGCGCAAATCGGACGCGAATCGGGCTTAGGTGAAGGCGAGTCGGCATCGTGGCCGAGGGCGCGGCGAATGGTAGACAAGAAAGCTTTTCGACGCACTTCGTCGTTATCGAGTTCTGTTGTATCCACCCCAGCAGCCATATCCTGTTAATCCTGTATTCGTTGTCGTCAGGCGGTATCCGCCCGCACGCTATCTTCGGACCGACGGTTTTTGATTCTGTCGATAGCGTTTATACACCGTGCGAAAGTCCTCTTTGGCCGGTGCAGGAAAATCGCGCTGCTTGGTCCAGCCGTTGACCGGCGGCGGCAGATTTTTAATCCACCCCTGTTTGTCCTTGAGCAGACGCATGCCGATGCGCTGGGCGATCTGGCTCAGGCGGTAAGTCCAGCCAAACCGCAGCCCCACCGTCCAAAGTTTGAAAATGGTGCGTTCCGTCCATGGTGTGATATGCGCTTTGACCTGATCGCCGCGCAGCATAATTAAAAATTTAGGAATATCAATCTTAACCGGGCACGCTTCAAAACACGCTCCGCATAAACTTGACGCATGCGGCAGGTGTTTATGCTGTTCCAACCCGTTGAACAGCGGCGTGAGGAGCGCACCAATTGGACCCGGGTATACACTGCCATATGTCCGCCCACCCACTTTGCGGTAAATCGGGCACGAATTCAGGCACGCACCGCAACGGATACACCGCAGCGTATCGCGATATTCGCCCGCTAATATCCGCGACCGCCCGTTATCCATGATGATCAGGTGGAATTCTTCAGGCCCATCCACTTCGCCTGGCCGGCGCGGACCGCTGACGATACTGCTGTACTGAGTCAAAGACTGACCCGACGCCGAACGCGCCAGTAGTTTCAGAAATATCGGCAAGTCATCGAGCGCCGGTATGAGCTTTTCCATGCCCATCAGTGCCACATGAATTCGCGGGCGCGACACGCACATACGGCCATTGCCTTCATTGCAACAAACCACGATGGACCCGGTTTCCGCCACGGCAAAATTTACGCCGCTGACGCCCAGGTCGGCCTCGTTGAACCGATGGCGCAGATGTACACGCGCCATTTCTGCCAATACCTGCGCGTCGTCTGTAAAATCAGTCTTGAAGTACCGTTCAAAAATATGCCCTATATCGGCGGCATTTTTATGCACCACCGGCATAACCAGATGCGTAGGATGATCGTGATCCACCTGTAAAATGAACTCGCCCAGGTCTGTTTCCAGCGGCTCAATTCCCGCCTCGGTGAGCGCTTCATTCAACTCGGTCTCTTCGCTGACCATACTCTTGCTTTTTACCACCAGTTTGCTGCCGGTGCGTTTCGCAATCTCCACAATCAATTGGTTGGCCTGACGGCTGTCGACAGCGAAGTGAACCTGCCCCCCTTGCTTTTTTACATTGGCTTCCAGTAATTCCAGATAATAATCGAGGTGATCCAGCGTGTGACGCTTAATCTGTCCGGCAAGCTCGCGCAGCGCATTGGGGTCGGGTAGTTCGGCAAGTGTCGTCTTTCGCCCCATATCACGCTTGGTGACTGAATTATCCATGGCGGTTTGCAGCCGCTGGTCCGCCGATGCCTCATGGGCGTCCGCCATAAAGTCCGACCGAAAAACCGGTAACGATAACCGGGTGCGCGATGATTGTGGTTCTACGACAGCCTCGGTCATGCGGCACCCTTTGCCTTTGAGGCGGAATGTTCTATCGCCGCCGCAATGATCTGTGAAATATGCCGCACCTTCATTGGTACACCTTGCCGGTGGCAGCCACCACTGATATTCATGGCGCAGCCGCCATCATTGACGATCATGGTATCCGCGCCCGTTGCCGCCCCGCATTGCACCTTATCACGAACCATGGCTCCACTGATGTCTGTGTATTTAATCGCGAATGTCCCGCCGAACCCGCAGCACTGATCCGCCTTTTCCATTTCGGTATAACTCGCACCGCCGAGTTGTTGGAGTAAAGCGATCGCCGGTGCGCCCGACGCGCCAAGTGTGCGGAGATGACAGGTGTAATGATAGGTAAATTTTTCATCCTCCGGCAGAGACAGGCCGGAAAGATCCACTTTTAATATTTTTGTTATAAATTCGACATACTCATACGACCGTGCCGCCAAATCAACGGCCCGGTCATAGCGCGCGGGATCGTCATGAAAAAGCTCCGGATAGTGGGCACGAATCATCGCACAACAGGACCCGGACGGCGTGACGACATAGTCCGCATTCTGGAATACGTCCAGCATGCGAGTCGCCAACGTTCGCGCGTCGGAGGGAAAGCCATTATTAAATGCGGGCTGGCCGCAGCAGGTCTGGGCAGTTGGAAAATCCACTTCGCAGCCGAAATGTTCCAGCGACTGAACGACCGCCATTCCGACGTCCGGGGCAAAAAGATCGGTCAGGCACGCGATAAAAAGGCTTACACGCATGGCCGCCAGCATATGAGACGGACACTGCAAATGCAAGAATTCTTCGGTAACTTGGTGCCATTTGCCGCACTGCTCACCGCTGGCCCCCGCGCCAATCAGCTACCGCGATCAACATCATGGGACTCACCATTAGCCAGTCTGCCGCCTGGAAAACCTGTAACCGTTCACGGCCTTTTGGCCAGTCAGGCTCACGACGAGCCTAAGCATATGCAAAGTATACCCCCCCATAAGCAATGCAAATAAATTGCCATAAAAATCTTGGGCATAAAATTTCGGCATTCCGCACAATCAGTCCGATAAGATAATTGGGTTCAAAGGATTGGCCGAAACGACATGGATGTGCGTACCGAACAAGCCTATCAGCGACGTATTGCCGCACTGGAAGCGTGTGTCGTCGATTTCGAAACGCAATTAGCCCAGCGCGATGCCACCATCGCTGCGTTGCAACAGCAGGTCACCGATCTTTCCA
>DZDI01000104.1 GCA_022730455.1 Phycisphaera mikurensis | reverse complement strand
TGTCGAGGCGCTGGGTGTCCTCTTGCCAATGGATGGTCTCGATACGTAAATAGACCCACTTATGCGGCAAATCCTTGCACCAATGGCGCGCGTAGCGTAGACGCCAACCGCCCGGCGTGTTTTTCGTGCTGTCACCACATTTCTCTGCGATCTTCGCGCTCTTGGCGGTGCAAATGGTTTTTCTCACCGCAAAGGACGCAAAGAAGCGCCAAGTTAAGTAAATCTTTTATATTAAACGCTCTGCGCGACACATAAACCAATATCATCATGCGGCCAGCATGAAGCATTATGTCCCACAGAGAAGTTTTATTATCTCACACAGAGGCGCAGAGACACAGAGAACGTTAGTGACATCATACATGCGATACGACACTTCAGTTGAGGGCCGCCCGCTGC
The DNA here is from genome assembly GCA_022730455.1 of Phycisphaera mikurensis. GTDB lineage: Bacteria > Planctomycetota > Phycisphaerae > WQYP01 > WQYP01 > JAJZGD01. Next base: position 8,836 of record DZDI01000104.1, on the reverse strand, counting down.
AGTTTTCCCCGTATATAGCACCGGGCTTGTCCGGTGCTGCTGCCCGAAAAAATTGCCACGCCCACGTCGAGTTCGCTGGCCTTCTGCCTTGACGCATCTCACTTGGCGGTTAGACTCAACCAGTTGAGTTGAGTCGGCAAAGTCGGGTGAAATGGCGATCAGAATTTTATGTATTGGTGATATTGTTGGTAAACCGGGCCGACATGTTGTAATGGAGCGGCTCGGTGAGGTGGTTAAGGAACAGCAAATTGACCTGGTCATCGCCAATGCTGAAAATGCCGCGGCCGGTTCCGGATTAACGCCTCCCATGTTTGAAAAAATTCGCAGCTATGGTGTGCACGTGTGCACCATGGGAGATCATACCTACCGACGTCGCGAGTTGCTTCCGCTTTTGGAATCATCAGATAGGCTCATTCGCCCGGCGAACTTCGCCCCTGAGGCGGTGGGTAAAGGCTATACCATCGTAAAAACTGCGTCGGAGGTAAGCGTGGCGGTCATTCAGGTGATGGGCCGTACCAATATGGCACCGCATCTGGATTGTCCATTTCACGCTGTAGACCGGATACTTGCCGAATTGCCGCGGGATGTCAAAGTACGGGTTGTAGACTTTCACGCTGAGGTAAGCAGTGAAAAAATTGCGATGGGTTGGCATCTGGATGGACGGGTAAGTTTGAACTTTGGCACGCACACCCACACGCCTACGGCTGATGCCCGGATACTGCCAGGGGGTACGGCCTTCGTGTCGGATCTGGGCATGACCGGCCCGTACGACAGCATTTTGGGCCGGCGGAAGGATGTGGTGTTAAAACACCTCATCACCGGTATGCATATGTTTTTTGATGTCGCCACGGGTGACCCGCGAATGTGCGGCGTGGTGGCTCATATCGACGAACAGACAGGCAAAGCAATCAGCATCGCCCGCTGCGATGTAGCGGGGACCGCTCGCGTGGATGCCTATGACGCTGATGATGCCAAGGGAAAAAATCAGGCGTAATCAATTAAGAACCGCAGGTTTATGCTGCCTACGTCTTGTAACATTCTAAGCCTCTACCGCCGTGATGAATTATAACTGTTTTGATATATTGACGATTTTGCAATACCATTCTTCCTAGGAGAACTATTTTTGACACATTCCCCGGACTTATCCATTCCTGCTGCTTTTGAACAACTTGGCGTCGAGCACGCAATTTTGCGTGCATTGGCTGAAATACATTTCGTAGAACCATCCGAAATTCAACGCCGGATGATTCCACCTGTTATAGCCGGGCGCGACGTGCTTGGTCAGGCTCGCACCGGCACCGGTAAGACGGCAGCATTTGGTTTGCCCTTGCTGCAAAAGCTGGATTCAACCAGCGGTTTTCAGGTGCTTATCGTTGTGCCGACACGAGAACTGGCGGTACAGGTCGAAGGCGAGATGGTTCGTTTTGCCAAGCACAAGCACAGCCGCATCGCCTGCGTGTATGGTGGACGGAAAGTCCTGCACGATGAAAAGGCTATGGAACGCCAGCCGCACGTCATTGTCGGTACACCCGGACGTATATTGGATTTGCACGTACGCCAAGTGCTGCACCTGGATCGTGTGCGGCATCTCGTGTTTGATGAAGTTGACCGCATGTTTGACATCGGCTTCCGGGATGATGTCCGAAAGATTATCAGCGGCTGCCGGAGCGAACCGCAGATGATTTTTGTATCAGCCACTATCTCTGATGAAATTAACCGGATGGTGCGGCAGCACATGCGTAATCCGGAGATCATCTATACAGCTAAGCCCGAAGACTCACAGACCAACGCCAAGGCGCAGCAGTATTATGCCGGGGTTAATCCGTGGGATAAATTGCGGGCGCTTAAGCTGCTGCTCACCGCGGAAAAGCCCGGTCTGGCAATCATCTTCTGCCGGACGAAGCGAACGGTCGATAAAGTCGCCAATGCGCTCAACGAGCGAGGCTTCAATGCGTCGGCGATTCATGGCGATTTGATGCAAAATAAGCGCGAACGTGTCATGCGCGGCTTCAGGAATGGTAAAATTAATATCCTCGTGGCCACGGATCTCGCGAGCCGCGGGATCGATGTCCATGAGATCTCGCACGTCATAAATTATGATGTGCCTGAAGACCCGGAAGTCTATGTGCACCGCGTGGGCCGCACCGCTCGCATGGGTGCCGGAGGCAAAGCCTATACTTTTGTCGCCAATGGCCAGGGGCAGATGCAGACCGAGATAGAAAAGCTGACCAACGTGCTCCTTGAACCGGCCCAAATTCCAGGCTTCACACCGAGTCCTGAACCGAATCGACGCCCTGATCATCAAGGCCATCAGGTGGCCGGCAGGCAGCCCCAAAATGGGCTGCCTGCAGAGGGTTATGCTCCCACATCTTTTGATTCTTCTCCCGCTGCAGCCGCTGGGCCGAGGCCCATACACGGGCGATTTCCCACCCGGCGGCGGCGTTAGGAGTCTGTCCAAGTCAATAACAGGGGCTGCGACGGCATGGATTTCGGCGGGCATCAAGAAGCGGCGACGAAGGTGCATCTGGCGAAGATGATACGCCGAGGACGCCGTGCCGCAGAGGCCAGTCGAAAGGCGTGCTGCCCGGGGGGCGCCCCAACGCCTCGCCTGCGGCGTTCTCGGGCCTCGACGATACATCTTCACGAGAGCCGCCGTCCGGGCCCGACATCTGGCATTTGGGGCGTTTCCGGCACATCGCGGCCCTGCCATAAAAATTTTTATATCTGTGTGCACAATACTTATCAAATGGGTGTATCAGGCGCGACCGCGAAGGAGGCGACGCGTTGGTTGTGCCGCTGATGAAATATGATTGGCCGTTATGCAGCATATAAAGATAAATGTTGGACTGCTTGGTTGCGGAACCGTGGGCAGCGGTGTGGCGCAGGTGATGCTGGAGCGAGCTGACCACTTGGAAAAACGCTCGGGTATCCGATTGGAACTTAAAAAAGTTCTGGTTCGCGATGCCGCCAAAGCTCGCACAATTCCATCATCGCTCATGACCACGTGCCCCGAAGACATCATCGATAACCCGGACATTCAGATTGTTGTGGAACTGATCGGCGGACTGGATCCCGCGGGTGAATGGATTCTGCATGCGCTTAAAAACGGTAAACGAGTGGTGACGGCCAATAAATATCTGCTGGCGCATCGCGGGAGTGAAATATTCTCCGCGGCGGCCGCGAACCTTTCCTGCGTCTGCTTTGAGGCATCGTGCGGTGGTGCGATACCCATCGTGCTGGCGCTGACCCGCGGGCTGCTTGCCAATGAGATCAAGTCTGTTGTCGGTATCCTCAATGGCACGTGCAATTACATCCTGACACAAATGATGCACAATGGAAAACCCTATTCCACCGCCTTGGCAGAAGCGCAGCAAGCCGGTTTTGCCGAGGCTGATCCGTATATGGATGTATCTGGTCTCGACAGCGGTCACAAACTGGCTGTCCTCGCATCGCTGGCTTTTGGTGCGGATATCCGCCCGGCCAACATTGATATTCAGGGCATCGCCGCCTTACAGGATGTGGATTTGCGCTACGCCCGCGAACTCGGTTACGTGTGCAAATTGCTGGCTATCGCCCAGCAGCAGGCGACTGGTGTTTCACTGCGTGTGCATCCAGCTTTGCTGCCGGTATCGCATCCGCTTGCCAGTGTAAATGGATCGTACAATGCTGTGAGCGTCGATGGCAGTGTGGCAGGGCGAACTGTGTATTTTGGCCGGGGGGCCGGCGCGATGCCGACCGCCAGTGCCGTACTGGCCGATATTTTAGAAGCAGCCATGAATGCTACCGTCCCCTTTTTCGCCAGTCACCCCCTGTTGAACCACCGGCAGCCAGTTGCCATCATCCCTCCCACGGAAGTTCACACGCGGCACTACCTGCGGATTACAGCATTGGATAAGCCTGGCACCATTCATGATATTACCGGTGTATTAGGGCGGCACCATATAAGTATTTCGGCGATGACTCAGCACGAAGCCAGGGCCGGGGCCTATGTGCCGCTGGTCATTACGACACATGAGGCGATGGGCGGCGGTGTGACCAGCGCGTTGGCGGAATTAGGTCAGTTGCCGTGTGTCAGCGGAGAGCCTGCACATCTGCGTATCTGGGATGACTATGAATAAAAATCCATCCAAACCGAAATTCGTCATTGTAATTCCTGATGGAGCAGCGGATTCACCCATTGATGAATTGGGCGATAAGACGCCACTGGAAGTGGCCAGCAAACCGTTTATGGATGAAGTGGCCTTAACCGGGCGCATCGGTACGGTGCGTACCACGCCCGAAAAATTTTCGCCGGGCAGTGACGTCTGCACGCTTTCACTGCTGGGCTATGACCCGGATCGATATCATCCCGGCCGCGCACCGCTGGAGGCAGCGGCAATGGGTCTGAAATTGAATCCGGATCAATGGGTGTTCCGCTGCAATTTTGTAACCATCGCCGATGGAAAGATGATTGATCATTCCGCCGGTCATCTCAAAGATGCCGAGGCCCGAGAACTGATTCGCTCGCTCGAGACGCAAGTATTAAATGCAGACCGCTTTTCTGATATTAAACTGCATCCCGGCGTGAGCTACCGCAATTTGATGACCGTCAGCGGCAAGGATTTCAGCCGCCTCAAAACCACCCCCCCGCACGATATCCCTGATCAGCCGATCGCTTCGCACCTGCCGCGCGGTTCTGAAAGCCATATCCTGCTGGATCTTATGGCGGAAGCTCACCGGGTGCTTGCCGACCAGGATGTCAACGCCGTGCGGATGCAATTTTGGGAAAAACCGGCGTCGCATATCTGGCCATGGGGGCAGGGCAAGGCGGCATCTCTGCCGAGTTTTGAACAGCGATTTGGTATTTACGGCGCAATGCTCACCTCTGTGGATTTGCTGCGCGGCATCGCCAACCTGCTCGGCTGGCAGAATATTAATGTTCCCGGCATAACCAGCTATCACGATAACGATTATGTGGCTCAAGGACGCTACACGGTTGAAGCCATTGATGAATTTGACATCGTGTGTACCCATATCGAATCGCCGGATGAGGCCAGCCACCAGTCTGATTATGTCACAAAAATCGCAGCTATTGAGGCCATTGACAAGCATATTGTCGGACCGGTGTTGCAGAAACTGCGCACATTTGAACGGTGGCGAATATTAATCATGCCCGATCATGCTACAGAATGTATTACGCGCAAACACCATGACGCTTGGGTGCCTTTTGCCATGGCCGGGGCGCAGCGAAAGGGAGCCTTGCCGCGTCCTTATACTGAACAAGCCGCCCGTGAGAGCGACTTGCATGTGGAGCATGGTCACGAGTTAATGGATTATTTTTTAAGTGGCCTGGCGGGACCACACCTGGTTCGCTGACGTTATTACCCGGACTGATGCGAGCCGTGGGGGGCAAAGCCAATAAGTTGCAAAGGCCGTAATGCGTCTATAATCCTGTGGCGTAGGTAGGTGGTGATACCATTGGCGGATGATGAAAAAAAAATAGAGACGGCGCAGCCTTTGGCCCAAGGTAAGGTGGTCGGTAAACGCCCGGCTCGGTGGCGGAGAGTCGTTTTTGCCATCTGGTTGTTGCTGACGTTGATCTGGCTGGCAAGCTGGCCATGGCCTTGGCAATTCACCACGCAGACGGCCGCGTTCCGCACCCATCTGTACCTGATTGACGGCGCGTTTTACTGGCAGCATGAAATGATGCATCACACGCACGCCGCGCAATTTGTTAAATTTGGATTATTGGCAGATGGCCATCTTGTGGCTCCGGCCACGCGTCTGCTCATCACGACCAACGGCGTGGGTGCCGGCAATAGCGGTTTGGTGGGGCTTCACGGTTTGGTCTATTCATGGAATCCGCTGGCAGGATCAGGCCTTTGGCTATCATCGCTTGTGCTGGGCGTCATATTTCTTGGGCCTTGGGCGTGGTGGGTTGCCCATCGAATGGGTGTGAGGAAGTTGCCGTCCTCCTAGTGCTTTGTCACGCCTACAAATTAGGATTGATTGGCCGCAAACGCCCCAACTGCAAGGAGCCAGCGGCGAAAACCGGGTCCGTAGACCCATTGAGCCGATGCGACGCCGCAGGTGGGGCGTTTGCGGCACACCATCTGGGCGGCACGTCTTTTGACCGGCCTCTGCGGCGCGGCTTCCTCGGCGTATCATCTTCGCCCGATACGCCCTCGTCGCCGCTTCTTGATGCCTGCCAAAATCCGTGCCGTCGCAGTCCCTGTTATTACATGGACAGGCTCCTGGGTACGCACCGCCTGACGTCTGATCCACACCGACATATCTTTCCCCCGCCAAAGCGGCACAAATGCCCTCTGGTAAGGCGCAAATACGGGTTGATGCCATAATCCTTTGGGCCCGTACGAGCGCCAATTGACCACGTACATCGCCCGATTTGTTTCCCGTTCAACCCGCAGCAATTCGCGGCGCGTAGTGATGCCTAGCTCGGGAAACCAGCTCGAAGGCATAAACATTCCCGGTGCCATCCATGGTAAAAAACCGTTGGACAGCACCAACGTCGGCTGATTACGGGTCAGATTCACCACATGCCGCCACTCGCGTGCCTGAAGACGATAGGCCCAAAGGCCGCCGGTTTGCCTGTTGCGGACTTTAATCATCCACCCACTGGCTACAACAACTAACGTTGTGGCCTGTCCCACAAGGGCCAGCGCGCATAATGCCGCGACCCACCGTCGGCGTACGCCTTCCAAAGCCAGCAGACCGGCGACAAAAAGCACGGGCATGTAACTGTAATATTCCCATGAATGGCGCCATCCGTAAAATCCAAAAACAAACGCCAGTTGCATGATGCCAAGGCATGTGATGGTCTCAATGCGCGGCCCCGGAAGTTGAAACCGAAATCTGGCCAGCAGGCGCGGCAGCCGCCACAGAATGATGACCAGTAAGGCCAACCATATTCCCGCCGGTGTAATAAAATAATACAGCAGATTGTGATATTCAGGCGACCAGAATCGTTGTCCGCGGCCAAAAAGAAATCCGAAATGGGTATCGGTGTAGGTACGTAAACCGGTAATGGGAACGATGGTCAACATCAGCGACCGCAACCCGAACTGCCATACGCATCCTGCCGTCAATAGCACGCCGCCGACCATCGATGGCCAGAACTGTTTCCATAGATATCCAATGGTCTCCTTCCGGCGGATATAATCCATGCATATTAAAACAACAAGCAAGAGTCCATATACATAGCCCATGGAGGGTTTAACAAATAAACATACTGTGCAAAGCAGCAGTGATATACGCCGCTTATCGCTGGCCTGCATGGCAATCGCCCATAGAAGAAGCATTGCCTCAAGGGGGTGTGTCAGCGTCAGATAGGCGGGCATAATCGCAACAGGTAAAGCGCACAGGAGCCAGATGACCGCCGTTCGGTTAGCCGCTATCGCCCGCATAAAGATGGTGATGGCACCGGCCATTAATATCTCCAGGCAGGTGGTGGTGAGTATATAACCTGCAGGTGTGCGGCCAAAAAGTCGCAAAGCCCAATGGGCGAAGATAAGACTGGCCAACCCATGCGTATAGCCAAAATCAATGGCAGGTCGAAGACCCGCTGAGATCAGCACATCTCCCTTAAACGCTGTACCGGGGTCATAAAAAGCGAAAAGCGACCAGTCGGCGATTTTGGGCAATTCCCAAACCTGCAGCAGGGCCAAAATTCCGGCGATGGTAAAAAATAATTTCCAATTCCGGAGTGATGGCGCCGACGCAGGATGGGGCTCGGATAATGCTCTTCCGTCAACCGTCGGTGACGTGGCTGAAATTTTCATGCGTGCGATTCTACGCGATTACACGGATATGCTCTTGGGAAGTCTGTCCGGAAAATAGCAGTGCGACGACGGTGGTCATTTAGCTGGCCGGCAAATAGGCCGGCCATTCGTCAATCTGGAGCCATTGCTGCACGCCGTGCGGCCGCAAGTACGGGGGCGTAATTGGGTTGATGAGCAATGTTGGGCACCAGTTGCACGTAAACAATTTTGCCGTCCTTACCAACCACTACAACCTGCCGGGCCAATAAGCCGTTCTGTTTCATCAGCACACCATAATGCTTCGCAAAGGAGTGAAACCGATAATCTGAAAGCAGTGTGATATTCTTAATTCCCTTGGCCCCGCACCACTGTTGCTGCGCAAACGGTAAATCCATGCTGATGGTAATGATGCTTACATCAGGATTCATTGTGGATGCCACCTTGTTAAAGTGATCGGTTTCAAGACTGCAAACGGGAGTGTCGATGGAAGGCACCGATGAGAGTATCCACACCCTTCCATCCCCGGGCTGAAAATGATAAACGCCCATTTGGCTGTTGACAGCGCGAAATGCGGGCGCCCTATCGCCCACATGGATGGGGTCTCCCTCAAGTGTGATGGGAGCGGTACCCATTTTTACCAGCCCGGTTCGTTGCGGCAGACTGGTTGCCGCGCAGCCCCCAAGCAGCAGCAAAGATGCCGCCAGAAGAGCTGCAAAAGTTACCCGCACAGATTGGATCTTTGCCATTGCATCATCCTTAAAAAAATGGTTCTGCATAGTCAACGCCTCATTATACGGCCTGTCCGGGCCTCGGGCTCTGTCATGTCTATAAATTAGGATTGATTGACCGCAAACGCCCCAACTGCAAGGAGCCAGCGGCGAAAACCGGGTCCGTGTACCCATTGAGCTGATGCGACGCCGCAGGTGGGGCGTTTGCGGCACACCGGGCGGGGCAATTTTTCCGGGCGGCGGTGATATCGCCAAAGAGCAGACGATTTACGGCGTTTCGTCGGAACTTCCCGAAAGGCCCAAGCGGTGATGGCACCCCACGCCCCCACAGACAAGAATGTCTGTGCCACA
>DZDI01000264.1 GCA_022730455.1 Phycisphaera mikurensis | reverse complement strand
GGAAAATAGGGACACTGCCCATATTTTCAAGCAAATCTATTTCTTCACCGACATAAACCCGCTGTATTCCCGCCCATTAATATCAAACGCCACAACCTTTCCCGCCAACACCCCTTCAACCTGTTCCCGCGTCAACCGGAACTCATACGCCCCATAATTCTTGCCGAACTCCTCACGCGCTTCTGGCGTGTCGTCAATCAACTCTATGCGGTCGTCGTCGGAATTCGATGCCGCAGCATCCGTTTTACCCCAACTCGCCTTGATCATCATACCGCCTTAGCAGGTACCAAGTGAACTTCCAGCTTACACCCAACAGCCTGAGCATATTTTTTCAAGGTGGCTATGCTCGGAGAATGCCTGTTGTCTGAAAGTGCCGTCTCAAGCCGGGTAATGGCAGGCGCCTTGGTTCCCATTTTTTCCGCCACATCGGCCTGAGTCAAACCCGCCCGCTGACGCGCCTGAAGCAGTTCCCGCAGCAACGCAAACTCGATTTCAAGCTCATCATAGGCGGCAACAAACTCCGGGTCTTGCTTCCACTCGGCTACCATCTGCTGGTGGGTTTTGGTTGGAGATTTCGTACTCATGATCCGCACACCTCTTTTTGTCGTTTCCGTGCCACATCAATCTCCCGCTTGGGTGTTTCCTGGGTTTTCTTGACAAAAGAGTGGAGTACGACAATTCTGCGCCCCACCATCGTGCAATAGAATACCCGCGCTATTCCTTCCTTGCCGCGTGGCCGCAACTCAAATAGCCCGCTACCCATGGCTCGTGAATGCGGCATGCGAAGATCAAGTCCAAACTCCTCCAACAATTCGGTCAAACGGACGTATGCCGCCCGAATGCCTGTCGGCAGAGCTGCAATCTCAAGCCTGACATCTTCACTGTAAAAATCGATGGTCCACGACATGTTTTTATGTAACATATTTGTTATGCCCGTGTAAATTGATAAAAAAAGGGCGGCCTCATCGGCCACCCTTCCATTCAAACCTACTTCAAATTCTTCTTGATCCGTTCCACCGCCTCAATCACGTTTTCCCTGTGGCCGAAAGCCGATAAGCGGAAGAACCCTTCGCCGCTGGGGCCGAAGCCGGAGCCTGGGGTGCCGACCACGTTGCACTCATTCAGCAGCTTATCAAAGAAGTCCCAGCTGCTCATGCCGCCCGGAGTCTTGAGCCAGATATACGGAGCATCCACACCACCGTAGCAGATTACACCAACCTCTTTAAGGCCTTCACGGATGATGCGGGCGTTTTCCATGTAGTAGTCAATGATCTCTTTGGTCTGTGCCCAACCTTCGTCGCTATAAACCGCAGCAGCTGCCTTTTGCACCGGATAGGAGGCGCCGTTAAACTTGGTGGTGGTGCGGCGCAGCCAGAGCTTGTTGAAGCTGTACTTCTCACCGGTTGCAGTGGTGCCCATCACCTCTTCCGGTACCACTACCAGACCGCAACGCACGCCGGTAAAGCCGGCGGTCTTGGAGAAGGAGCGGAACTCGATGGCGCACTTCTTGGCCCCTTCGATCTCGTAGATGGAGTGGGGGATCTCAGGGTTGGTGATAAAGGCCTCATAGGCAGCATCAAAGAAGATGATGGCGTCGTTGGCATTGGCATAATCAACCCACTTCTTCAGCTCTGCCTTGCTGGCCACGGTGCCGGTGGGGTTGTTGGGGAAGCAAAGATAGATGATGTCCACTTTCTGGGTGGGCAGCGAGGGGATAAAACCGTTGGCCTCATTGCAGGGCAGGTAGACGATATTCTGGTAGTAGCCCTTCTCATCTGCCTCGCCGGTGCGGCCAATCATGACGTTGGTGTCGTTGTAGACCGGGTAGACCGGGTCGCCGATGGCAACCACGTTGTCCAGGGCAAAGATATCCAGGATGTTGGCGCAGTCGCACTTGGAACCGTCAGAGATGAACATCTCCTCAGTCTTCAGACTCACGCCCAGCGGCTTGTAGGACTTCTCAATAATGGCGTTGATCAGCCAGTCATAACCCT
>DZDI01000103.1 GCA_022730455.1 Phycisphaera mikurensis | reverse complement strand
CGTTATTCCCGACCACAAACAAGTCCGGACCGGCACCCTCCGCCGCATCAATCGCTCTCAGCCCAAAAAAGCTTTGAATTCCCATCTGGATGGCTTACCATCGCATTGCACAGTAGAATGGGTGCGTTTCTTACATATATATACACTCCTTCGGGGTTAAACCAGAGGCGGTATAATTCTCTCCCGACATAGGAAGTCGCAATGCGTCTCCTGTCCCACTGAAATTCCCCTCCCCCTAGATCCAACAGAATGCTTTCGTCAAGTTCGCCGTTAATTTCTTCTTTAATTTCGGAGAGCGCGCATTCCACACGATCATCACGCGCGACCGCGTTCAAAAATCTGCCGTCGTCAAGTTCAAAGACAATCGCCGTATCGCCGCACAAGACCGCACGGATTTTCTTTCCGCTTATATCCGAATCAGGAATCGTACGATTCTCAGAATTATAGGCTAAACTCCGACTAATAGCGGCCTCAGGATCGTGGTACCCCTGCGGTGGTGCGCTGCGCATAATCATTTTTCTCATAATCTTACCATCCTGAAGAAAGGTGCCCACCGGAGTAAAGGCCGGTGGTTGGATTATTGAATACGGTCCATTGGTTGCCGTTGGAATCCAGATAATAATTTGTCTGCGTGTATCCTGCTTGTATCCAATTAGGGTTTTTTGTTGGGGCGGTGTCCACCAAGTCAGCAACACCATAAGGATCCCCGATCGCATCCGCTGGGTTATCGAACTCTTCATACGGCCAACCCGGCGCGGCCACCGCTCTGCCGCCCGGCGGCTTGTTGCCTCCACCGCCGGGATTGGTCGGCGGGCACTTACCACCCTCACTCGCTCCACCGGTGGGCTCCGGCGTCCGAGAACCCTTCTTCTCATGGTCCAGCAACCATTGCTGGTGCGCCGCCAGTTGGCTATCGCATTTGCGTTGTCAAGCATTTGCCGCTCCTGGCCGAGGATCGCCTGATCCTGCCAGTAGGTCCAATCAGCAGCCAAAGCTCCCAATCCAGCAAATACTCCAGCACCCCACACCCCGGCCCGCCGGAGCATCGGGCTCCCAAAGCGGGCCGACCGTTGCAGGCGACGGCGTGACGGCAGGGGCTATTTCTACCGCTAATCCGCTCGCATCCACATTCCCCACCGGATTACTCACCACAAACTGATACGTATTGGCCCCGTTGATGTATTGTGCCGGGTCCTGCTCCATCCAGCGGCCAAGGGTGGGGCTGTAATCCCGGTAGCGTTCGTAATAAAGACCCGTTACCGCATCGAGCGTCATGCCTTGATACAAATTATTCACCAGCGGCTGCGTGCCGGTGGCAACTGCATATATATCGTCGTTAAATGCGACCATCGGTCGGCCTCGAAACTGGAATCAATAATTGGCAACATACCGCGCGGGCGTGGGATGTGCAAGGAATTATGGCGGCTGGTGGATTATTTTTGGTTGATCCCAATTTGGAAGACATGCGGGCGGAGAGCGCAACGGGGACGTAGCTAGTATTTACAGATGTCCGGATTGCGGATAACCGTTCACGGCCCTGAGGGAAGAAGAGAGGGCGTTGGTTTTCCGGCGAAGTGGTTATTGACGGTCTGATACAGGAATTCAAAGACGCTGCGTTGTTGTTGGGTGCAGGTGGCGGTGGCGGCGGTTTAACGATATCACCGGAGGAGGGCTTGGAGGAGTTCGAGGAGTCCTTTGACAGGCGGGCCACTTAGTCCAAAAGATCGTGAACGGTTACTTGTTGTGTATATGGACAGCACATGTGGAGTCACTTACAATTTTCGTAGGGCATGGACGAAGAAAAAAATGAGCTGCTGGCGTTGTGTAAGCCTTCGCCGTGAGTGGAATGTCGTGAACCTCATGTGTGGTCGATGTTGAAGGGCAGCTTTTATGAAACGTGTCGTCGTCCGGATTGTAGTAATAGCGCTGGTGCTGGCCGGTGCCGGCTATGGGCTCTACCGCTGGCATCAAAGCCAAAAGCACGGCCCGCTTACCAACATCCGTCTTTATGGCAATCTGGATGAACGCGACGTCCAACTGGCATTCAAGGAATCGGGCCGCATCACGCGGGAGCTGGTACAAGAAGGGGCGCGCGTAAAAAAAGGCGAACTGCTGGCGACGCTGGATACCGACTGGCTGATCCATCAAGTGGCGCAGGCAAAAGCGGTGGTTGCAGGCCAAAAGCAGGTGTGGCTGCGGCTGAGGCGCGGAAGTCGCCCTCAGGAAATCCTACGGGATCGGGCACTCTATGCGGCAGCCGAGGCTCGTGCCGCCAATGATCTCGTCAATATGAATCGCTATAAAAAGCTGCTCACCTCGGGTGATATTACCCAAATTCAATTTGATGATGCTCAGGCCCTGTGGACCGTTGACAATCAGAAGGCCATGGCGGATCACGAAACATTACGCCTTGCCTTGCTGGGGCCACGCAAGGAAGACATTGCTGGGTCGGCTGCACAATTACATGCTGATCAGGCGCAGTTGGCATTGCTGGAACAATACCTGGCAGACACCAAACTCATAAGCCCGATTGGTGGCGTCATCCGCACACGAATTCTTGAACCTGGCGATATGGCCACTCCACAAACGCCGGTATATACGATTGCCATCATGAATCCGAAATGGGTACGGGCATACATTGCGGAAAAATATCTGGGATATATCCACAGCGGTTCCAAGGCGTGGATTACTGTTGACAGTTTTCCCAAGAAAAAATTTGCCGGGTGGGTAGGATTTATCTCACCTATTGCAGAATTTACCCCAAAATCCGTCGAAACTGAACAGTTGCGGACCAGCTTGGTCTATGAAGTGCGAGTTTATGTCAAAGATCCTCATGATCTGCTGCGACTGGGCATGCCAGCGACCGTTAACATTTCGGTCACGGCGACGCAAACGGTAATCAGCCAATAGAGGCCATGATATGGAGACGACATCACCCACTGCCGACCTCATTGTCGCGTGCCGAGGTCTGCACAAGACCTTTTCCGACGGGCGCGGTGGGGATATTGCGGCGCTGGCGAGTATATCTTTAGAAGTCCGCCGCGGTGCGATGGTGGCGCTGGTAGGGCCTGATGGCGCTGGAAAGACCACCTTGATTCGCCTGATAACCGGTCTGTTACCGGCAGATTCGGGCGATATTCAGGTACTGGGGAACAACATCGTGCTGCATCCTCACGCGGCAGAATCCGAGGTAAGTTACATGCCTCAAAAATTCGGCTTGTATGAAGACCTGACCGTGCAGGAAAATCTCGATCTATACGCAGCGATGCACGGCGTAACTGCTTCGGATCGTAAACAGCGCTACCCCGAGTTATTGGCGATGACCAATCTGGATCGATTTACTAAACGTATGGCAGGCAGGCTTTCTGGCGGGATGAAACAAAAACTCGGCTTGGCATGCGCCTTGGTGCAGTCTCCACAGCTTCTGATACTCGACGAGCCCACGGTTGGCGTTGACCCCGTATCACGACAGGAGCTATGGTCGATTCTCTTCAGGCTTGTGAACAAGCAGTCGTTGACGTTGCTGATCAGTACTCCCTATTTGGAAGAAGCTGAATTTTGTAACCACGCGGTAGTGATGTATGGCGGCAAAATCCTAACTGAAGGATCCCCGCAGTCGGTGGCTAATCATGCCCGTGAGCGAACCTATAAACTATCTACCCCCGCTGAAGTCAAACCACGGCAATTAGTGGCAACGCTGCTGAAAGATCCCACGGTGGCAGACGTCGTTCCGGAAGGCGGAGATGTCCGTCTTGTACTCAATGCGAATGTGACGGCCCTACCCTCGTTCGCAACGACGACCCATGCCAAGAAAACCAAACCGCGCCTAGCGGATGGTTTTATGGTATTGCTGCGGCAAGCCATGGCGTCCGGGGGCCATCCAACAGAATTAACCGGAAAGACACCCAATCAACTGGCAACCGCCCCTGCGCTGGCGCCATCGGCAGTCACGGCCGCACCATCGGGTGAATCGGTCGTGCAGGTGCATGATCTGGTTCGGCGATTTGGAGAATTTGTCGCTGTAGACCACGTGAATTTTGAAATACGTAAAGGAGAAATTTTTGCTTTGCTGGGACCGAACGGCGCCGGGAAAAGTACGACGTTCCGCATGTTATGCGGGCTCTTGCCACTGACATCCGGAACCCTGCGGGTGGCAGGACATGATCTGCGTCACGCCAGGGCATCCGCCCGGCAGGCGGTGGGATATGTAGCGCAGAAATTTTCTCTTTATCGCCAATTGAGCGTGCAGGATAACATCGCCTTTTTTGCCAGTGCCTACGGTTTACGCGGCCATCGCCGTAAGCAGCGAATCGAATGGGCAATTGAAGAGTTTGATCTTGAAAAACATCTGTTAAGCACCACTGAAACGATTCCGGATGGTTTTAAGCGCCGCTTGGCGATGGCCTGTGCATTGCTCCATGAGCCAACCATTTTGTTCCTCGATGAGCCTACCTCCGGGGTTGATCCATTGGCGCGGCGGGAATTCTGGCAGCGCATTACCACGATGGCGGATCAGGGCGTTACAGTAGTGGTTACCACCCACTTCATGGAAGAGGCTGAATACTCTGATCGTATGGTCATCATGATGAACGGACGCGTACTGGCCGGTGGTACCCCCACAGAGATACGCAGGCTCGGCGCTGCGCAAGGCACAAATGAACCGACGATTGAAGATGCGTTTATTCAAGTGGTAATGGAAGAACAGAAAGCCACTTTGAAACCGGGTGCCGCCGCATGAATCGCAATTCCTCATTTGGTAAAGTCAGACGGATCATCGCCCTGAGTCGCAAGGAGACCCAGCAAATGATCCGGGATCCGAGCAGCATTGCCTTGGGCATTTTCCTTCCACTGTTGCTGATTCTGCTGTTCGGCTATGGGCTCTCGTTGGACGCTCACCACGTGCCAATAGCTGTTGTAATGGAAGATCATTCGCCATCGGCCCAATCGGTATTTGGGGCCTTCGCAGGCTCACCATTTTTTGTTCCGCAGGCTGTACATTCCATGGCTAAAGCCGAAAACCTGATGACAGCGGGCATCGTTGATGGAATCGTGCGGTTGCGACATAATTTTTCCCGTCACCTCCACAACGATGACGGCAGTATTGAATTCATCGCCAATGGTATTGACGCCAACCGCGCTCGGCTTATTGAAAATTATGTCCGTGGCACCATCGCCATCTGGCTGGCACAGCGGGAACTTACCCACGGCCAACATTACCGTCAACCGGTCAGCATGGAACAGCAAATATGGTTCAACCGCAGTCTGGACAGCCGGTATTTTCTGGTGCCCGGGCTGCTGGTCTTGATCATGACATTGATCGGCGCGCTGATGACGGCACTGGTGGTAGCACGGGAATGGGAGCGCGGTACATTTGAGTCGCTCTTTGCAACGCCCGTACAACCGGGAGAAATTATTATCAGTAAGATCATCCCGTATTTTTGTCTGGGTATGATCGGCCTAGCGGTTGCGGTCACGGCGGCCCGCATATTATTTCAGGTGCCCATTCGTGGTTCTCTCCTTGTATTATTTTTAGTTTCAGCGCTTTATCTGCTGGTCGCCCTGGGTATGGGGCTGTTGATTTCAACCCGGACAAAAAACCAGTTTATAGCCAGCCAGGCCGCATTGCTGCTGACTTTTCTACCGGCGATGATGCTCTCTGGTTTTATTTTTGATATTCGCAGCATGCCGCCGTTTATTCAGGTGATTACCTACTTTTTACCGGCACAATATTTTGTGACTTTGCTGCAGACCCTTTTTCTGGCTGGAGACATCTGGAGCGTAATTATCCCCAATACCGCCATCTTGATTTTGATGGCTGTTATTTTTCTCGGACTTACGCGGCGGTTGACCGTGAAACGGCTGGTATGAAATGGACGCAGTATTTCGCATTTTCGCCTTAATTCACAAGGAATTGATCGCTATATTTAAAGACCCACGCAGCCGGTTCGTGGTACTGGTGCCGCCAATAGTGCAGATGATTATCTTCGGATACGCCGGCACATTTGATTTAAGCAATATTCCTTATGTCCTCGTGGATCAAAGCCGCTCCAGCGACTCGGCACAATTTGTCAGTCGGCTCAATGGTTCGGGTATTTTTACATGCGTGGCCTCCGTAGGTAATATCCAGCGCGCTCGGCCCATATTGGATTCCCGCCGCACGTTGCTGATACTTCAGATTCCTCGACATTTTCAGCATGATCTGTCCACTGGCCGGACCGCACGACTGCAGGTGATCGCCGACGGTCGCAATTCCAATACAGCCGCCTTGGCCATTGGTTATCTGAATGAGGTTGTGAATCAGTTCAACACCCATTTCATGCTTACACATATCATCGGCGCACGCCCCCCACCGGCGATCCTGCGCATCCGGTCATGGTTTAATCCGAATTTACTTTCCCACTGGCAAATCATCCCGGCCATGATCGGGCTCATTACCATGGTGGCGGTGATGATCCTGACAGCCATGTCAGTGGCCCGCGAGCGTGAACAGGGCACCTTTGATCAACTGCTTGTCACACCCTTTACGCCCTTGGAAATTATGGCAGGAAAGACTATTCCGCCGATCCTGGTGGGGCTGGGGCAATCCGCGGCAATTTTTATCATTGTTCGGTATTGGTTTCAGGTTCCATATTACGGCACCGCAGCGGCCATTATTCTGACTTTTGTGATTTTTATTCTTGCGGCGGCGGGCATGGGCTTGCTGGTATCTTCCATTTCGTCCACCATGCAGCAGGCGTTACTGGGAACTTTCGTGCTGGTGATGCCATGTTCACTGTTATCTGGTCTGGCCACGCCAGTGTCGAACATGCCCAGGGTGGTGCAGGAAATCACACTGCTCAACCCATTGCGATACGACGTTCAGGCCGTCAGAGAGGCATTTCTTGAAGGTGCCAATGTGCATCAATTGCTACCAGAACTGTTTCCCATGGCCATCATTGCCGTTGGTTGTCTATTGGCCGCATCATGGTTATTCCGGCACATGCAATAGGTGCGACGCGTTGCGAGGCCTTGATATGACAACGGCTGCCGCTCATTGTGAGATGGCAGGAAACCCTTTGTACAAGGCGAGAATGACGTACCATGCGGGCCATCAGGCATTATTGAATTCGGCGGTCAAATGGTCTCGGCAAGAATGGTGGATATTTGCTCAGATACTTCAACGATCTGTTCACTGGTGAGTATTGGATTGATGACTGCCACGGGTTCCCCCTTGAGCGTCATCCGCCATAATTCTGATCCGGCGTTCGTCACATTCAGTGCCATGCGACGGTCTTCTGTTAATGGCTCGGATGCTTCATAACGCAAAATGCGTTTGCGCATAAGCAGCAGCGCCAGGACAAAGCGGAAACGTAAATTAGCGCTCTCCGCGTGCTCGCCCAAGCGGGTGAATAGATCTACCAGCACATAATCGTCCACCAGCAATTTTGGCTTGCGGTCAGGTTCCGGCACGGAGGTTTGCCAGTGCGAAAAAACACCATCCAGCGGTCCCGCGGCACTGCGCGCCTGCCAACACGCTTCACAGTAATTCTCCCGACGAAAGGGCAGACCGGTCTGCCGGACCGCAGCGGGGGAATTTTCACTCAGCACGGCCCGACATGAGGTTGCAGGCGGCAGCCGAGTCTGACAGGCGGCGCACTGGCCATCCACATTTCCAACGTTCCAATTTTGATTTTGCGATAAAGCCACAGCTATTATTTAATCCATATTATTAAACTCGCACAGCGGCGATGTTCATTAACTTCATTAATATTCAACAAACGGCAGATCTTCAGATGTAGGTACGTAACCACTTGCGCCCGAAGAATCCATATCACCTGCCGCACCGATGGCGTCAACGATGGCGGACAGATCATCGGCGACCCGAATGGGTTTATTGGCCCGCATTCCCCATGTTTCCTCGGCAACCGGTGGGCGGGCCAGTTTGGTATTGATGCCCGTGTGGTAGTAGACCGTGGCGTCGGGGTCTTTCAAGCCATGGCCCGTTAAAACGCACGCCACGCGATCACTGCGAGAAATAACCTGCGACTTAAGCATCCGCTGAAGCCCCGCAATGGTGGCGGCGCTGGCGGGTTCACATCCCAGGCCAAACCGACCGATCAAGGCTTTGGCTTCCAGAATCTCCTGATCGCTTACTTCGCAGGTGACACCATGCATCACGTCTAATGCCCGTAAAGCTTTTTTCAAATTAACGGGGCGGCCTATCTCAATCGCGGAAGCGATGGTATGCGGATGCGTCCCTTTACGATCCAGTTCAGCGTAGAAACTGTGAATAATGTCTTCATTGACATCTCCACCGTTCCAGCGCAATCCGGATGTATACAACTGATGCAGGGTGTTGGCGCCTTGGGCGTTAACGACTGCAAGACGGGGTATGCGTTTAATAAAACCAAGTTCTTTGAGTTCCAGAAATGCTTTCCCGAAGGCGGAGCAATTGCCGAGATTGCCTCCCGGCACAATAATCCAATCAGGAGGTTGCCAACTGAGTGATTCTAGGATGCGGAACATTATCGACTTCTGGCCCTCGAGCCGAAATGGATTCACGCTGTTCATGAGATAGAGGCCCAATTGCGTGGCGACCTCTCGAACCCGGCGCAGGCATGTGTCGAAATCGCCATCAATTTGCAGCGTTTTCGCCCCATAGTCCAAGGCCTGCGATAATTTTCCGAACGCAATTTTACCCGAGCCGATAAATACGATGCCTTGAAATCCATTGGATGCCGCGTACAGGGCCAGCGATGCGGAGGTGTTGCCGGTGCTGGCGCAGGCGACGCGCTTAGCCCCCACCAGCCGCGCATGGGTAAACGCGGCGGTCATACCATTGTCTTTAAAGCTGCCAGATGGATTCATCCCCTCATACTGCAGCCAGAGTTGCCCGGGCCACATGCCGATATGGTTACCCAGGCAGACCGCGTTTTGAAGAAATGTTTGTCCCTCGCCGATGGTGCATATCATGGCATCGGAGGCAAAGGGTAATAAATCTCTAAAGCGCCAAACGCCGGAGAAATCAAGCGGGAACCGCCGATGCTGCCAGCGTACCTGGAACTCCTGCAGGTTTTTGGGGAGGCGGGCAGTCGACCAGTCGTATTGGATGTCAACCAAGTCGCCACATTTTAAACATCCGGTAAGCGTCTGGCCCACGTCAAATGTTGCCGCGCACTGCGGATTGATACACTGTTGGAACGCAACGGTTTTCATACCGTAAGATTTTACAGGCAGTGAGCCAGAGTCTCCATACCACTGGATTTTGCCTGGGAGCCTGTCCAAGTAATAACAGGGACTGCGACGGCATGGATTTTGGCGGGCAT
>DZDI01000102.1 GCA_022730455.1 Phycisphaera mikurensis | reverse complement strand
TGGTGATTTTGGCGGAAGCATCCTGCAGCACGTCATTTAGATTAACGGTGTTTAATACGCCGCTGCCGTCATCCGTGGATGCCCCGGCAAGTGTCCGTATATCGAACCTTGTTTGAATTTGAGCTACGCTCGCATACTGGCTCGGATAAACGGACACACCGGAACTCCAGTTGACTATTAACTGACCGCCGTAATCAAAAACGCTCCGTGGGGATTGGTAACCGCTTCAACTTGATCCATTTCCACTTCGATAAACGTGCCACGCCGTGGCTCATCCCTATAGGTTCGAACGTTGATGCCGCCTACGCGGAAGGTGGTTGAAAAGTTACGGGTTCGCCGTGACGGTTCCTCGGTGTAGAGCAGAGCAATCGAGCCATCCAGCAAGGTGCCGAATACATCATCCGCACCCACCGCAGCGGTGTTGATTGGGATATTGACAACGACAACTTTCAGTCCAAGATAAGAGTCCGGCAGCCCTGACAGCCGATTGATAGGGCTTGTAAGGCCACCCACTTTGATCATGGCTTCGCCGCCGGGGCTGTAAACTGTCTGGTCGAGGATTAGGGGCGATATGGAAAGCTTACGGGCCGTTGTCGCATTCATTACAATGGTGTTCGGAGTGTATCCATTGTTCTGAAGCTGTGCCTGCCCTATGGCCGCGTTTATCGCGGTGCTGATATAGGGAGTCGATATGGTCGAGGTTCCAATCGTTGGGCCGCTAACACCGGGAACCAAGTCGGCAAATGTGGCCGTTTGGGTAATGGCTTCAATTTGCGTAATTACGCGTTGATCCCATCCGAAATCCATCACATCAGTTAGGAAGCGTGTGGTTTGCTGCGTAAGCTGAAGCGCTTCGTCAGCGTTGGCAACGATTTTATCGGGAAGGAAATCACGGAAGGCATAATCAATCGCCGCGTACTGCGCGAGCGAGAAGCCCTGCTGGCCGTCATTCGCCACGGCACCAATGCCACGCTTCAGCTTAGTTCCGTACTGACGCAGCACGTCACCGCGAGCGAGCACAAAGTATTGATCCGTACGATTGGTCACGGTCAGTACTTTCGATATCTCCGGCGCGACAAATAAGCCAGAATCGATTTCGTATCCAACGGCAAAATCACTAAGTGCCTTTTCAACGTGCACATTCGTCGGGCCGGGGTATTGGTTGGCGTACCTAAGCACGTTGCCATTCGTTTTGATTGCGGCCATTACATCCACATAGCGAATAACATTATTCGTGTTGCCGGTTCGAAACATGATGTCCGAACCTGAAGCCGTTGGTGAATAAAGCTCTCGCCCCGTTTCGGCATTCAACAGCCGCCCGGACACGTCGCGCGTGATGCGCTCCACATTTTCGCCTACTTGGTACGCCATTTCTTTTCTCCTAAAAGGTTAATTTGAAAATTTAATACTTACACTCGATTAAAACAGAACGCAGTAAATCACATCACCAGCGGCGCCAGCTTCGCACGCCATGGCAGCGGCCACTATGCCGGTTCCCGCTACGTAATTCTCCGCAAGGCCAAGTGCGTCCGTTTGCAAGATTGTTCCGGGCACCACACCTGATGCGGCCGCTCCAAGCTGAATCTGAACGCGTCCCTTGTTTGCAATTTCAACGCCCTGTCCGGCTGCGGGCTGGCCGCCGTTGTCGGTCACGCCGAGCACTTGTGCGCCAGCCGTGGAGGCGACAACTACGCCAAGGTCAGAATGTCCAACGGCTGCATTCAAAACTACAAACGAAAAGGGATTCAATGTGCCATCGGCCACCATTGAAAGGGGTGCCATAACTGGGCCTGAAAACGCCATTTTCTAACTCCTTGAAAGTCTTACCAAAAAAATACTAAATCCATCACCGGCTATGGAGCCGAGCAAATTCACGCCGGGCTTTGATTTTGTCGCCCTTGAAGTTGTCTTTCTTCTCTGCGTAGAAAGCCTCAAACTTCCTGTCTTCGTCGTTCGCGTCATCCGCATACCGCAGCAAGTCGCCGTTGTTAATCGGAGAAAGCGACGGGCCACGCTTGGTCAATAGGGCAAACAATTCCTCACGCTTTGAGGGGTGCTGCGACATGACCTGATTCACGGCTGCGGCTCGCCCCTTGGCATCCGAGCCGGGGAGCGCTTCCGTGTAACGAAGCACGTACTCTGACTTTATCTTGTCATTTTTAATAGTTTGCACTTCGCGCCGCAGCATTTCGATATACCGCATCACCTTGGCATTGTCGGCATGTTTTTTGTATCCTGTAGGCCAGTTGCCTTCCATGTCCTCGCGGTCATATTTGCCATCCTTGTCGATTTTGCCACCGGCATCCCGCACCCGGCCCCACATGGCCATGGCTTCTTCTCCCTTGGGATTTACGTACGGCTCAACGTCCGGGGCGTCCTCCTTAGGGCCAGCTTCGTCGGCCTTTGATACCGTGTCTTCGTCGTCGTCTTCGTCTTCGTCCTTGGCGCCATCCAGTTGGGCTTCATATTCTTCACCCCAGCGGCCTAATATTTCCTCAATCATCTTCCGAATCTTTTCTTTGTCCTGCAATTCGGCCGGGTCAACCTTTGTATCTAAATCGGCCTCGGCGTACCGCTGGATGGCAGACTTGAGATTCGCCTTGGCTGACTTGATTTTGTTTAAACTCATTTTGAAACTCCTTAATACTTTCTCACTATTCGCATATCTGAAACGCTGGGTTTGGTCGGCGTATCGGGCGTCCGGCAACTTGAGCCATCCCGGTTTGCCCCGCAATAGGGCGATTACGTTTATTTCTGGGCGGTCTAAGTTCGGCTCGCACGATACGCCGGGTATTTGGTTGTCCTTAAGGGCCTCGGCCACTTCCGGTAACAAGTCGATGTAGTCGGCGTAAAGCAAGCCTGACTTGGAATCGAATCTATAGTTGTCGGCAAAGCCGAGCACCGGCGGCCCGGGATCGGTGATATCGTCGGATGTGTGGCCGAATGTGACTCGCGGTAGGAAGCCTTTTTCTTTGAGCAGCTTTTGGCGAGCCACGGCGGCACGCATGTAACGTTCATCAAAACTATGGCCCTCGCGCCGGTGCACTTGGAACACTGGGCGTCCTCGCACGGCATACTTGCCGTTGGGCTGCTTTTCGATGCTAAGCGGCACTTCATCCATCTATAGTTGGTGTGACCATCTGGACAGTTATCTGTCCAATTTTTTGCTTATGGGGTGCCCTTAGGGATCAAGGTGGGGTGGCCAATTTGTGCAAAAAAGCAGCCAAAAGGGTACATTTCGGCCTGCTGGCTGGGTGCTGGAAAAATCTTTCAACTTTTTCTTTGGCTCGCCTAAATTGTCGTTGGTCACGCCAGTTTATGTTTGCGCATGGCCACGCCTGCCGGTTGGCGGGGCGTCAGTGCGTCAGGGGTGGGTAATGGGCGAAAGTAGCCATTAAGGTAGCCATCCAAAATGAGCTTTTGCCCTTCTGTGGCTCATAAGCTCATTTTGAAAGTAGCCATAAAAGTAGCCATGCTACTTTTAACGTCACCTGTCCTCTTTCCTGCCGTGGATTTATAGTTGACACCGGCACCGTTTGTTTATATTATGAAGGAAATAGTTCCTCTCAAACGGCCCGGCAGACATGTTCCTGCCGGGCTTTTTTATTGCCCGTCAATGGTGACCTTCAGACTTTTGATTTTGGGCCGCGAAAGCCTTTGTCAGGATATAGGCCACTGGTGATGTAATACCAGCGCCGCCCGTTGTGTTTGGCAAGCGCTTGCTGATTGATTCGCTTGCCGGTCACAAGCCCCATTTCCTCCGCCTCATGCCATGGAATCGGCGTAATGCTCGCCCGGCAGTTGTATCCGTTCGGAGGCCATATCGTTCGCCACACGGGGTTATTGGCCGATTCAATGAAGCCATCCATTTGATAATGAGGATGGGCCGGGCTTGGGTATAGGCCGTTGGGGTTGCCGCGCGTCCGGTTGTCGTGAATTTCGTCCAGCCGTAACAACGGAATCAAGCTAATATTTTCCTTTATCGCGTCGCGCTGGCCATCCATGAAACCCGTTGCAACGTTGGTTCGAACCACCGTTTCAAGTCGCGCGTCCGTGAGCTTCTCGCCCTCGGCTTTGAGCGCGCGGCGGATCACGTGTATGGTTGGTACGCCCTTGCCGGTCATCGCACCGGCGATAGTTTTTTTGACCTGCTGCAGTACGCGCGTGTTGTCAATTTCGGTTATCCAAAATGCCCACCGTTTGGCCGTGGTTCGCATTTTACGCATTACCCGGCTTGGAACCGGGATTCGGTTCATAAGTCGATTGTACGCCTTCGTAAAGGGCTTTATGGTGATGTCTGCGTACCGATAAGTGCGTGATAAGCCAGTGTGAACCTTTATCCAGCCTGAAAGCTGGGAAACCATGTAAAGCTTCTCGATTGCATCCGTGTATTCGTCCCAAGCCTCAATGTCACCGAGCAGCGCTCGGATCATGGCCCGGCGGTAGATGGGCCGCATGGCGGCCTGAAGCTGCCGCTGCAATCGGAGAATAGGATCATCCCTGCGGTTCATCAAACATACCCGGCGGCGGTGACATCATTGCGGTTTGGTACGTTTCCTCATCCGGAGCGGGTGTAGGAATACCAATTTGACTATGTGCCCAAGTTTTCGATATCGGCATCCCCAGTGAACGCGCGATTGAGAACTGCTTTTCCATGGTGTCGTAATCCGCGTCATAACGCAGGAACCGGAAGCGAATCTTTGATTTAGGCACATTCGGAAGATTGTAATCCATACACCTATGCACAAGCTGCTTGGTTAATGTTTGCTCCAAAATCGTGGAGTCGTAATCAATCATCCCTTGAAACTGTGTCTGTAGGGCCTTCGCTCGCCCTGTGCCCATGCCATCACCGGTGGTTTGGTTCGCTTGATCCTCACCTTGCATATATAGTCGGATGTATCGGCCTGCCCAGTCTTCAATGAACTGCATAAATACCTGCCCACTTTCGGATGAGTTTCCAAGCTGCACGGCTTCAATTCCGTATTGACCCGGTGTGGAATCGTCGAAAACCGGGAGCGCTACTTTGCTGCTGCTCAATAGGTTTTGGAGTACATCCGTGATGGCTTGCTGGGCTTGCTCATTACCGGCCGGGAAGCGCCCGACAATGATACCGGTAGCGCGTGACTCAAGATATTGCACCCACATTTGAAGGGCATGGCTGCGGAGAAACCAATAGGGCCATATCACATCACGCGTGCCCCGGCCACGGTAGAGGTAATCGGCCTCTTGGCCTTCGTAAAAGTCGCCGTCATCCGGCATATAGGTATGCAAAATAATACGCGTCAGTTCTTCTTTGGAAAGCTCTCGTCCGCCGTATTGAAACTCGCGCGTACGTACGCGTGGATTGCCCCATTCATCGAACATTATCTTGTCGCCATTGATGATGCGATAGCTCGCGGGCCAGTACTCATTGTTGATATTGACCCAGTTTATCTCGGCCGCTCCCAAGCCGCGCCACGTGGCCCATGAGAGCGAAAGGAACAGGTCACATAGGCGCTCCGAGTTACGAATCATCAGGTCAAGGTATTTGGCCGCATCGTGTATGTCTTGGGATGCGTCCGCGTCAGCTTCAATCTTCCATTCCTGCTGCGACACGGCCTTCATACGCCGTTCCAGAGGCTGGCGAATCATCACATCACGCATCATTTGCACGGCCATTTGCCGATTGGTGCGGTACGCAATGTCGCCTTGTATTAAAACGTCATTGGCAATTTGTACTATGGCCGAGAAAAAGGCGCTGGCGTTGCCGTGCTGGAGGGGTGATGTGCGTGGTTGTGCCGGGTTAAACAGGCTGTCGCCGCCGGTGATCGAGCCAAAGCCATCACGCTTTACGCGGCTCTCGCTGCCAAAGAAAAAGTTCGGAAACGCCTTCAGCCGCGCGCCCATGTATCGTAGGATTCTAGACTTTGCCATTCATCACCTCGGAAAATCCGGCCACCAATCCGGACGAAAAGTGCTTGCCCTCCGGAATCTTAACACCCCACAGCGATTCACTAAAGAGCAGGTAACGCAGGGCGTCGCAGGTGTGGTCATCCACTTTTAGGGGTTGATCCGGCTGGCGGCGTTCGCTTTTCGGCTCCCACCTATAGGACGAAAGCTCGCGAATCAAGTTAACGCAGTTGCTTGTAATCTTGAGCCGTGGCTCGCCGTTCGGCCTCACCATCATCAGCCGCTGAACTTCCTCAATGCCTTTACGCACGCTCTTGGAGGCCGATAGCGTGGATAAGCCAAGGGAGGTTAGCTCGGCCCGCGCTTGGGCGTCTTCCGGGTCAGCCCAGGTGCGTGCAATGTGCCTGCCTTGATTGCGTGCTTTAATCTGGGTGCAGTGCTCGGCCATGCGCCGTTGCGGCTGATAGTATTCGTCGAAAATCGTCCAGCCTCCATCCGAGTCTTTGTATCCCCATAGGCATACGAACGGATTGGAGAAGCCAAAGTCAATGGCCATGGTGCATGATTTATTAACTATGGATGCGGGCGGCAGCGGCTCAATCACGTAGAGCTTGCGTGTAAACATGGGGTATACGGTGCCTTCAAAGCCGCCGAAATCGCCCAGCAGGCGCACGCTTCGGAAGGCATCCGGTATTTGGCTTTCGAAAGAGTCTACCCAGTCTTCGCGCAAGAATTGGTTGCTGCGTGTGGAGAACTTGTGAAATGACCAGCCTGCGTGGCCGTTCTCGAAACGTTCCTGTAGGAAAGGGTCAGGGTTTATGGGAGTGAGCGTGGCGAATATTTGGCCAGCGCTCTCGCTGGTGCGGGCGAACATTTCAACGAAGATTGATTCCGAGAATTGTTCGTCAATCCACGCGCCGCCTACGGAGCGCGCTTGGAACTTTTCGCGGCCCTGTTCTTGGGATTTTAGTTCGATGCGCCATCCGTTGGTGAGCATGATAGTTTTTGGCCAGCCGAGCCGCTGGCTCATCCATGCAATGTCTCGAATCATAGACTCTGGTATGTATTTTGAGAGCTTCTCTATCCAGCAGACTTCCGCAGCCATTTCATAGGATTGCCCCACAATCCAGAATGGTGCTCCATACCACGGGGGCTTGCTTAAGAGCCGGGTGGCGGCTTTGATTGCCCCGGCTTCTGTCTTGCCGGATCGATTGCCGCCGAGGGCGATTACTACGGGTGCGGTATCGGCAACGAAGGGTACTTGATACGGCTGCGGCTCCGGGGTGGCCACGGCGGTGGTGCGCTGCTTAGGCAGCGATTCCATGGCGTGGAGAAAGGAAGCGAACTTATTCAGCGTCGGGCACGTCATTTTCACTCCCTCCGTTGATGGCCTGTAGTTCCATTTGGGCACGTGCGGAGGCGACAAACAAGCCACCGGACATGATGCGGCGAACGCTGGGCGCGACTGCCAGTTCGACTCCCATGGCGGCACATTTGATGCGTTCGCGCCACGGCACCTTTGGATTGTCTACGCAGTCATCTAAGAACTTGAGCCGCTTAGTTAGTTTGCCGCGTAACCAGTCTTGAAGTTGAGCAACGAATTCAACTTGGGCCGATTGGAGGGCTTCGTAAAACTCTGGTTTTTTATGCATGGCCAGAAAAGCGGGGCGTTTGAACTTTAGGCGGTCACGCACGGTGAGCTTGGGCACGCCTTGTGCGAGCATGATGGCGGCCCATAGTTCGCGGCGTGAGAGGGTGGGAAAGGCGTCGGCGAAGTCTTTATCTTCCAGCGATATGCCGGGCACCGGGTGTTTTTCCGCTTTGATGGTGGGGTCATTTTCCATGTACTATTTTTTCAATCCTTTTCTTCACGCGAATAGTACGCTTGTAGATGGTGTCAATTTTATCCCCGGTTTGGGTTTGAATTTGACCCGGTGTCAAGCCTTCGGTATAGCGCATGCGAAACTGGTGACGCCCCCTTGGCGTTGCTCGGACGGCCTCAATTAGGCGCATTAGCTCAACTTCAACTTTCATTCGCTACTTTCCTTTGGCTTTTCCTTTCACGCGGTCAAGGCGTGGGTTCGCTTCGTGTGCTTTGGCGGAAGCGTCACGGGTTCGGGATGCGAGGATGGCACCGGCAACTTTCATGCTATAGCCGCCTTTTGATGCGATTTTCTTTTGTACGGCTTTGAAGCCGGGGTGTGCTTTGGACATGTGGTTTCTCCTAATAGGACAAGTGAAAATTTAACAATACTTTATGCGCGTGAGGGCATCCCACCATGGGGCGTTGTCGTCCCATGGGGTGTCGATATTCGCCGCAATGATGAGGCCGTCGACTATGCTAAACAGGCTCCATATCATGGCCGACCAGTTGGCAAGCGGTACGGGCTGGTTGTTGTCTTCAAAGAAGGGCGAAACCTCCACATAGACGGCCTTTCCCCACTGCCGCGAGGCGGCAACTGACGCACCGGCCATTGACCCCCAATGGCCCATTGTTTGTTCTGACCGTAGGTAACATGCGGGGGAAATGTAGTCGCATAAGCGGTTGGTGGGCGCGCCGGCTTCGGTGAGGCGGTAATCGGTGGAGTATAGCTGGGCATTTCCGGCGACCGCTTGCATGAGCATATTTCCGCCTACAACGCCGGAGCCATAGTATCCGATGCGGGTGGATGGGGATGCCGCGCGGGCCATGTACATGGCGGTGTTAATGAAGTGCCAGTTGGCGGGCCATAGTTTGATATCGAGTTTTAGGATGGCGTTTTGGGCGAGGGCTTGTTTGGCGTAGTCTCTCACGCCCGGTTCGTTCACGTTTGGCACGTGGTGGTAACCTATGGCAATGAATTGTTGGTAGGCGGTGATGCAGCGGGCGTAGGGTGTTTTGGGTTTAGTGGCCAAGCATTTGCCGTCGATGGCGTCAAAGATTATGGGTTTCATGCTGGCTTCCTTTATTGGCTCGGTATGGCCGTGGTGCCCTTGTGATCCTGTATCCACTGGGCTATGCGGCTGATTTCTCGCCGGGTTTTTTGTTCTTGGTCAGCGAGCCTTGAGAGCTTGTGGCCTTGGGTGACTTCTGCCTTGGCGGTGGTGGTAATTTGATTTTCAAGGGTACCGGCCGTGTAGCTGATTCCCAGCAGTGTTACCAATAAATTTGTAATAATTACCGCGAGCATGGTTCGTTGGTAACGGGTGGCAAGCGGAGGGGTGGCGTGGTCAGGTGTATTCAAGCTCATACTCCCGCCACAATTTTTGCGACTATGTGTTGCGTGGCTGGGGTCAACTTGGTTTTGTCGGTCACATTGCTGGCCAAGTCTTGGATTGCCTTTTCGTGGGTGGTTATGGTTTTGTTCTTTTTTGAAGCCACGGATGCGCCCGCCACGCCCGCCCCGGCGATTGCCGCCGCAATGGCCCCAACCACCCCC
>DZDI01000263.1 GCA_022730455.1 Phycisphaera mikurensis | reverse complement strand
CCTTACCACTAAATTTTGACCACCTGTCGAGAAACGCGCCGGTACAAGCCCGGCGAGAAGTGCGTCCAAATAATAACAGGCTTGCGACGGCATGGATTTTGGCGGGCATCAAGAAGCGACGGCGAGCGCATATCTGGCGGAGATGATACGCCGAGGAAGCCGCGCCGCAGGGGCCGGACGAAAGCCGTGCCGCCCGGCGGCGAGCCGCAAACGCCCCGCCTGTGAGAAATCCGATGCATACCCATCGGCTGGTTTGCCTGCGTATTAGTCTTTACCTGGCTGGTCAATAGGGGAGCCGGAGGAGGCACGGACAATTAATTCCGCGGCTAATTCAACGTGCATCGGGGGAAGCCGTGGTTCGCTGAGCCGCTGGAGCATGGTCTGCCACGCGATGGCCCCGATTCCCGCTGCCGGTTGCCGAATGGTGGTCAAAGGTACCGCTAAATGAGAAGCCATGGGCAGGTCATCAAAGCCGCCGATGCGTAGTTGCTCCGGGACTTTTATTCCCGCCGCCAAGGCCATCCGCATCACCGAGGCCGCACTAAAGTCGTTGACAACCAGTACAGCTTCCGGCTGCCTTTGGCGCAACGTTGTGACCACAAAATCACCGCGGTGCAGATCGCCGTAATGGATGCAGGCCGGGTCAGGATGCAGGCCGTGGGCTTCCAGTGCCTTCAGAAAGCCGTCGATGCGGGCCCCCTGCGTCGGATGACGATTGGGCAACGCAAAAAAGTCAATTTTACGGCAACCCATATTGAGGAAGTGCTCGGCCAGAAGATAACCGGAGTGCAGGTTATCAATACCGACGAGATCAAATCGACTTCGGGCCGGGAAGTGGTACAAGTCAGCGTCGATCAACACGACCGGAATGTTTGCTTTGGCCAGTTTTTCAACAGATGTGGCCGTCATTGAGACCAATTGTTCCGACGGTACCATCTGGGGTATCAAAAATACTCCAGCCACCTTACGTGCAATGAACTGCGCGACGATCATTTCGTAACGGCCGGACAGGCCGGGATCACTCAAGTAATCGAACCAGGAAGGATCCTGCAGCAGTACCATGGATTGCTCAATACTCGCACGGTATAGGAGCTCGTTACCCACCGTGCTAAATATGGATTCCTCAACGTGCTGGCGGGCGAGGCCCAGCAGTATGGCACCAAACGTCAAAGACTGCCGCGCCGGGAACTTGGTTACAATGGATCCCCCTCTGCGGCTGCGGCGAATGACTTTTTCGTTGACCAAGCGCTGGATCGCGGCGGCAACGGTGGGCCGTGAAGCTTTCAACTGGATTGCCAGGTCGCGCTCAGCCGGAATGCGTTCTCCAATACGAAACCGGCCCACCTCAATCCCATGCCGCAGGTAGGTATAAGCATTCTGAATTTTCTTGGCGGTCCGCACCATTTCTCCGAAACCTGCCGGCCGCCCACTTCAAGGTGAAAAAAACAGCCATCTGCACCGACACCCGCGCCGTGCGACGCCATTGGCACTTTCAGCAGCGGGCGGTGACGCGAAGTATATCCGCATGCGCCACTCTGCCCAATGGTCGCGCATCCCAAGAGTCTGTCCGATTAATAACAGGGACTGCGACGGCATGGATTTCGGCGGGCATCAAGAAGCGGCGACGAGGGCGTATCTAATGTCTGTGCCACACCCTGAAACTGAAACACTCATCCGCTCCGGCAATCAAGGTGACACAGGCATTCCTGCCTGTGATCAGCGTCGGAAATGGATAAAATGGATGTCGAGGCACCGGGTGTCCTCTTGCCAATGGATGGTCTCGATACGTAAATAGACTCACTTATTCGTCAAATCCTTGCACCGATGGCGAGCGTAGCGTAAACGCCAACCGCCCGGCGCGTTGTTCGTGCCGTCACCACATTCCTCTGCGATCTTCGCGCTCTTGGCGGTGCAAATGGTTTCTCTCACCGCAAAGAAACGCAAAGTTATATAAACAAGTCGTATTAAGACCTTTGCGATCATGGCGGTGCCAACGGTTCTGTTCACCGCAAAGGACGCAAAGGAACGC
>DZDI01000262.1 GCA_022730455.1 Phycisphaera mikurensis | reverse complement strand
GCGAACAAATGTGGCTCACCATTGGGCAGCGGCGCCGGCATCACGCAACCACCGTCTGGTCGGCCGGTTGGTCCATCATAGGTAAAGGGCGAATGTTATGGCAGAATCGCAGCACGCGCATCGTGGGTACCGTTACGACCACGCGAACCGAACCTGTGCCCACGCATACCTCATGCCCGCGGTCCTAAAGATACTCGACGCCGAGAGGGATCGCCGCGGCGGTGGTTCGCTGCCGGTATTCGACGTCGGCTGCGGAAATGGATACGTGCCCAGCGAGCTTACGCGACGGGGATACCTGGTCAGGGGCATCGACGCCTCGGAGGATGGCATCAGCCAAGCCAAACGCGCCTACCCGGATTTGGATTTGCAATTGGGGTCGGCCTACGATGATTTGGCGGCGAGATTCGGCACCTTTCCGGTCGTCATCAGCTTGGAAGTGGTTGAACACCTTTATTTTCCAAAGAAATTTGCTGGCCAAATCGCCGCGCTTCTGCAGCCTGGAGGATTGGCGGTTATCACGACCCCCTATAACGGCTACCTCAAAAACCTTGCGATCGCCGTTTTGGGTGGATTCGACCGGCACGCCACAGCGCTTTGGGACCATGGCCACATCAAATTTTGGTCAATCCCCACGCTTACAACCCTCCTCGCGGACGCCGGCCTGCAAGAAATCGGGTTTTCTCGCGTTGGCCGTACCCCGGCCCTCGCAAAGTCTGTGATTGCGACCGCCAGAAAACCGTCGTGACGAAGCCACGGCCCCCCCATGGCTTTTCCAATCGGGAATCAGGTGCGGTATGTCGTAGGCAACATCCACAACTGGATTGAGGGTAGGGGTGGCGATGGCTTGGCACGGCTCAGAGACTGTCATCCCGGGCGTGCTTCTGCATGACGATAATGTATGAGTGCGGCCAAGGCAGCCGCAACCAGCCGGGCCCGAGCAGGATCAGCCCGAGAGGGGAGTATGACAGGCACTCTGGCACCCATGACAATGCCAGCCATGGTAGCGCCAGCCAGATATTCCAGATCCTTGGCGAGAATATTGCCGGAGACCAGATCGGGTACCAGTAAAATATCGGCATCTCCCGCAACTTCGCTGCGGATGCCTTTGATCTGCGCCGATTCTTTGGAGATGGCATTATCAAAAGCCAGCGGCCCATCCACCAGCGCATCGGTAATCTGACCGCGTTCTGCCATTTTGGACAGACAGGCGGCATCCACGGTTGAGGCAATGGCCGGGTTGACAACTTCTACCGCCGAGAGAATGGCGGCCTTGGGATGAGCGACATCCAGAATACGGGCCAGATCAATGGCATTTTGCAGAATGGCGGCCTTGGTCAACAAATCCGGGGTAATATTGATGGCCGCATCGGTAATGAGCAACAGTTTGTGATAGCTGGAAATATCGGTGACAAAAATATGGGAAAGACGTTTTTCTGTCCGGAGCTTGGCAAGAATGGGATGGAGAAAAGTATCGCTATGCAGATGTCCTTTCATCAGCGCTTTGGCTTTTCCTGTAAGGACCATTTCCACGCCTTTGTCGGCCGCATCTTCGGGATTGTCCGCGGCTACAATCTGAAAGTTGGGACAACTGCCCGAATCGGCCCCCATCTCTTGGAGTAGATGACGGATTTTGTCGGCATCACCAATCAGCACGGGTTCGACAATACTATGTTTCTTAGCCTCGCAGGCACCCCGTAGAACATGCTCCTCAGCGGCATCCACAACGGCTACAGGAATATCCGGGAGTGGTGCTATGGCAGCAAGTAGATCATCGAAGCGTTGATACGACATCTTTGATTTCTCCGGGGTCGTGGCTCGTTCATAAACAGTTTTTGCTGGAGTGGCATTGTAGATCATCCATATCGTAAGGATACCAGATTTCTCGCGGTCAGCGGCTTTGCGACGGCCACGCCTGCCAGCCCGACCATGTGTGGAAGGAATAGCGATACAGCGTACCCTGCACCATGCTCCAAAGCAGTCGCCCGATTTTCCATGAGGTCGGCGCCGCTGAAACCAGGCGTTCCGCTGCGTGTC
>DZDI01000261.1 GCA_022730455.1 Phycisphaera mikurensis | reverse complement strand
TGAATGAAAAAATAATAACGCACGGCAGCATGGTAAGTGCGGTGGCGGCGAGCAGCGGCGTCGCCATGGCCCTCATCGGCCTTCTCTACACGGGCGGCGATGGTGTGCCGCAGGATTACGCCAAGGCCAGCAAATGGTTTCACCGGGCGATGAAGTCTAGCAATCCCCAAGTCGCCGCGTGGGCGAAGACTGAGCTGAACAAGATAGGTGCGGGCGGCGGCCAGTAACGGCACCGGCGTCGCTTGGACAGACCCCTGGCGATGGGTGCGGATTGACGCAACAAGCCTGAATCCAGATGAAGCGCAAGGTAAAAACGCGGAATCCATCGCGCGGTCGCGGCCATGGGCACGGCGGGTACCTGTGCTGTGCCGCGTTTAATATTGGGCTGCTGCAGCGCCAACGCACAGATACAATACGGCCATCCGCACGGCCAAGCCATTGGCCACTTGCTGCAAAATGGCAGATTTAGGCCCATCCGCCACCGCTGAACTGATTTCCAAACCGCGATTCATAGGCCCGGGGTGCAGCACCAGAATATCTGGCTTGCAATGGGCCAGCCTCGCCTCGGTCAGGCCGAAAAGATGGTGATATTCTCGCAGGGAGGGAAATGCTGCCGAGGTGAGCCGCTCAAACTGCACACGAAGCATGTTCACCACGTTTACGTGCGGTAACACGGAGTCCAGATCGTGACTTACCGCGACACCGAGTTTTTCCATAGACTTGGGGCACATGGTGCTTGGCCCAACCAGCGTCACCTTGGCACCGAGTTTGGTCAGCGCCCATAGATTGCTCCGTGCCACCCGGGAATGAATGATGTCACCAACGATGGCCACATGAATATCGGAAATTTGGCGGCCACTATTTCGCAGCGATTCCTGAATGGTAAAAACATCCAGAAGGCCCTGAGTGGGGTGCTCATGCGACCCGTCACCAGCGTTAATAACGCTGCAAGAAACCTGCCGACTTAATACCTCCGGTGTTCCGCTGCTGCGGTGGCGGATGACAATCGCATCAACACCCATGGCCTCAATATTGCGGGCGGTGTCAGCGAGTGTCTCTCCCTTGCTGACGCTGCTGGTGGACACGGTAAAATCGACCACATCAGCGCTCATCCGCTGGGCGGCTAGTCGAAAACTGGTGCGTGTGCGGGTGGAGTCTTCAAAAAATAGATTTACAACTACTTTGCCACGCAGCGCCGGCACTTTTTTAATGCTGCGGGTAGAGACCTCCTTAAGTGCCCGCGCTGTATCAAGCACTGCGGATATTTCATCGGATGTAAGTTCTTCAAGCGTAAGCAGATGGGGGCGCGTCCAGTGTTGCTGAGCTAATGTCACGGCTTTAGCCTTTCTTCTCACGGGTTGGCCTAATCACCACTTGGTCAAGGGTATCCATCGGTTTTAACTCAACCCCGATCACGGAACGACGGTCCACATGGATCGTCTCACCGACAAAGTCAGCCGCAACTGGATATTCGCGGCCCACGCGATCGAAAAGGACTGCAAGGCGAATAAAGCGCGGACGGCCAAAATCTACCATGGCGTCCAATGCCGCCCGTACGGATCGGCCGGTGAACAATACATCATCGACGAGGATAACGGGGCGATCATCCAGCCGAAAATCCATATCCGTCCCAAGCGGAATGGTGAGCGGTGCCCGCATCGCATCATCTCGGTATAAGGTGATGTCCAGTGCCCCAACGAGCGGCGTCCAACCGAGTTCTGGTGCAAGGAGAGCACCGAGGCGGCTGGCCAGGATTTCACCATGGCGCCGAATGCCCACCAGTGCCAATGTGGATACGTCAACTGATTCATTTTTCAGGTGCACTAAAATCTGGTCTTTGATATTTTTAAGCGATTCAGCAATCTGTGCAGCGTTCATCACCGGTTTCATCACTGCAGGATTATAACCTGCAACGTTCTTGCCCGCCTGTCGCCGGGCAGTGGATCGTGCAGCCGGTTTGAGCATACGATTTAGGTGCGAGGTTCTAATCTCTGGCGGGCAATGAGGCAGGCCAGTGGGCCGTGGCAATTTTTTCGGGCAGCAGCACCGG
>DZDI01000260.1 GCA_022730455.1 Phycisphaera mikurensis | reverse complement strand
AGTTATTATTTCGCGAGTCCTAAGTTTACGAAAACTGCTTCCCGGCGGCCTGATGGACGGTATTCTCCAATGCCCCGATGAGCCGCTGGGCGGCGGTCTTCCATGAATAGAGTCCCGCCCGCTTAAGACCGCGTGCAATGAGTAATTTGCGGTAGTCCACATCATCCAATAGCATTTTAATAGCCTCTGCCATGGAGGCGATGTCATCATGGGCGAAATAGACGGCAGCGTCATCCGCTAATTCGCGCAGCGACACCATATCGCTGCATGCCACGGCGCAGCCACAGGCCTCCGCTTCCAGCACCGAGAGGCCAAAGCCTTCAAAGCTGGACCCGCAGATGGTGATCGTCGCATCACGGTAAAGCTGGGCCAGCTCTTCATCGCCTGGCGAATCAATAAACACACACCTCTCCAGCAGGCCCATTTCCCGAACACGCTGATAAAGGCTGGACTGTGCCCATTGCTGTCGACCGGCAAACACGACCCGCAGGGCAGGTTCGACTGGAAAGAGCCTGGTCAGCGCCTCGATAACCAATGGATAGTTGCGGCGGGGAATGTCCGATCCTACTAATAACGCATAACGCCGCGGTAACTGGTATTTCTCCTTTAATAGTTCTCGGATACTTTCAACCGATACCGGTGTGAAAATCGGATTGATGCCATTAGGGATCGTTGCAATGTGGTCGGCTGGCACTTGAAACAGCGCCTGCACGTCTGCAGCCGTCTGCCGCGAGACGGCTACCACCAATGCCGATCTTTGAACAGCGAATCGCATGGCTTGCCGTTTTTTACCGGCCCCCGCGGTTCGCCGCACTTCGGCGTCCAATTCATTGGCTAGATCGTGCACCGTGCATGACATGCAGACATCATGCAGCATGGGTAATGTGGGGCCAAAGCTGTGAAAGATATTCCATGACGGGTCGGCCGGTGAAAAGCCTATCAATGGTTTACCAATCGCACGGCTCAGCCGATTGGCGAATGTCGGTGGGGGAGACCACCACACATGCCGAAAATGACCCGGCAGATGATCAATAAACGATCCGTCAAACGCCTGATCCCGCTCTAGACCTTCCTGCAGGACGAGTACGTATTGATCATGCACGGGTGTCGACGCCAATTCCGAAACAATATTTCTGGCCCGTTGTTCAACACCGGTTATCGAGCGCGTGACCAGCGGTGAGCCATCAAAGGCGATTATCAAAGTCCACCCTCACATTGCCGGGGAACTGTGTTGCGGCAAGCCGGCACCCGCTGCGATTCCTACAAGGGCTTGGCCACGGCCTCCGGTTTAATCTCAACAAGTACTTCATCCACCAAGCCGTAATCCTTGGCGGCTTGGGCGTCAAAATATTTATCCCGTTCCTGATCTTCCGCCACCTGATCATGTGGTCGGCCGGTAAGCTGTGAGAGCAAACTCGTCAGCATCTCCTTGGTTTTTAATATTTCTTCGGCTTGGATGGCAATGTCCGCCGCCTGGCCGTAAATGCCGCCAAAAGGCTGGTGGATCATCACTTTGGCATGCGGCAATGCATAACGCTTGCCTTTGGCCCCTGCCGCCAGCACCACGGCACCACCGCTCATCGCCTGGCCCACACAATACGTGCAGACATCACACGACAAAAACTTCATGGTGTCGTACATCGCAAGAGTGTCATCCACCGACCCACCCGGCGAATTGATATACAGATGGATGTCCTGGTCTTTACGCAGCGACTGTAAATAAAGTAATCGCATAATGACATTCATCGCCGAGCCGTAATTGATCTCTCCTACCAGAAAGATCACCCGGTTCTCCAGCAGCATTTCATCGACTGTCATCTGACGCCAACGCTGGTAATCACCCGCCATTCGAGGATTTGCCCCGTCCGGTATCCGGCCGTCCAAATACGGCAATGAATGAATAGCTGAATCCGCCATGCTTGGTCCCATGGGCAGAATCATATTTCCCTTTGAATCGTATAAGGCCATGCTTGAACTTTTCCTTTCCGCTCAATTCAGCGACATGGAATCATACGCTTGAGTTGCGGCGTGGCAAAGCGCTAGTGCTCTGTCA
>DZDI01000259.1 GCA_022730455.1 Phycisphaera mikurensis | reverse complement strand
TTTTATGTGCGGGTGGGGACACCCGCGCTCCCATGGCGGACGGGGACGTCCGCGGTCCCAATACTTTGTTCATGATTTTTCCTCCAACGGGAAGCCGAGGGAGGCGAGGTTTTTGCAGATTTCTTTTTCCAGTTTTGCTGATTCGGCGAACTGCTGCGAAAGTGTCGCGGTGAGGCGTTTCATTTTCTGATCAAATGGTTCGCCGTCATCGGCTACGTCGGCGGCGCCGACGTAACGGCCGGGCGTGAGAATGTAGCCATGGGATACGACTTCGGCTTTTTTGGCGGATTTGCAGAAACCGGCGATGTCCGCATATTTTCCGGCAGCTTTTTCGCCGCGCCAGGCGTGGTAGGTATCTGCAATCTTGGTGATGTCATCAGCGGTGAGTTTAAGATGGGTGCGGTCGGTCATGGTGCCGAGCTTGCGGGCGTCCAGAAACAGGATTTCGCCTTTGCGGGAACGAAATTTGCCGTCGGATTTACCGCGGGTGATGAACCAGAGGCAAACAGGGATTTGGGTGGTGTAGAAAAGTTGACCCGGAAGGGCAATCATGCAATCGACCAGATCGGCTTCAATGATGGCCCGGCGAATGTCGCCTTCGCCAGAGGCGTTGGAGCTCATGGAGCCATTGGCGAGAACGAATCCGGCGATGCCGCCGGGGGCGAGGTGATGGATAAAATGTTGAATCCATGCGTAGTTGGCGTTGCCATTGGGGGGCGCGCCGAATTTCCAGCGTGGATCGGATGCGATGCGGTCGGCTCCCCAATCGCTCATGTTGAATGGGGGATTGGCCAAAATAAAATCGGCTTTGAGGTCTTTGTGAAGGTCCTGATGGAAGGAATCGGCATGGTGCGGGCCTAAATTGGCATCAATGCCGCGGATGGCGAGATTCATTTTGGCCAGCCGCCATGTGGTGGGGTTGGATTCCTGGCCATACACGGCGATATCACCGATGCGGCCACCGTGGGCGAGAACAAATTTTTCAGATTGCACGAACATGCCGCCGGAACCGCAGCAGGGGTCAAAGATGCGGCCATGATAGGGTTCAATCATTTCGGTTAGTAATTTAACGATGCAGGCAGGCGTGTAAAATTCGCCGCCCCCTTTGCCTTCTGCGGAGGCGAATCGGCCCAGAAAGTATTCGTAGACGCGGCCAAGAAGGTCTTGGGAACGGGCGGCAGCATCGCCAAGGCCGATGTTGGAAAGCAGGTCAATAAGTTCGCCAAGGCGGGCTTTGTCCAGTGCCGGGCGGGCATAATCTTTGGGCAGCACGCCTTTAAGGCTGATATTTTCTTTTTCGATGGCAATCATGGCGTCGTCGATGAGCCGGCCAATATCGGTTTGTTTGGCGGCGGCCTGCAGTGCTGGCCAGCGGGCGGATTTGGGCACCCAGAAGACATTTTTGGCAGTGTATTCATCGCGGTCTTCGGGATCGGCATTGGGTTCGGCTTGAAGGGCGTTGTATTGTTCCTGAAACGCATCGGAGATGTATTTTAGAAAAATGAGGCCGAGGACGACATGTTTATATTCGGCGGAGTCCATGTGACCACGGAGTTTGTCGGCGGCGGCCCAGAGGGTGGCTTCGAGGCCGAGGGTGCCGGCGTTGGCTTTAGCCGTTTCCTTTTTGGTTGTGGGTAGGGATGACGGTGTCGGGGAAACGGCGGGTGGGGACACCCGCGCTCCCAGGGCGGTCTTGGCTGTTGCTTTTTTATGTGCGGGTGGGGACACCCGCGATCCCAGGGCGGACGCGTTGTTCGCGGAACTCCAGGGCCAGTTGGTGGCGTGGGGGACGAGGGCGGCTTTTACCGGGTTTTCGTGGATGTATCGGGTGGCTGCTTCAAAGTGGCGGGTGTTGCGAATATAGCGGTCCCAATAATCTTCCTGCCAGAGTTGGCCTTCGCGGCCAAGTTTGCGGTTGATTTCACGGGCGGTGAAACTTTTGAAGCCTTTGATGATATCAGCGATGGCGTAGTTTTCGCGCTGGGCCATGAGAAGGTGGACGTGGTTGTGCATTACGACATATTCAAATATGTCGTAATGCACAGAGTCGAATTTC
>DZDI01000101.1 GCA_022730455.1 Phycisphaera mikurensis | reverse complement strand
CACAACCCCCTAGCCCACCGTCAATCCTAATTGGTAGACGTGACAGAGCACTAGATCATTTTATCAACCATCTGGGTCAGGCGGGATAAAATCGTTGGTTGTTGGTCAATCGCCTTTCCTAATATTTTATGAAATACGGTGAAAAACTGCAGCAATTCGGTCATTTTTGCCACATAAGCTGCATGTGCAGCCGCGTCCTCGGGGTGAAGCGGTTTTTGACCGGCCGCTTCAATGCACTTGCCAATGCGGTCCAGCAGAGGATCAAGTTCGCGGCGTTTGCGTTCACGCATGATGTTTTGAAACATCACCCACACATCCGCCTCGGACGTAAAAAAATCGCGACGGTCACCCGCCATACTGGTGCGTCGGACAATCCCCCAGTTGATCAACTCTCGCAGATTCATACTGGCATTGCCACGAGAAATCTGCAGCGTTTCCATAATGTCTTCGGCGGTCAATGGTTGCGGTGCGACCATCAGCAGGGCATGTACTTTCGCCATGGTGCGGTTAATGCCCCAATGCTGAGCCATTTGTCCCCATAGGTCCACAAACTGCATGCGTGGGGCTTCCAGCGAGTCTTTTAATGATTGATCGATAAAATCTGTCATGGCAGCTACAACCCGGCTAACACACATTCAGTTGGCGACGTATTGTGCCACGAAAACGATATCATTTCTACCGGTACTCTAAATTTATGCCTCCCGCGTTGCAGTCGCCTGTTTTACCCCTGTATGGCGGGCAGTACGGCGGCTGCCGGTACCAGCCGTGGCAGCTTCCACATCATTACCAACGCAGCGCCCCACAATACCAAGGCCGCATAGGTCACAAGCCCCAAGCCTCGCAGAATGTAGAATGGTGGCGGCAAAACCGTCAGTATGTGCGACGCAGCAAAAAACAGAAGTACCAACCCCAATGGCCAGCCAATAGGAAGCTTCCGGTCTTTTTCCCATTTAACCGCCAGCAGTGTCGTCACCAACGGCAGCACCATGCAGTAATAATGTGGATGACAAATCGGGACTATCGGCATCATGATGGTAATCAGCGCTCCGAGAAATAAATTTCGATGCAGCGGGTTATGCTGCCGCGTTTTCACTTCCACCAGAAGGGTAATAAGCACACATACGGCACTGATAGACCAGTGGGCAATTTTCATCCAGGTGGCAGGCGGTGGTGCGTGCTCGCCGAAGTGCACGGTATGGTCGATCATCGCCTCGAATGAATTGGAATCGGTCTTGTTAATATCCAGTAATTCACGATCACGCGACGTATTGTGATCCAACCCCAATGCCGGTTCAATCACCACCTGCATGAAACGCGACTCGCCCGTGTACGCGTGATGCGGTCCCATGACCAACGCCGGGATGACAATAACGCCCAGCAGCAATGCTGCCGCGGCTCCAACCAGCATACGAAACCGCAGACGCCATACGGCGTAAAGCAGCAAAAAGGCAGGGAAAACTTTAATAGCAGCCGCAAGTCCCAGCCAAAAACCGGCGGCAATCTGCTTGCGATACGTTAACGCTGCGCCGGCCAGACAAAATAACATCAGCAGCACACAGTTGATCTGTCCCCGCGCCAGCGCGCGACCCAGCGCCGGCAGGCATACCAATATGGGTAAAATGCGCAACCCCCACCAGCGACGGCAAAAACGTTTTTGCGTCTGCACCATGGGGTCGGAACTGCTTTTTTCGAAGGCGTGGGCTATAAAGCACGCCCCCAACCAAATGACAACCACACTTATCACGTACCAAATTCCCACGCTTACCGCGTACGGCAGTAACCCGGCGCGGGATTGGCCAGTCGGCGCGTCCGCCAGCGGCCAAAGCGCCACCGCTAAGAGCGGGGGGTAGTTGTAATGCCATCCATTGGTATCCGTTACGTTGTAAGGATCTTTGTGTACCCGAATCGCCCAAGCGGCCCGAAAGTAGGTATCCACATCGGTCATGCGACGCTTGAGAAAAGCAGAGCGAACTTCCGTTACCGCACCAAAGATCACCACACCCAAAAGCAATATGACCAAGCCAATGCGTTCAATGCGGTTCAGATACCCGAAGGCCCCGGTTGTATTGAGAGCTTCATCCGTCAAATATTTACACCTTCCACCATCATTCCCGATTCTTCAGTCGGGCGTACACAGTACACTTTCGCCGGTTTGTCGATTTTGAGCAACTCTCCTTGCATTTTTGCTTGGCCAGGAGGGGAATGGAAAGTTGTCGTCGGTTCGTGGCCGCGCCAAACATGCTCCGTTTGCCTGTTTATGCATCAATCCAGCTCCCTATCGCATGTAAATAAGGCGTCACTTTCAGGCTGGTGCATGGAATCAAGATATCATTTTGGGGAAAAGTCCAATAATTGGGCATCAATCGGGCTGAAAAATGAATGTGATGGAGTATCTGCCGATATGAAACTCGTCTGGCATGACGCTTGCTTTAATAATACATGTCGCGGTGAGTGGCGACAGACAGACGGCCGACGCAGGAGTAAAAAGCGCGGCGAACTGCAGCGGGCAGGAGTTTGTGGCCCCGCCCGCTTGGCTTGAATTTATAGGGGCTTCCGTTGGGTAAGGGTTTCAGGTGGCGACTGGAACTGGTATGTCGAGGTACCGACGGATGCCAAAAACGATCTCGTTTCCTCCTCCGCCAGGCCGTGTGGAATTACCCTCCTCCA
This sequence comes from Phycisphaera mikurensis, assembly GCA_022730455.1. Taxonomy (GTDB): domain Bacteria; phylum Planctomycetota; class Phycisphaerae; order WQYP01; family WQYP01; genus JAJZGD01. The sequence goes on along the minus strand of DZDI01000101.1, from coordinate 6,924 downwards.
CACGGCTTTTTTTCATTTTATGCCGATTTTTGAACGGCCACGGCGATAAACACCGCAGCCCGCCCTCGTTTAGCGCCGTCGCCGGGCCACGGCGGTAAACCGTGGAACGTTGATTGCGGGTCCCCGTGCGTTCGTTCACGATGGTTCCAATTTTCGCCGGGGTGCGGATGCAGGGTGTGCGTCCAACCGCGCAAACCGCAACGCCGGTTCAAGCCCGGCGGCTGCACACGATAAAGATTGTGCGACGCAAACGTTCACACTGCACAAGACACACCATTAAAACATGCCCAGTTGAAGTTTGGCCACCTCCGACATGCGGTCTTTATTCCACGCCGGTTCCCACACCAAATTCACCTTGGCAGATTTGACGCCATCCACGGTGGCAACCGCCTGCTGAACTTGTGGCGGCATGGTACCTGCAACCGGGCAGCCGGGAGCGGTGAGCGTCATATCGACCACCACATCTTTTTCGGCGGATATTTCAATGCGGTATATGAGTCCGAGGTCATAAATATTTACTGGGATTTCGGGGTCGAAGATGCCGCGAAGTTTTTCCGTAATATCGGCCTCCATCGCCTTATTTTCAATCGATGAGATAAACTCTGTTGCCGCGGCCGGTCCGTCACCGCCGGGTGTCTGCGGCGGAGGGTTGGCGCCGGGCGTCGGCGGTGTGGCATTAACAGGTAGTGCAACCGAGTTTGGGTTTTTGAAAACAAATCCCCGCCCGGCCGTGTCGTCGCGGTAATTGATTTCCGTACCATCAAGGCTTGGCAAACTCACCGGATCGCATGCTATGGTGATTTCGTGCGACTGAAAGATAACATCGTCATCGTGCCGCACTTCTGTTAAATCAAGCGTGTAATTAAACCCTTGCGCATTTCGTCCCTTGATGCCGACACGCAGCACCGCCTGATCGGACATGCCCTGGTCGGAGAGGATTTTTTTAATTTCGGCCGCGGCCGCATCTGTAACAGTAATTGCCATGATTGTCACTCGGTTTTTGCTTCGGACTTTTCATCTTTGATGGCCGCCTCAAGCGTGTGCCAAGCCAGCGTGGCGCATTTAACGCGGACGGGAAACTCACGCACACCGGAGAACACCTCAAGTTTATCGAGACCATCGGTCGAGACCGGTTTATGCATGGGTGTTGTGAGGAGTGTGTGAAAATGGCTGTAAAGCGTTTTGACTTCATCCAGAGTGCGTCCCTTGATGGCCTCTGTCATCATGGAGGCCGATGCGGTGGAAATAGCGCAGCCGACACCGGTGAAGCTGGCATCCGATATCCGGTTGCCATCCATTTTCAAATACAGTTCCAATCGGTCGCCACAAAGTGGATTATGCCCTTTGGCATGATGATCAGCATCAGGCATGGGATGGAAATTCCGCGGTTTGCGGTTGTGGTCGATGATGGTTTGCTGATAAAGCTCGCGCAGATCGGACATTACCGGAACACCTCAATCACGCGGCGCAGGCCGGATATTAATGCGTCAATATCGGCCTGCGTGTTGTAAAACGCCAGCGACGCCCGGGCCGTGGCGGGGATGTGATAAAAATCCATCAGAGGCTGGCAGCAGTGATGGCCGGTGCGGATGGCCACATGTTCCTGGTCCAGAATCGTGCCGATATCGTGCGGATGAATACCGTCAAGCATGAATGAAATGACCGAAGCTTTGTGCCGGGCTTGCCCGATCAGCCGCAGGCCGGGGATGGTCAGCATCGCCTTTTCGGCATAGGTGAGCAAATCCGCCTCAGTGGTTGCAATCCGGGGCATTTCTAGACGTTTGAGATAGTCCACCGCCGCGCCCAAGCCAATAGCACCGGCAATATCCGGCGTGCCGGCCTCGAATTTATGCGGGACCATGTTCCAGGTGGAGCCTTCAAAACTCACGGTACTGATCATGTCGCCACCGCCCTGATACGGCGGCATGGCGTCCAGCAGTTCTCCTCGTGCCCATAGGGCTCCAATACCGGTGGGACCGCACATTTTGTGGCCGGAAAAGGTGAAGAAATCACAACCCAATTCCCCCACATGCACGGGCATATGTGCCACGGACTGTGCTCCGTCCACCAGGATGAGGGCACCATGCCGATGGGCAATTCGAGCCATATCCTGAACCGGATTGATGGTGCCGAGCACATTGGAGATATGCGTTACCGCCACCAGAGCCGCCCCATTCGCAACGAGGCGTTCAAATGCCCCGATATCCAGTTCGCCGTCATTGCTGACGGGTGTGACAACGATTTTGGCGCCGGTTCGCGCTGCGACCAATTGCCACGGAACGATGTTGGAATGATGCTCCATCTGCGTCAGGACGATGGTGCTGCCGGGCTTGAGATTTTGTAACCCCCACGTCATGGCGACGAGGTTGATGGCCTCCGTGCAGCCGCGTGTAAAAACAACTTCCCGGGGATTTCCAGCCCCGATGAACGCGGCGATTCCGGCGCGGGCCGACTCATAGGCATCGGTGGCTTCAACGCTCAACCGGTAGACGCCGCGGTGAATGTTGGCATTCATGGTTTTATAATATCTGGTGGTGGCGGCGATAACGGCATCCGGCTTCTGGCTGGTGGCGGCGTTATCCAGGTAAATTACGGGCCGCTCGGCGCTGGTTAAAATAGGGAAATCCACCCGTACATCGGCACTCGTCCATGGTGACGATGCCGGAGGATTCAACGTGCTGGTGATGGTATGCGTCATGATCCCACCGCGTCAATATGCATCCGATGCAGGCAATCGGAGGTCAACTCGGAGAGAAATTCGCGGGTGACCGGATTGAGCACCCGGTTGAGGACGTCGCCGGCAAATGCGTAAGTGAGCAAAGACCGTGCTTTAACCGCACTTACCCCGCGGCTGCGAAGATAAAATAACTGCTCATCGTCAATGGGCCCGGTGGTTGATCCATGGGTGCACTTGACATCGTTGGCATAAATTTCAAGCTGTGGCTGCGAATTCATTACAGCATCGTCCGAAAGCAGCATGGTCTTGCTGGTCTGCTTGCTGTCGGTTTTCTGGGCGTCGGGTCTTACCAGAATCTTTCCGCGAAACACGCCGCCGGCATTTCCTGCCAGCAGGCTTTTGTAAAGCTCGTGACTGGGGCAATTTTCTCTGGCGTGGTCCAGCGTGGTATGGTTGTCGACGTGCTGATGGCCCGAGCTGATGGTAAGGCCGTTAATGGTGGCCTGAGCGAATGGCTCGGCGAGTTGCACATGGAGGTTATTACGCACCAGCAGGGCGCCGGAGTTGAACGTCAGCGTCTGCAATCTGGCACCCGTGTGCACCCGAACCGCCTGATTGGTCACATGAAATGCGTGAGATGCCTCGCGCTCCACCGTTATCAGTTCCAGTTGGCTTTCGCGTCCGCTGACAACTTCCACGGCGGCGTTCGTCAGCACCGGCTGGTCAGAATCCAAACTGGCAAATGTTTGCAGGACGGTAGCCTGTGCATGGTCGCACGCGTTAACCGACAGACGCGGAAACACCACGACCGGACGCGAATGCCGCGTGGTAAGCCACAAAATATGAATGGGTCTACCAACGGCCACACCGGCTGGAACATTCAGAAAAAGCCCGTCAGCAAAGCCCGCAGAGTTAAGCGCGGCGAATCCATTGCTCAGGGCCGACAACTCCTGGCCCAGATACGGACTTATGCGTTGTGCATCTTTCCCAGCCGCATCCTTGAAACGGCAGAGTTCTATCTTGTCTGCCAAATCCCCGGTGTGACTATGGGCGGGTGAAAACATTCCATCCACAAATACCAATTCGTAAAAGCCTCTGTCGGCGAGCGAAAGTTTGGCCAATTCCTGCGGCGGCACGTGGCCCGGCTCAACGGCTGGATGAAACGTGGTCTTTCTGATGGGGGATAAATTAATGAACCGCCACTGCTCATCATCGGCGTCCGGATAGCCGATGCGGTCAAACGCGGCCGCGGCCGCTTGGTGGAAATCCGCCAGCCATCTGGAACCATAGTCCGGGCCAATCACCGGGCTGTTTCGGGCCTGGTCACTGCGCTGATTATTAACTTGCGCCATTTGCGTCATGTGTCATACTCCAGGGAATCTCAAATAAGTCCGCCCTCTTAATCAGGCAGCGTTTTCCAGCCAGCCATATCCCCTGGCTTCCAGTTCCAGTGCGAGGGACTTATCGCCAGATTTAATAATTTTGCCATCCCGTAACACGTGCACAAAGTCCGGTACAATATAGTTGAGCAGACGCTGATAGTGTGTCACCAGCAGGATGCCTCGTGTGGAATTGCGCAAGGCATTAACACCCTGGGAGACGATTTTCAGCGCGTCGATATCCAGACCGGAATCGGTTTCGTCCAGGATGCACAACTTCGGGTCCAGCACGGTCATCTGAAATATTTCATTGCGTTTTTTTTCGCCACCGGAAAACCCCTCGTTAATGGATCGATTCATAAAGCTCTGATCCATCTCAAGCAGCTTCATTTTTTCCTTGATCAGCTTGAGAAAGTCCATGGCGTCAAGTTCCGGTTCGCCCCGATATTTGCGGATGGCGTTGACCGCTGCCTTGAGAAAGTAGCTGGTGCTGACACCCGGTATCTCGACCGGATATTGGAACGCCAGAAACAAGCCCTCGCAGGCTCTTTCATCCGGTGACATATGCAGGATTTCTTTGCCATTGAAAATGGCCGACCCGTTGGTCACCTCATAGTTTTCACGTCCCGCGAGGACTGACGCAAGGGTGCTTTTGCCCGATCCATTGGGACCCATGATGGCGTGCACCTCACCGGGGTTAATGGTCAGATCAATGCCCTTGAGTATTTCACGTCCCTGCACGGTGGCGTGCAGATTTTTAACTTCCAGTAAGGCCATGCGAGCTTGTTCCTTTGCAACTACAAGTAAACGATTGATAAATGTGGTTCTCCGCTGCCTACGACCGCAGGCCAATGCCCATACCTGCCGCCCGCGACCGTCTGCATTATCCCACGCTTCCCTCAAGGCTTACGCCCAGTAATTTCTGCGCTTCGACGGCGAATTCCATCGGCAATTCCTTGAATACCTCTTTGCAGAAGCCATTGATGATCATGTTCACGGCATCTTCAAGTGCGATGCCGCGCTGCTTGCAATAGAAAAGCTGATCCTCGCCGATTTTAGATGTTGACGCCTCATGTTCAGCCTTGGCGGACGTATTGCGTACTTCAATATACGGAAACGTGTGCGCCCCGCACTTATCGCCGATCAGCATGGAATCGCACTGCGTATAATTGCGGGCGCCAACCGCATGTTTTAATATTTTTACCAGACCGCGGTAGGTATTTTGTCCAAAGCCCGCCGAGATACCCTTGGAAACAATCGTGCTGCGGGTGTTTTTGCCGATGTGAATCATTTTGGTGCCGGTGTCGGCCTGCTGGCGATGGTTGGTGAGCGCGACGGAATAAAATTCACCCACGCTGTTATCCCCCTGCAGGATGACGCTGGGATATTTCCAGGTGATGGCCGAACCGGTTTCCACCTGCGTCCACGAAATGCGGCTGTTAACACCGAGGCATTTGCCCCGTTTGGTAACAAAATTGTAGATGCCACCCTTGCCGTCTTTATCACCGGGATACCAGTTCTGAACGGTTGAATATTTAATACGGGCGTTATCCAGTGCCACCAGTTCAACGACGGCGGCATGGAGCTGGTTTTCATCGCGCATCGGGGCGGTACACCCCTCAAGATAGCTGACCGACGCCCCTTCATCGGCGATGATCAGCGTACGCTCAAACTGCCCGGTATTCCGCTCATTGATACGGAAATAGGTTGAAAGTTCCATCGGACACTGCACCCCTTTGGGCACGTAGCAGAATGATCCGTCGGAAAACACGGCCGAGTTGAGCGTGGCAAAAAAATTGTCGGAATACGGCACAACCGAGCCGAGATATTTCCGCACCAGTTCGGGGTGCTTTTGTACCGCTTCAGAAAAACTGCAGAAAATGATGCCCATCTCTCCCAGCTTTTCCTTGAATGTGGTGGCAACAGATACGCTATCGAAGACCGCATCGACGGCTACTCCGGCGAATAATTTTTGCTCGTGGAGGGGCACGCCGAGCTTTTCATAGGTTTTCAGCAATTCAGGGTCGATTTCATCCAGGCTGGCGAGCTGTTTTTTCTTTTTCGGGGCGGAATAATAGCTGACGGCCTGGTAGTCGATGGGGGCAAATTTCACGTTGGGCCAGTGCGGTTCGGTCATGGTTTGCCAATGGCGAAAGGCCTTGAGCCGCCATTCGGTGAGAAATGGGGGTTCATTTTTCAATTGAGAAATTTTTCGGACCGTCTCTTCCGTAAGGCCCGGAGGCAGCGTGTCCGACTCTAAGTCTGTGACAAATCCCCACTTATATTCTGTATTCGCCATTGTTTCAATGGCGGAAGATTCAGTAGGCATGGGTCAATTCCTCACGTCAAAATCACACAATCGGCGGCTGATTCCCGTGCTGCCGCTGAGCAGAATTGGGCATCCTGCTCACGCATCATGCTAGGGGTGAAAGGACTGCATGTCAATTGAGACAAAGTCGCAATAATGGCGGGGCGTGGCAATTTTTCCGGGCGGGGGTGAAATCGCCAAAAAGTAGACGATTTACGGCGTTTCGTCGGAACTTCCCGATGGGCCCAAGCGGTGATGGCACCCCACGCCCCCACCGACAAGAATGTCTGTGCCACACCCTAAAACTGAAACACTCATCCGCTCCGGCAATCAAGGTGACACAGGCATTCCTGCCTGTGATCAGCGTCGGAAATGGATAAAATGGATGTCGAGGCACCGGGTGTCCTCTTGCCAATGGATGGTCTCGATACGTAAATAGACTCACTTATTCGTCAAATCCTTGCACCGATGGCGCGCGTAGCGTAAACGCCAACCGCCCGCTGCAGTTGTTCGTGCCGTCACCACATTTCCCTGCGATCTTCGCGCTCTTGGCGGTGCAA
>DZDI01000258.1 GCA_022730455.1 Phycisphaera mikurensis | reverse complement strand
TAGCGGTGATCATACTGCACCCTGGGGCGCTCCGGCAGATGGCCATTGGCCACCACCAAGCGGTGGCCATGCGGGTCCCGAAGATTCAAGCGTTCGGCAATTCACTAAGCCGCCTCCGCCTTTATCGCGGTGGCCAGAACCTCCTTGGCGCTTTGAGCGATAACCGCGGTCAAAGCATCGCAGGCGAAGAGGGTTGGCAATTTCATGTTTTCGGTCATACTGTTACTCATGGTGGCGTACTCCTAAAAAAGAACATTCAAAATACAACCTTTAGGTTACGCCGCCTCTTTTACGCCGTCCACAACTTTTGATAGTATCTCTGCATCGCACTATCGCAGACATCCTGTCTGCATCAAAAGCAGGCGAGACGCCTGCGGTACAATGGGCACGCAGCGTGCACCTACGCGCGGTGCATTGATGCGGGCGGACGGTTAGCCGTCGGTACCCAAACCGGCGCGATTGTTTGAGCTACGACTTTGAGAACCGCTATAGAGGACCTTATGCGGGGGTACCGACGTGCCGCGAGTTCGGCCAGAGCGGCCTTCGGAAAAGAAGCGCGTCAATTGAGATAATTCCTGGCCCCGAGAGCACCACCACCGCGGCCAGCACCAACAAGGCCTGTTCCAACTCAGTACCGGTCACGTCGGCATGGCGTCGCACATATATCGCCACCAACATGTCGATCACCAGTCCACAAGCCCAGAAACGCGATAAAAAACCGGGTAGCAGAGCGAATCCGCCGATGCACTCAGCAATGGCCGCGATAAATGCCCATGTCACGGACGGCAGGATCGGCAGATGCATGGAGGCAAGAAATGTCTCAAAACCCTTCATGCCTGGCCCGCCAAACCAGCCAAACAGTTTTTGTCCACCGTGATAGATGAACGTTACTGCCAGAACTATACGAACCAGTAATAATGCGATACTTGCGGAAAACGGCACCTTAACCATCTTGAATTCTCCACCGATGATCCAGCTTGCCACGCAATGGCGACGCCAAGCGTCTGTCCAAAATGATAGCGCTGCCCCGTTACTCCTTGGACAGGCTCCCAAGACAACGCGGACAATGTGCGGCCAGCCATCCGTGCGTTGCATATTTTATCCGGCATGTTAGAAGATGCACATGACGACATCCGTTGACACGATCAGTTGGACCATACGCAGGCTCCTCACATGGACGAGCGACTATTTCAGTAAAAACCAGATCGACGAACCACGGTTGTCGGCAGAATTGTTGTTGGCACACACCTTGGGCGTCGACCGCATGACCCTCTACACGCGCTATGATCAAACGCCCACCCCAGAACAGACTGAACATTTTCGCGCTTTAGTTAAACGACGAAAGGACCACGAACCCGTTGCCTATTTGACCGGCAAGGCTTGGTTTTTTTCGATGGAGTTTGGGGTTTCTCCCGCGGTGCTTATTCCGCGTCCGGATACCGAAACCTTGGTGGAGCAAGCCATTACCATTTTACGAAACGAATCCACGGAGGTCCGATTGCTGGATTTGTGCACCGGAAGCGGGTGCGCCGCACTGGCGATTGCCAAAAATTGCCCACAAGCTCAAATCACTGCAACCGACACGAGTGCCGCCGCCATCGCGATCGCCGAAACAAATTCTCAATCGCTTGGCTTAGCCGAGCGCATCACGTTCAAGCAGGGCGATCTTTTTGAGGCGTTGGGTCCGGGCTGCCCACCATTTCAAGTGATAATTGCCAACCCGCCATATATCCCGTCGGCCCAAGTGGCCTCGCTGGCGCCTGAAATATCCAAGCATGAACCGCGGTTGGCATTAGATGGAGGTGCCAACGGTTTGCAAATTATTGCCCGAATTATAGAAAACGCGCCTCATTACTTGGCAGGCAACGGTTTTTTGCTGATTGAAACGGCTTTTGACCAGACAGAGCAATGTGTCCAACTGCTAAAGGCAACCGGTCGATTTGATGAGCCGCGAATCGTTCACGATGCAGCCCGCAACCCGCGATGTGTCGCTGCGAGGTTACGTGTCGTGTGAACTCCCATTAGTGCTCTGTCACGTCTACAAATTAGGATTGACGGTGGGCTAAGGGGTTGTGGG
>DZDI01000257.1 GCA_022730455.1 Phycisphaera mikurensis | reverse complement strand
GCCTTGCATCCGGAGCGTTTCCGGCACATCGCAGCCCTGCTATTACTTGGACTGGCGCCAGTTTTTACGGACTAATTCAGCAAACGCGCCCATTTGACGGTAATCACCCCGCCAAGTTGTATACATCACGCCCAATACACCTCTTACCCCTCGCGCTGCCGCCAACCACGCCAGCGTATGGCTTAATGGTGCATCGTAGTAAGCTGCGATAATCTGTGAATTACCCCGATGGGCAAAAAACTCCAGCGATTGGCGTTTTTGGTCGCCATCCCAATTTAACACCACGGTGTGCCGCCCCAGTCCCCGCCACGATCCTTCCAATGATCCATTGACTAAATAATACTTTGGCCGCGCGTTCTGGCCGGGATCGAACATATCGCCCCAAATGTAAATCCGATCACCCCGAAGCAACCGACGGCAATAGCGAACTCCATGTGCCAATATCGCGCCTGGCGTCCCGTCGTGCTCTGTGCGTCGGGTGTCCCACCCCAACGCCCGCAACTCATCAACGGCCAGCATGTAGTGCCGTGAATGAAACATGGCCCGCACCGCGTGCGTTTCCACAGAAAGCAAATGCAAAAAGCGAGGTGATTCCATCGCCCCGGCCACCTCGCCGTCATAAACAATCGGTGGGTAGTACCACGATACATAAACGACTGTTCCGTTGCGCACGGGCGTGAGAAAATGAATCCGCAGCGGCTGGCTCCAAGCAGTGTATTGGCCGGGATATGGCATGCACCCCAGCTTCGAATCGCGCGGTGGAACAAAATCAACCCCTGTGCGGTATCCCCTGATTGTGGTTGGAGCGCCCCGGCGGCTGATCGGATTGACCAGTCCCGCCACATGCATGGACCAATTGCGCCACGCCAGTAAGCCGCGCCCCTTGCCCCAAGTACCGAAATAAATGTTGACATGTCGATAGGATAGTGCATCAAAAACCACATCGTAGCGCCGCCACGGCTGCAAACGTTTAGTCGCAATATTTTCGTATTGTAATTCTCGATGGTGCGGCCCTGCCAGCACTTCAATTTGCGGGCGACCAGTGAATTGACGGGTCTTGATCCACACCCGGATGTGGTAAGCCCAATATGGATGTACGGTTTTTTTAAATAGCAACCGCGCGTTACCTGGCGGATTGTGCACGACGGCAATTCCACGGCGCAACTGAATGTCGGAATCCATCCATGTGGGGTGGGCGGGTAAATCCGCAGCCGGATCAGCGACGACCGATGCCCACTGGCTCTGCACGACAAATGGCACTCTGCGGACGGGCACCCCTTCGGCCAGCGCGGGACTAACGGCCAGTAAATCATTGGAATAGCCTATGGGACAGATCGCAGGAACCAGCGTGAGATGCAGATGCCTTGCCAGAGTTGCGACACGGCGCACATTGTGCATGTAGTGTTGGCGTGCTGCCCCGAGCAATTGCAAGTGGCCAAATTTGCTATCCGTCAGCAGGACATGTGAATAACCATCGCGATAGGCATTTCGCCAGATGTGCTGCAGAGTGATGATGTTTTTATTAACCAGCAGGTTGGTGGAATAATAAAGCCAAAGCTGCGGCGGAGGTTTGCCTCCGGCAGCCCGGGCATTAGCGGACACATAGGCCAACGTTGGAATAAGTAAGGTGCACATGGCAACTCGAATCAAACATGGTAACGAGCGCCGTAAAATTGAGGTGCGGACCAGACTATTAGTCATGGCACTGGATGCTACCCGAACGCCTTAGCGTAATCAATTTTAGCCGGGTAAAAAGGAGCCGATGTGTGCCGGGCTTTATTTTTGAGCCAACTCAAGGGGCGGGGCAATTTTTCCGGGCGGGGGTGAAATCGCCAAAGAGCAGACGATTTACGGCGTTTCCTCGGAACTTCCCGAGGGGCCCAAGCGGTGATGGCACCCCACGCCCCCACAGACAAGAATGTCTGTGCCACACCCTGAAACTGAAACAGTCATCCGCTCCGGGCAATCAAGGTGACACAGACATTCCTGCCTGTGATCAACGTCGGAAATGGATAAAATGGATTTGGGAGAATAGGGTGGCAGGAACAGCAATCGTATCCCGCGTGTGGCAGCATGGT
>DZDI01000100.1 GCA_022730455.1 Phycisphaera mikurensis | reverse complement strand
TTGCCACGCCCGTTTGCAACGTTGCGTGTTGCTCTGCTTGTAAATGGCGGTTATCATTCTCCGAGCTGCATTTGGGGCGATGGGATGGAACAGCCGCAGAGCACTCCATTTCCGGCGCCGTTTTTGAGGGCGAAAGCCCTCCATAAGCGATGGTAGACCATCTTTTCGCAGCGGGTGGTTGAAATCGCTGCCACACAGGGGTCCTTTCTTATGGCCAACACAGAGTTGGTGCGCTCGCTTATCGACGCTGGTGTTCATTTCGGGCATCGAACCAGTCGGTGGAATCCGAAAATGAAGCCGTATATCTACGGCAAGCGCAATTTAATTCACATTATCGACGTGCGCGAAACACTCAAAGGCGTTTTGGCGGCACAGCGCTATTTGAAGATGGTGGTCGGAAGCGGCCGCGATGTGCTTTTTGTCGGTACCAAGCGGCAGGCCCGGGCTGTCATTGAGGATGTTGCTAAATTAACCGGCATGCCTTTTGTGACTGAACGCTGGCTGGGCGGCACGCTGACCAACTACCGCACCATTCGGTTGCGACTCAAACGACTGGAAGAGCTGGAAGGCACACTGCAATCGCCTGATGTCAACAAAAAGTTTTCCAAAAAGATGGAATCAAGCCTGAAGCGCGAATATCGAAAGATTTTGCGCAACTTGGCAGGCGTTCGTAATATGGATCGCCTGCCGGGTGCACTCTTCGTGGTGGATGTGCGGCGCGAGGTCATCGCCATTCAAGAAGCCCGCAAGTTGGGTATCCCGGTGGTCGGACTCATCGACACCGACAGCGATCCAGATATGGTGGATATTGCCATTCCGGCCAATGACGACGCTCTGCGAGCGATCGACCTGGTTCTGAAAGAAGTTTCGCAAGCCGTTCTCGACGGCAAAACCGGTCGAGTAGCCAGGGAAGACATGAATCGCGTCAAAGAGGGCCACGCCGAGAGTCGCACCGATCGCTCGGCCGGTCGCCGCCGCGCCCGGCGGGATCAACCCACCGATGAAAAGCCTGTTTCTGCAGCGGAAGCACGGGCGTCAGCCGAAGTGTCGGCCGCTGCGGTACCTGCCTCTGATGGACAGGCCGGCGATGCACAACCGGCTGTCAACGGCTAAGCCTTTGTGACGGTTTAACACCTGCATGGGGGTGGTCGCAATCGACCGCCCCCATTTTTATTTGCAAAGTGAGTCAAAAATCTATAGAACAGCAACATAACTGGTGCTTGGAAGTGCCAGACGGAAAAGACAGGCGGAAGAATATTGACCCGAACAGATACTAAACAAACCGTAAATCGCGCCACCCCGGGCGCACCAGTTGAAACCGGCGTATGGCGAAAAAATATCATCATCCTCAGCATTGTCGCGGTGGCCGAAACGCTGCTGCTATGGAATAATGCGGCGCTGGATCGGACGCTTTGGCTGGCCACGCGCTGGTTCATGGGCGACCAGCAGCCCTATAACTGGAATGCCATAAAGGTCAATCCACTCACCCACCCGCACGCCCCCTGGTGGCGGGTCATCACGCCGCCCTTCGATTCTCAGTTGTACCACCAGACGGAATCCAGTTGGCGGGCCCTGCGTGATGTGGGCGTACCGCTTGAAGTCATCTTTTTCTGCGTCATCGTTGCAGTCTACAGTCCATATCGACTGCGTGCGGCAGGGGTGTTTTTAGGCAGTATATTGGGCGCCGGAGCAGTTTCTGAATTCTTTAAAAGCATCTGCGGACGGGTGCGACCCATCGGGCTCCTGCCGAGCGGCATACTCAACGACGGCCACAATGTATGGCAATGGTTCAGAGGTTTGCACGCGCCGCAGGACCTCAGCTTTCCCAGTGGGCACGCGTGCGTGGCATTCGCCATGGCCGCTGCGCTTACCTACCTGTCACCCCGTGGCCGATGGTTGTTTTTAACCGTGGCCTGGCTCACCAGCATTTCCCGCGTGGTGATGCAGGCGCATTTTTACTCGGACATTATCTTCGGCGGCACCATCGGGTGGTTCTGCGGCTTTGGCTGCGCCATGTGGGTGGGCGACCGGCTCAATGTGCCGCAGGCCCGGCTTCCTGTGCCGGGAGAGCAAACGCCCGCCGCCTTGACATGACCAGCAGGGCCACAATAAAACACAGCGACGCGGAGACGTAATACACCGAAGCCGGAAACAAATATTCAAATAATATACCGGCGAGAATGGGCCCGGTTGCCCGCGCCAGAGACGCCATACCCTGATTGGCACCCAGAATTTCACCTTGCTCGTCCGCGCTGCAGTGGCGCGAAATTAAGCTTTGAATGCTGGGGTTGTACAGCCCCCCGCCGATCGCCAGGCATATACCACCGGCCAGAAAGCCCGTCCACACCCACGCCCAGTGGATCGGCAGGCCTATGAGCAACAAACCGGCGGTTATAAACAGCGGGCCGGCAATGGCCAATTTCCACTCGCCAAACCGCTGCGTTAATCGCTTAATCAAACCGCCCTGCACTATGACGATCACAATGCCAATAGCGCCGAATAAAAATCCTGATGCAGCGCTGGCATCGCTGTCCTGCTTCTTGCGGAAGGCCTCTAATTGAGCTCCTGCCGGGTCAGGCACTTGCGCACCACCGCCCTTGGATACATGCAGCGTACCGGTACTTGACCCACGGGCCGCCAAAGCTTTGGCCGGCGTCAGCGGATAGAGCCGATGCTGGATGAGCAAGCTGAGGGTTTGCTCCATACCCGCAAAGGCAAAGCCATTGACAAAAAACAGCATAATCAACATGCCCACCACTGGCCGCTTCAAGGCGTGTTCAAGCCCGCGGAAACTGAATCGCCGCTGCGCCGCGGCGTTGTCGGTCGCCAGGTTACGGCTCTCGGAGAGCCGGGTGATGGTCATCGTCAAAGCGCCAAGACTAAAGAGCACCGCCGCGAGTGGTACATATTGCAAGCCGATAAATTTACTTACCGTACCGCCGATCAACGGGCCAAACATGAAGCCGAGACCGAAGGCGGCACCGATCACACCGAAGCCTTTGGCACGGTTTTCGGGCGTGGTGATGTCGGCAATATACGCGCTGGCGGTGGAGAGATTACCGCCGGTTGCGCCGTCAATGACGCGCGACACAAATATCAATATGATGCCGAGGGCCGACGTGCGGAAAAAGATACTGGAAAACAGCAGCAGGTATCCGATGATGGTGCCGATCTGGCTGATAATCAGCACCGGACGGCGACCCACGCGGTCTGACCAGCGGCCCAGAATGGGGGCAAAGATGAATTGGAAGACAGAATAGGTGACACCGATAAGCGTCAGGTAGAAGTAATTATTAATTCCGTATTGCTGACCGTAGAGCTGCAGGTTCGGCAGCACGATGCCGAACCCGACGAGGTCCACAAATACAATCAAAAATATGGTAAACATGCTGGCTTTCTTCATTTCCATCCTCAAGCGCAGATTAACATACCGCATGGGCCTGCGGCCAACCGCATCCCAAACACTACCATACGACCACAGCTCAATGCCGGTTCACGTGGTGAATCGCGCACCGAGTGCCGCAAAGACATCTGCAAAGATACTATCAGAAATCGCCACGCCCGCATCGGTCAATGCCATCTGACCCCGGCTGGCGGCCGCGGTATCAAGCATTCCATGGGACTGATATTTATTTATTATTTCAGAGAGCATGCCTGCCGCCGGCAAACCCGTTCTCCGTTCAAAGCCCGCTAGGTCGATGCCGTCCGCCAGGCGTAATTGCAGCACGGCCAGTTCGGCCCAGCGGATACCGGGCGCAAGACACTCCATCTCGGCCAATGGCAGGCACGCACGCTTGATCGCATCGCAGTAGCGATGCAAACTGCTGACATACTTCCAGCGCACGCCTCCGCTGTGCCCCGCCGCAGATACACCCCATGCCAAATGATCGCTCGCGTTCCAGTAGTGCAGATTGTGGCGGCATGCCCATCCGGTTTTAGCCCAGTTGGATATCTCATAACGTTTGAAACCCGCTTGCCGCAGCCGTTCTGCCACCAATCGCATCATCTCCAGTTCCAACTCTTCATCCACACGCTGCACCAATCCGCGACGGGCGCGGGCCGTCATCGGCGTATTGGGCTCATACATCAAACCATAGCATGATAAATGAGTCGTATCCAGTTCCAGTGCCCGGTCCAGATTATCGGTCAGCGAACCAAGTGTCTGGCCCGGAACGGCATATATCAGGTCGATATTTAGATTGCCAATGCCCGCATTCCGCGCCAGCCGCACCGCCCGACCGACACTTTGCGGATCGTGGTCACGGTTTAGCATGGCCAATTCGGCAAGATGAAAACTCTGGGCGCCAAAACTAAGACGATTCACCCCCGCCGCGGCCAGCACAGCGGCACGATCGGCATCAAAGGTGTTGGGGTTCGATTCGACCGTAAATTCTTCCACACGGGAGGTATCACAGTACCGATGGATAGCCTCCATCAAACGCTGCAACTGCACCGGTGAGAGTAATGTGGGCGTTCCCCCACCAATGAAAATGGTGCTGGGGGCAATGGGTCCGAAAAAATCCACCTCCCTTTGCATTTGCCGCTCGATGGCATCCAAATACCCATCCACCTGATCCTGATGGCCGGCAAGCGAATAAAAGTCGCAGTAATCGCACTTATGCGTGCAAAATGGAATGTGGATGTAAAGTGCCTGGATGGAATCACCCGTACTCCCCAGCGCGGTTGGCCAATGACGGTAATCGGGCAAAGGCGGGGCATGAGGCAATGGAATGGTACGGGTGGACATACAAAACTTTCCCTTACGGCGGTTATGATATACGATATGGCGGGGTAGTGAGAAGTTTTACTGGCTCGGTTTTTCACTGCGGAGGTGTCCCGATGGAAGTTACCCTTGTTATTTTCAAAGAGGACGGACAGAGAAGAGAATTTATGATTCACAGGCGCGTTACAACGATTGGTCGTGGTGAGGAATGCGATTTGCAGATTCCATTACCGACGGTTTCGCGCAAACATTGCCTGATTGAAGTGCAGGATAACAACCCTGTTGTGGTAGACTTGGAGAGTTCCAATGGTACCTACTGCAACAACCAGCGTGTTACCTCGGGGCAGCCGTTATTGCCGGGCGATTTAATACGCGTCGGGCCGGTAACATTCACGGTCTTAATTGATGGCGAACCAACCCAGGTCAAACCCGTACGGACTATTTTAGGCGACTACGGTGTCGAACCGGTCAGCACTTCAATGCCGCCGCTATCCGATCACCAAACGGTGGATGTCGAAGATGAGCCCACCGAATCACATCCGGAAGCCCATATCCAGCCGAATGATGATGACCCGATTGCCGCACTGGAACGGCTATCACGCCAACCCAATGACCTGTAACCTCGCGCGTCATGACGCAAGATGGGATGCGTCCACGTGTGTGCGTCGCTTACCGCCCGTCGCCGGGCGACGGCGCTAAACGCAGCGACCGTGGGTGTGATGTACCCTACAGACGCTCCGTCGCGCGCAGGCCGTTAAACCCGCCGATCAACCGCCGAAATAATTCGACAATATCTGCTGGTGGCTGGTGGGTGGATTTTCCTTCAGCAGCGCCTTTTCCGTCGTAACCACAATGAGGCCCGCCATCGCACCGGGAAAGCCGTGCACGCCGGGACGATGTGCCGGCTGAACGGAGCCCTCATAGATTTTCGCCAGAATGGCGTGCACCGGGCAGTAATAATAATAAAACCCGGGATGTTTGAATTTCACTTCGTAATAATCAATCTTACCTTTGGGACCCGTTGTCCCCTGCACCACACCCTTCATGTAGTGCGTCAGTTTGCCGTTAAGTGGATTGTAGCTGTCAATCATGTGCATACCCGTGTCTTCATTGACGAAGACCACCGGTTGACCAGGCATTACCGCCACCACCGACTCAACAAACGCGTTGGCACCGTCCATGTGGACAAAGATCGTGGACGGCCCGAACTTTTTAGGTGCAGCACTGGATTGCGGCGACAGCCACACCAGCAGGCCCACCCCTAGGGCAGCGGCAACCGCCAGTAACATGGGTAAATTTCGAGGTGTTTCCATAGGTCAGCAAACTCCTTGTCTTAAATAAATTCCTTGACCAATCACTATTTGAGGTTGGCCACGCACTGGCCCAACCCCAATTTCAAACCACAGCCAGATCGGCGTTCTGTAGCGCCGCGGCTTCCTGCATCTGCCGCCGTGACAGCCACCATGCGTATATTGAACTGCCACCTACATAAAAATAGCCCGTCATGAAGATGAACATAAATGGAACGCAACTGACAGCACGATTCAAATACAGCGCGGCCGCAATGCATGCGAGCAGATAAAAACCCAGCGCCAATTCGGCGGCTGGCAGCCACGTGGTGCGGTGCTTAAAGGCTGGCGCCCGCTTTTTCCATGCCTGCCCCGACTCGTCACCACTCACCCCATATTTAGGTGTACGAATAAATTCATTCGAATGCCCAAAGACCCCCTCAAACACGGCCACGGCGTTGGCCAGGCTGATTCCCATGCCCACCGCCATCAGCAGCGGCACCATCAGCAGGCAGGTGATGATATTTTCGCCCAGCTCGCGCTGCGCCACAACATAAAACGTGCCGGCGGAAAAGGTAAGCAACCCAAATAAACCCATCAACGCCCACTGGCCGTATACCGTCTCTACGCCGATCAAATTTTGACTGGTAAGCAAAAAAGCCGGGAAAATCAATATCGACAGCAAAACCGCCAATGGATAGACAATTCCAGACGCAAGATGAAACAGGGCCTCCACCTTGACCCGCATCGGCAAATTACTTTGCAGCATTCCCGGCAAGACTTTCAAGGCCGTCTGCACGCTCCCCTTTGTCCAGCGGTGCTGCTGCTGTTTGAAGGAGACAATCTCGGGCGGAAGTTCGGCCGGCGAAATAATTTGGGGTAAAAACACCATCTTCCAGCCGCCCGCTTGCGCCCGGTACGATAAATCCATGTCTTCCGTCAGGGTATCGTGCTGCCAACCTCCTGCATCCTCGATGGCCGTTTTTCGCCATATGCCGCCGGTACCGTTAAAATTAATAAATCGTCCGGTGCGGTTGCGGGCGGTGTGCTCGATGACGAAGTGTCCATCTAAAAACACCGCTTGGCAGCGTGTCAGCAGTGAGTGCCGCCGATTCAAATGCCCCCAACGGGTCTGCACGCACCCCACATCCGGATCAGTGAAATAGTGGATCACATCGCGCAGCATGCCCGGCTGCGGGATAAAGTCGGCATCAAAAATCGCGATAAAGTCGCCCCGGGCCGCTTGTAATCCTTCCGCCAGCGCTCCAGCCTTAAAACCCGTTCGCACCGCGCGATGGATGTATTTGATCGAGAGGCCCTCGGCAGCAAGCTTTTCACAGATGCACCGGCAAAGCCCTGCCGAATGATCTGTGGAATCATCCAGCACCTGAATCTCAAGCAAATTACCAGGGTAGTCAAGGGCGCAAGCGGCGCGAATCACCCGCTCGGCCACATAACATTCGTTGTACATCGGTAACTGCACCGTGATGCGAGGGAGATAGGCAAACTCTCTGGGAGCGGGCATTTTTCGTGACTGACTGCGGTAGTACAAAAACACCTGCCAATACCGGTGCAAACCAAAAACCATCAGCCCCAGCATGCAGAAAAGATAGCCAACTTGTGGGATCAGCATCAGTTGCATGTCTCGATGACCCCGTACACCCTAATCATCAATCGCGATTGCGACACCCAAACGCCCGACGGCCGAATCCGTCTGAAGCCCGCTGCGGCCGTCCGTTATCCAGAATAGCCGCCCCCACCGGCACCAGCATAACATAACACGGTTGTTGGTGTTATTGCAAAAATCAGGAACACCCCGTACGACGAAAATAGGCGGCCGTCCTTTGCGACCCACCCTGCTGAGCCTCCGGGCTTGGGCGTGCGGGTTCGTGCACGGTGCAGGCCCATGGGCGCTCCACCAACGCGCCGGTGGTCACGCCGCCGCTTTTCTCGCGGAATCAACAAACTTTTAATTTTGCCTTGACTTGCCACCAACGTGGTCCATAGCATGGTTTGGACGGTGGTAATGGCAGCGGGTCATTATATCCAACAGGTTTTTGCCATTATTGTTTTTATCCCGCTTTCCGGCCCACCGGAATTGAGTTCGTCGTCGCGGTGTGCTTAGCACGCCCCATCGCGGTAGAGCCTCAACGGCGTGCAGTGTTCAAAGTTTTTCAATTTTGAGCGCAGGTGGGATGGCCTGCCGATTCGCAGGGGTACGGTGGAACGCCCCGTTGCCAATTGCCGGCAATGGGTAAATGTCAGACCATTGGTCGGAGTGTTCAGCCTTGCCTCCGCGCGATCTTATGGCCTTCCATGTTGGTTGGCAGCGCGGCGCAAAACGGACTCATCTGACATATGCCTGGCGGTGATGGGGCGCTTCCGTTAAGGCGCCAGCGATATTCCTCATGCCGCTTGTGGCCGGGCCAGCTTAGGTGTTCAAACGACCACCCGTTGGCCCCATAGTTATAAATCCTGCTGATATTGGCAGGCTGAAATTCACGCGATCAGTGGTGTACTAAGGAGAGTCTCCAATGATCACGCGCAAAAAAACCCGTCGCGGTTTTACGCTCATTGAGCTGCTGGTGGTAATCTCGATTATCGCCCTGCTCATTGCCATTCTCTTGCCCAGTTTGGCCAAGGCTAAGGAACTGGCCAATCGTGTGGTGTGTGCCGCGAACGTCCGCAGCATCATCCAGGTGATGTTCATATACGCCCAAAGCAATAACAGTGTGTTTCCCTGCACGCCGGGGCCGACTGGCACCAGCTACAGCAACCGACCCCAAGCGCCGAGCGGCTGGGCCGCGGGGCAGTCGGCCGGCGCGATCGTAGCCGACTGGTATGGCAACAACACCGGCGCCGCACCAGCAGGAGGCGGCGCAGGCGCAACCGGAATCCAGACGCAGGATGAAGGCGATCCGCTGGCCTGCCTGTGGATTATGGTGTTGC
Organism: Phycisphaera mikurensis; assembly: GCA_022730455.1. Classification (GTDB taxonomy): domain Bacteria; phylum Planctomycetota; class Phycisphaerae; order WQYP01; family WQYP01; genus JAJZGD01. The sequence continues at coordinate 756 of DZDI01000100.1, read as the reverse complement.
AAAATTACATCACCCCCAAGAGTTTTATCTGCCCATCTGACCCCATTGCCACCACCCCATCGCTGCAATTTTCGCAGACGGCGGCAACCACCGGCGGCACGGCTGCCCAGCCGAACTTTGGCGTGATGACCGACGGCCAGGCGCCGAACGCCACCGGCCAAGGCGAAAGCTATTCCATCAACTATCCGTGGCAATCCCAGGCACTGACCCCCAGCGGCGGCCCGGCCAATGCAGGCGGTTGGTGGACAGACAACATCAACAGCAACCAGCCGGTGGTATCGGATATGGCGCCACAGGACACCGACAACCCCTCAATTTCCGGGACTGGCCGCGATACCCAAGAGCCGCTGAGCAACACCTATGGCCCGTATGTTTACAATTCCGGTAACCATGACGGCGCCGGCCAAAATGTGGGCTTTGGCGACGACCACGTCAGTTGGGAATCCAACCCGTATGTAGGTGCGGATCAAGACAACATTTTCACCTACTTCAGCAGCGCGGCTACGGCTGGCACGTCGCAGGCGGGCCCGACCGTGGGCGGAACCGGCATCACTACCACCGGCACTGCGGTTCCCCTTGACAACCAGTACTCGCCGGACACCCCGCCCTACGACACCATCATGGTGCCGGTGCGGAATGTTCAAACGGGTGCGTGGTAACGCCCTTGCAAACGCGCGGGCACAAGGCCCGCGGCTAAATGGGGCGTGCGGTAACAACACGGCGCGCGGATGAATGGGCGCATTTAGCCGGCTCCAT
>DZDI01000256.1 GCA_022730455.1 Phycisphaera mikurensis | reverse complement strand
GTTGGGGTTACGGGTGTCGTCGGCACGGGTGGAATGACTGGCAGTGGTGGTGCTACCGCTGTGTCACCCCCACCTCCGCCACCACAGGCTGATAGAGCCAAAACCAAGCCCCAAGGCCATATCCGAGTTACCAAAGTACCGCTCATATTTTTATGCTGCATACGATCTACCTCTCCGACGGGAAAATACCATAGTCGCAAATCATCCAAGTCATATTATTGGGTGTCACCGAACGCATATCAGGCAAGGCGAACGTCGTCTGCCCGTCCCCCCCGTAGGTTGTACCCAACAGGGCAAATAACGCGTTATTTTGTGCAATAGACAATAGTTGCCCACGCGCTGGAATTCCTTCACCCACTCTTGGGTTAGCGGTTAGCAACATCTCGCCCATTGTGCAATCGAAATTACGCCCCGCACTTGCATTGCCGGTATTGGTACCGTAATACGCCGAAAGGGCACTATTGCCCGTCGCCCCGGTAGCGCCCGTTGCACCTATCGGACCGGCTGGCCCGACCGGACCTGTAGCACCTGCCGGACCCGCTGGCCCAATCGCTCCGACTGGCCCTGCTGGACCTGAAACACCCGCTGGACCCACCGGTCCAATCGCTCCGGCTGGTCCGACCGGACCTGCAATACCTGCCGGACCCACCGGCCCAATCGCTCCGACTGAACCCGCCGGACCTGCAACGCCTGCCGGGCCCACCGGCCCAATCGCTCCGACGGGTCCGACCGGGCCTGCAACACCTGCCGGCCCCACAGGTCCAATCGCTCCAGCTGGCCCTGTCGGCCCTGCAACGCCCGCTGGCCCCACCGGCCCAATCGCTCCGACTGAACCCGCCGGACCTGCAACGCCTGCCGGGCCAATCGCCCCGTCCTGTCCCGCCGGCCCCATCGGGCCAACCGGACCTACCGATCCAGCTGGCCCCGTCGGCCCGACCCACGCACCTGTGCTGTCTACCACTGGAATCACTCCAGCCGCCGTTGAGATACTGATCGTGCGCGGGGTAATGTCACCCGTCACATTTCCAGACTCACGGGCATAACCAGGCACCAGCGGCAAACGGGGCAACAATTCTGCCTGGCCGCCAATTTTGACACCTAACAAAGCTGTGCGGCGATCCAGGTTTTCAGGTAAGGGATTAGCCGCCGTTTGCCCCAAAGCTACGGCGTAACGCCCATCCACAAAGTTAACGAGCAAGGTTTCGCTCCATAGTGGAGCGCCGGTACCCGAATACACAACGAATTCCACACTTTGCGTACCTTGTTCAACCCCGCCAGAAACCTTGTTATAAAGCGTTCCCGAGAGATTGATTGGCGCGGCTGCAAAGACCGTGGCACTAAAACAGACCGATAAAATGGCAGCAGCAAGAATACTGCTGTGATAGAGCGGATTTTTCTTCATGTGAGCCACCTAGGTTTGAGGATTGACTTGGCATTGTCAATCCTAAAGCATGAGGCATCCCACATCGTTAGCGTTTCGTTTTATAGGGCATAAGGGCATGTAGATTACGTCAGGAAAAGACACACCAAACCAAAGGACTTGCCACCATTCACCTACAGGTTTAAGGTCTATATACGTCAGGGTTATTATCCGGGCGTTGACGCAAACCAGCTGATGAGAGGTGCTCCATGGATCTGATTATGAATAGCCCCGCCGCATGGGGAAGCATTGTTGTCATGACTATTTTGATGGTTGGCGGCGTGTATGCTCTGTATCGCTTCCTGAAATAAGCGCTTGCCAAAAACCTCAACCGCCCGGCCTCGCCGGGTTTTTTTATGCCCAACGAAAAACTTGCTTGACGAAACATAACTAATTAACTAGATTCATAGTCATGAAAATCCATCCCAACGACCCGCTCCCTACCGACTGGGAAGCCTATGCCAAAGTGTTTACCGCGCTCGGCGACACGCAGCGTCAACGCATTCTGCTGATGTTTTCGCCGGACGAATCCTTGAGCATCAGCGAAATTGTCGCCGCCTTACCGCTGTCGCGTTCCGCCGTGGTGCATCACCTCAACGTCCTTGCCACGGCGCAGGTCTTGAGCTTTGAGCGCAGCGGCAAGGAGGTGCGCTACCGCGTCAACAGCCCGGCCATCCGCGAGGCGCT
>DZDI01000099.1 GCA_022730455.1 Phycisphaera mikurensis | reverse complement strand
CGCGCCCACAACCCCTTAGCCCACCGTCAATCCTAATTTGTAGGTGTGACAGAGCACTAGCCATGGCGGGCGGGTGTAAAATCGCGGGGTAATGCGTTGCCGCAGGCGGAAGGTCAGCCGCCGGGTTTGACTCGGCGTGCTTCTTAGCACGGCTTAGTGTACGCCCCACATCCGCGCCCATAGATGTTACCGAGGGCCACATCCCTGAGCCCCACCTCCGCTTCTGTTTTCCTGTCACGCGCAAGTCTCATGGTTCGGTAGTAAAACACAAGAAGGCCCATCGCGCAAGTATTAAGATTAGGTTAGGATTGTGAGTAATTGCTTAATGTGATTCCGGACACTATTGGTTTCATCCCACCCCAACAACGTCAATGGACGCTTGGGGCCACCGCCCGCAACAATCGCCATTACCAGATTAGCAATGCACAATCACGCCGCAGTCGCCGCAAGAAAACCATCCGAAAGCTTCACCGCATCGGCGTTACGCTGAGGTCCCTGCGCCGTTGCCGATCTGGATAAAATCGCGATGTAGTACTACACCATCTCCAACACCAGCGTATTCCAATCCACGAAGCCTTTTTGGCCCAACGGGGCGCCGGTGTCCGGGTCATAATATTCATTCAGTGAGCCGTTGGTGGCCAGGTCGGTTGCCAAAAGCCGCAGTGTTTTGTCCGCCAAATTAGCTGCCTCTGCCCTATAACCGTAGTTCTGCAAGCCCTGCCACACAAAGTAATTGGTAATAATCCAGATCGGCCCCAGCCAATCGCTCGGATTGGAACTGAACTCCAGCGAATACATGGTTTCCTGCTTGGATAATGAGCGCACGCCGCAAGCAGACTGGAAAGTCTGGTCGTTGAGATAGTGCAGTTTTACTAGATCGGCAGCCTGTTGCGGTGTCGCCAGAGAACACCACATGGGGAGAAAACCAGTAAACATCTGAATTCGCAGAGGCAGACAGTGCCAAGACATCGGCATGCCTTCCGGTATGCCGGGCAGCAGTTCCGCACGGCGATCCTTACACTGCACATCCACTGTGTAATAAAACCGATCGCGCGGATCCCAGCAGTATTTTTGCAATCGGTGGCCCTGTGCGTCAGCCTGATGTGTCAACCGCTTTTCATCCTGTGTACGATTTAGCCGATGGGCTAATTCCGCTGCAGCCCGCAAATCCTGATAGTACAGACTATTAAGCAGCATATTGGCCGATGAAAAGTAGGGACGGCCAAATGTGGTCGGGTCGTTATCGTCACCAATACCAACATCATCGCCCCACACCAGCAAACCGATTTTGGCCTGATTCCCAAGTTTCCAAGAATCGTAAAAGCGCAGCAAATGATCAAACATCGGTGCCAGCCATTGCACATCTCCGGCCTGATCAGCCACCAGCAGAGCTAATTGACTGAAAACCGGCTTGGCCTGGTTATGGATATTCGGACACGTTTTTTTCAGACACCCCAGCGGATCGGGATTGGCCACATCGATCATGATGGCGATTCGTCCATCTTCCGATTGATGTTCAAGAAAATTCAATAAACTTCCTTGAGCGTGACGGACCACTCTCTTGAAGAGATCATCATCACCCGTTAGGTGGGCCGTCTGAAAAAGTCCGCGACTGGTCCATAGCGTGTCCCAATCCCATAACTGCGTAGAATAGGCTTTGCCCGGCAGGCTGGGAGAAATGCTGGGATGGCGCAGAATCCCTTGCGCCGGTCGTAAAAGTTCAGGGGCAACCTTATGGAAGTACGCCAGCAACTTTTCCACTGCAGCCTTCCGCGCGGCGGGGGACAAGACTGGCTTGCTATGTGTTGCAGAGTGACTCGGAAGCGACTGAACGTCTGGTGCGCCTTGGCTATTAACGGACTCGCCAAGAGAGGCAACTCCGCTTATAGCCAGGCCCGCGAGAAACTCACGCCTTGAAAAACTACTTGTTTTCGCATTCATTGTTGCATTCCTTTCAGCTAGTGCTCTGTCCAAATCATAACAAGGCCCGGCGACATGCTAATTTTAACGCCGGTCGATGCGTAGAAGCACCGTTTGGAATCGACGCAGAAAAAGCGAAACTTGCGAGACGTTTGTGGCCAGCACCTTTCCACTCAATAAATTGTGTACCGTGCTGCGTTGCGGCAGCACGACGGTCCTTGTCCCCGCGACGCCATCACTGCTGATCATCATTAAGTGGCCATCAGTTTGAAATGCATCATTGGTGTTTAGATAGACATGCACACCCAGGTGCGGAAGCAGCGCACGCCAGAATGCCGCCGTCGCTCTTGGATCGCCTATGAACATCGATTGGTAGCCGGCCAATCGCTTCAGTGCAATTGAAACACCCCCGCCATCCACGTAGTGGCCTAACGGAATAGTTCCGGGATCGGCCGCCACCCAGCTTGGCGCATCAGCGCCGTTGAGACCAGCGATTGATTGGGCGGGCAGATGCAGTGGGTTATCGTCCACAATGACACTTGCGGGCAGGTCACCGGCGGCGTCGCGAAGGCGCAGTTTTATACCCAGTAGCCGACTGGAGGCCGCGGTATTGATTCGGCCTTTGCTTATGAAGCCAGCGCCATACATCCAGATTAATGTACGCCCGCCGCGCTCTAATTTTTCACGAATGATCCGCCGCATGGCAGCGCTGACATGCCAGGCGTTGAGAAAGATGATCACCTTAGCTTTTGGAAAGTTCGGTTCTTGTATATCCGAGAGCAGATAAAAACCGACACTGGTTCCACAGTGAAAAAATTCCGTCGGGTAGTTCACCAGGGCTGGATACAGCGGTAAGACCTTGCGTGGCTCAACGCGCGCATACGACGGCGATCGCTCGTCATAGATAACCGCCACTTTTGGCTTATATTGGCTTTGCGGGCCATACTTTAGATAAGCCCTCCGAAGCCGCCCCATATCCTTCCACATACCGGCATTGTTCAGCCAGCCCGCGCCTAGAAGATCCATCCACCAAGTACCAAGTCGATGAATCATCATCTGTCCGAAATTCCGGTTATGAACCGCATTGGTCTGACGGAGATTAGCGCAATGGCCGACGGGAGTTCCCGGATACACACCATTTTTGTTCGGCTTATTCAAAAAGGTACTTGTATCATCCTCCAGCATCCAAAGCTTGCCGTGCAGGGTCGCACTATCGACCGGCCCCATAAAGGCGGGAGAGCCTCCAGGCCCGCGATCCCTATATGACACCGGCGACGCGATGGCATCGATATTCCTGCAGCGCAGCAGCTTGCCCAACGCACGGTCGGAGGTATCAGACGTCGGCAATTCAAAATCGTAGCCGTAAAATGTTACGACCAGCGAACGGCGATCGGTGAGGCGTTTGACAACTGCGGCGAATTGCATAATGCGGTCCGCAGTGATGTCGCTTTGATAATTCAGGTAGTCAACATAACGCCGCTGATCAGGTCTGTAGAAAGGATAAGAGGTAGCTGGGGTCGCAGCCGGGATCGCAACGGTTTGGAATGATACCGTCGGATTGTCCCACGCCGTCCGAAGTGCCCGAGCGGTGTGATAACGCCTTTCCAGCCAGCGGACGAAACCGTCGCGGTTAGCCTCCGAATAATCAAAACCGGGATGCCGCCAGTACTCCGGCGTAAACCACTCGGCGGTATGACCGTGGGTGATATGGTAGCCAATGACGCGGTCTGCGTATTTGGATCGCTGAATATGTTGAATAAAAGCGGTTAATGCCCGTGCGGCGGACTGATACCATAAACGCGATGCCACACAGCTCATTGGGTGCGAACCGTTGGCGTAGGCGACCTGCTGCGCGAGATGTTTGGCTGGAAAGCCTGCCACCCCGCACCAGACGCGTGGAAGGAGCCATGCGTGCGGATCGTTCTTCAATATAAATTCGCACTGACGATCTACACGCTGATAACCTCGCGGATGGCGGGCGTCGGGTAAAGGACCCACCCATGGGGCGGGGAAGGTTATGATGTGCACTCCCTGTGCAGCCGCAAGGCGAATTTCCGCGGCGGACTGGGCCAGCACAGACTTGTTGCCAATTGAGGCCCGAACGAAAATCGCCAATGGCGGCGTTTGTTTCCCATTAATAAATAAATGCGGACACCCGTTTATCATTCGCACCTGTGCGTCGGCCTCGCGCTGGTTCAACGGCACGCCGCCATACATCATAGGGGCCGTGGAAAGCGGCGTTGGGGCCGCCCAAGCTGGGACTAACGTAATGAGCGGAATGAATAATACCGACGGAAGAAGTGATTTTACCTGCATGATGTATCCGGTAGAACAAAGATAAACATTGACCTGCGGTTATTGCCCGATGGCGGTCAGTTGAATTTACTCCGAGCTTATGCTCCTTCAGGAGGTGGAAGTTGAACTGGGGGCAGCCACGGCGGCACGCCGACATAGTGACCTTTGAGTCGCAAGCCGATTGTCCCATGGAAAGCAAATTCATTGAGTTTCAGTCGGCACAGGCGGTCGCTTATTTTGCGCCGATAGATATTTTTTCCGGTGCTGACGTACAAAGTCTGAAAATGCCTGCCCGCGCAGCAGATTCCCGCCACTTGCTGCTGCCCCAGTGGCAATATTCCAGCCTGCCGGCCATTACGGTCAAACACCGCCATTAAAAATTTAAAGGTTTTGCCTCGCGGCACTCCCGGTTGTGGCAACGAATCCGCCGCGAGTTTATATGGCCCGGGGATAATTCCCGGAGGGATACCGTTTGACAGAGCCGAACTCTCGGCGTTGGCAGTCTTGACGCGCCATGGCCAAAACAGGCCGGCACCAACCAGAGCTGCCGATCTTAGAAAATCCCTGCGCTGCAAGATAATTTGATCTCTCCTAAAAATGCTGACGGCCATCGTGGCGTATTATGAGCCTGCGTTTTATTATTGTCGGGCCTCCGCCTTCGGTGGAACATTGCGTACAATCTTGAATACGGCGGGAGGTTGTTGAGAAATCAGTGCAGGCCCGGCCTTGGGTGTGCTGACCAGCACCGAAAACGTGATGGAGTAGATTTCGCCGGGGTAGGAAATAAGTCCGTCCGCGACCACGTTGCTCTTTCCCAGAGGTTCCAGATTGGCAACGCCCGTTGCCCCCTTAAAAACTCCGAATTCTTCCGGATGGCCCACCGGCGTGGTATAGAAAATGCCCAAATTATCGCGGGTATCCACGTTAGCAAGCCAGCCTTGTGAGATGATCGTCGGCTGCGGCCAAGGCAGATTACCGGTGACAAGCTTGGCCGCCCATTTACGCGTATTGGGCTGGTGGCGGCCATCGTGTGGCAGGGTATAAGGGCACGTCAGGGGGTACATAAAGGCGTTCGTGCGATCCGTATAGAGTGTCGGAATCTCGGCGCCCATGGCGTATACCTTTGATGCATGGTTGTAGAACGTATAGTGGAAGCGAGCAACACCGCGGGAGTTGATGCGAACATCCTCCACATATACCCAGTGGCTGGGATTGCCCGTGTCATAATCCCAAGGCTTGATAACCGCGTGAAATCGATGGCGGCCGGCCGCCCATTTGATAACCGGGCTGCCCTTTTCCGGAACCACGGTTCCCTTTGGATGACGGTAATATCCCTGACGGCCCTCCGCTCCAGCTTGCGTGGGATTCACCATCAACTGCTGGTGGCCGCCAATGTCCTGAGAAAGGAACTGATCGGTCTGCAACTCCCGCCCCACATCATGCGTATCGACGATATTCCGCCCTCGGGCCACGTTCTTATTGGTAATGCCAACCACCACCGCGCCCCAGGCAAGGTTAAATGTCACCGCAAGCCCGCCGTTAGAAATAGTGACATTTTTTGAAGCTGGCGGTGGCGGCCAAGGATTGTTGGCGGTGGCAGCACCAGCCCCGGACGCAATAACACAGGCTACTGCCAAGACAACCGACAAATGAAAATACTGCTTTTTCCCAATTTTCATTACAGATTTACTGAAGACGAAAATGGCCGCCGCCGTCAGGCCAGCCTTTAAGCTGCATCCAGATAAATTAACCATACGTCAATTCCATATTGGTGATGGCCTACGGACAGCCCTGATGCGGCAGTACGATTATGACACTGCGGCATTCGTACGGGGGCACTGCGAAACCGCGCGGCCATGTGATCGATCCGAGGGCGGAGAAACCGGAAGCCAAATGCTGCACTCGTCCATTTAGTTTGCTAGGTTTCGGGTCTGGTTGGCAGGCCGGGATTGCGCAACTTGTTTATTCGGCTGTTTGCAAAACCTGATCAATCGTATGCAAAACCACCATATATCCTGCATGTTCAAAACTGCCCGCCAACTGATGGCATTCCTTATGGTTCATACGACGAATATCCTCCATATCCAGGAAAATCGGGATTAACAATATTGAGGATGCGGAGCCCTGTGGCCCCGTTGCTACCTGCCGATCCCACCGGCGCACCGGGGATATTATGATTGATCGGGATGGACGCGGCATGGCCATCAAAAAAAACCGCGTTGCCGACACCGGAATTCGGCGAACTCGAGTCGTGGCGATACCGAAAACCGTTGGTGGGGGATGCCAAGCTGTCGAGGTTGCCGCCAAAGTCTCCAGGTGTCAGCCCGCCGGGCGGCACAAGATAATTGGGGTCACTTACATAGGGTCCGGCGTAGCCCGATGGGCCACTATACCGGCCCGCTTGATACCAATCAAAATAGAGCCAGCTTCCCAAGGTTCCGTTGGCGGTGCCTTGGTTCTGATTTCCGTCGCCGAACGCGATCTTCTGTCCCGGATCCTGAATATTGCTTATCTTGAAACTTAATGTGTACGTGCCACTGTAATTGCTATATTCCAAAAAGAAATTGGGGTTGGCCGAATAATCTGATGGCAGAAAATATGAATAATATCCGGTGATAGGGTTCTGGAGATTCCATACACCGGGGTCAATATCATCAGCCGGGATAGTTGACGCCGGGCACCATGCCATCGCCAGCCACTTGCGTTGCAAACCGGCATTTAAGCCTTGGGGATGGCTGGCCGTCGGTGATGCCTGGTCATAAAGCTGCTGAGGCGATTCTCCGGTATAAAGACAAAACAACTGCGTTCGCCACCCTTCGTAACTGCTTCCGCCAAGGTAATTCCAGCCCGGCGGGAGATTCCCTTGGTAAACATTCGCATATTCCGCGTTAATCTGCCCCAATGATCGCAAATTAGACAAGCATTGAACACTTGACGCCAATTGTTTTGCCTTGGCGAGGGCCGGGAGCAAAAGCGCAATTAAAATCGCGATGATGGAAATCACCACCAGCAATTCAACGAGGGTAAATGCGGCCGCCTGCGACACCTTCTTAATTTTGCGGGCTACGTGTAAAAGCCTCATGTTTCGCTCCTTTTGAAAACATCCGACAAAGGAGGGCCACCCATGCAGCTACCAAGAGCAGCCTTTCTTTGATATGCCGCGATCTTCTTCAGGTTGTTCTACGCCGTCTGAGCAACAGCACGCCCAAGGTGGCAACACCCGCTAACCCCAAGGCTGTCGGTTCAGGTACTGGAGCCACAGATACGTTTGTCACATCGACGGTACCGCCTACCGTGTTACTGGTGTTGTTCAAAAACGTAATCTCGGTTGATGTTGAAGGGGCCGTGAAGTTGAGGGTGAATGTGGTAAACCCTGCATTGGTAATGGCCGGTGTCTGCGTGGCGATCTGAGTGTTGTCCTTGGTGTTCGTAAGGACGACATCCAGTACATCCTCTGTCTCGTTAGCACGGGCCGCCCCAGCATATGTCAGTACATAGGCCTGCCCAGCGGTGGTGGCCACAGTTTGCGAAGCGCTTGGGATATCGGCAGCACCTTGCAAAAACAAGAAATCGTTAATTCCGGCTGTGCTTGCCGGCGCAAAGGGTTCAGGTGAATTCCCCGTGCCCGGGTTGCCATAGAATCCCGTATCTGGTCCATTGACGCCCGCGCTGCCACCCGTAACACCATTAGCGGTATAGGAGACGCTCCAGTCGGTCGGAGCCGTCGGGTTGGGCGACGTCGATGTCCCAGGGTAGCTCGTATAGCTTGAGGCATTAGCCGAGAAATTACCGTTAAGCACGATATTCGCCGATGCATCGCCCACAACCAGCAGTGCCAGCCCGGCGACCGCTGTACAAACCGAAAGGGTCGTGAAATGTGATTTTCTGAACATAAAAAAACTCCCCAAAAAAAAGGAACGACTGACTCTCATTTCCCGCCATCCGAACGGATGGCAAATACGGAGATGAGAACACGAATCTAATAGACCGAGTTAAGAACTTCCAAAAAACATCTGCATGAACGCCAACCTCCTTTCATCACCACCAAGCCTCCACCGAACGCCGGCGAATCGCTGTCTCGCCTGAACAAAGCTCTTCTCCTTTCAGCTATGCATTTGGTAAGGCCCATACTGGCAACGCCAGCGGCCCATTGCCAATCACCCGAAAGCTCGTAATCAAAACAACCGCAGCATACAACTGCCTCGTGATAGTCAGAGTTTAGCACAAGTTTATGACCATTACAAGTGCAACTGGACTTTTAGCGATATTTTTTGTTATCGGATGTTTTTCGCAGATATGCAAACCACAGTTCGTGCAGTCGCTACTTGTGTCCTCATTGAGCGGGTATGATGCCGCCGAAAGTCTATGACGATAAAAGTTTCCGCGAATACCAGCGTTCACACCGATGCCGCCCGAAAGGCTCTGCTACCGTGGTACATCGCGCACGGACTGGCGGTCTTTATGTCGTCAGTTACATCCTACGCCGTCTATTTTTTCGCTGGCTATGAACTCCATGAGTCCATCCAGGTGCGGCTGGGTATGGCCGCCAGCGCCGGGCTGGTCTATTGCTTGGCCGCCATTTTCGGCGGGCGGCTGGTGGACAAGCTGGGGCAGCGCCGGGTAGGCTCCGCCATGGCCGCCGCCTGTATCCCGGTTTTTTTTCTTGGCGCCGAAGCGGTATTTACCCGAAGTCTACCCGTCCTGTACACCTTTCTGCTGCTGCTGAACCTCTGTCTTGGCCCACTGTGGCCCGCCATTGAATCCGCCATTACCTGTAGCCATGGGACACTTCCGTTGAGCCGGCGCATGACCTTTTACAACCTCAATTGGTCTATTACCGGATTTATAGCAGCCTGCGGGGTGGGCGTTCTGGCGAGTTGGCTGTCTTGGACGGGTGTGTTTGTTATGGCAGCCGCGATCAGCTTCATCGTCTGGATCATCATCGTCCGGCTTCCGGCGCCGCCATCCGCAGGCACCGCTCTGCAAACTGAAGAATCGCCTGATAAGCAGCAGCGCCGTGGCAGCGCACTCAATGCAGCTCAATCTCGCAAATTACTGCACATGGCATGGCTGTCCAATATGCTTGCCTTTGTGGCCGCCAACACGGTCACGCCCTTTATGCCCACCATTACGCTGGCACTGGGTGTTAAATCCTACGCACTGGCAACGGCGTTGGCGTCGGTTGCGTCTCTGTCATGCGTCGGCGGATTTTTGATAACCACGTTCTGGACTGGCTGGCACTACCGCATCCGCTGGACGCTGATTTCTTATGTATCGCTGGTCGTTGGATCTGTCGCCATGCTCTTGAGCCAGTCGCTGCTCATGTTCGTTCTCGCCCAAATCGTTTATGGCGTTTCTGTGGCCCTCCTCTATTCGGGTTCGATATATTACAGCATGCACCTTGGCGCGGGTTCAGCCACGAAAGCCGGCGTACATGAAGGATTGATTGGCATTGGTGCGGCGCTGGGCCCGGCGTTGGTTGCCGTAGCCGGTGCACCTGATGCGGTTGAACCCAAAGCGATGGCTCTGCTGCTGATTCTATTTGCCGGAGGAACCTGGATAAGCCAAATGGCGCATCAAATGCGCCGCCTTACCACTGGTGGCTAGTGCTCTGTCATCCGTCAAACGATGGATAAAGCCTACGCAACTTTATCCGC
>DZDI01000255.1 GCA_022730455.1 Phycisphaera mikurensis | reverse complement strand
TGAATGCCCGGTGGACATATTTCATGCGGCCTCTGTACACGAGTATTACAAGACGCTAATAGTCTGACATAACCCCCACAAATCAAGAGGAAAGCACCATGAATCTAACTTATATAGCCGTACTAGCGAGCATGAGAGCCGCCAAAGGGGAACCAAAACCATTCGATATGCTGAGGGCAGCCATCAAGGAATCTGAAGAATCTGAAGAATCTGAAGAATCTGAAGAATCTGAAGAAGATGTAGTTAAGCTATCCGCGGCCGAGATAGCGATACTATACCGCCATTTTATGCCCAAGACCGCACGGGCAGCGGCAGGGGTGTTTGATGCCTCATGGGTGGCGCGCGCGGTTGCGGGTACGACCGAACCAAAGGAACACTTTCGACACGTCTATAGTGATGGGCGGCGGCTTATGGCTACCGATAAGCACCGTGTCCATATCCTTGATGGCGTGAACAGCCCGAAGGGATATTACACAATCCACGGCGACCCCGTTAACTTTAGGGAACAATACCCGGACGTGGATAGGGTTATCCCCCTGCGAGAAGGCTCACAGGAATGGACAATCACGAAAGCCGAGTTGGTTGCCTGCGTTATTGATTCCGGCATGAAGGGCAAGAGTTATTCATTAGCGTATAAGCTGCCAAGCGGCCACAAGGTACTAAAGAAGTACTTTGACGAGGCGATGAACGGCTTAGATTCGGTGGCGTACTACGGTGTTGCTAGTGATGAATACGACAATGATAACCCCATCTGCATCCGTGACGGCGACCATACTGCGGTAGTTATGCCGATGCTGACGTAACCGGCTCTGTAAGACTTACCCCCGAACAACACAATGCCGCGATATGCGCGGCATCACCCAACTCGAGAGGCAAATGAAATGCGCGACCCTATCCGAATTTACCCCACCGTAGACACCCCATTCGCCCGGCAAGCAATGCCCTTACCTTTGCGCATGGCGAACGCACTGGCCGATATGGGTACCAGTGCCCTGATACACCCACAGAGCGCATATATGGTACCTACGCACGGCCTAGCTGCATTCATCCAGCGCCAATCGCTGCGCGCGTAGCCAGCCCCCACGGCGAGACATTACAAAGCGCACCGCACGGCGCGCTTGATAATGCCAACCGGCAGATAACGAGAGACGAGGATAAGAAAATGAAAATAGCAGATGTAATCGCCCGCACTTCAGTCAAAACGCGGGGCGAACCAAAGCCGTTTGATTTGCTTCGCACGGCTGTTGCGAACAGCGGTGACGGCGACACGGTTAGCCTGACCGTGGATGAGATAGCGATATTGTACCGGCATTTCATGCCGAAAACCGCGAAGGCTAAAAAAGGGTTGTTTGACTTCGCGTGGGTGGCTCTCGCGGCTGCGGTACAGGATTTGAGGGCGCAGATTAGATTTGTGTACAGCACAGGCAGCCAAATAGCTGCGACGGATGGGCACCGGCTTCACGTCCTAAGCGGGCAGACGATGCCAGCGGGGTATTACACTATCAATGGTGACCCGATAGAGCGCCCAGAAAAATTCCCGGATTTTGCTCGGGTTATCCCCGACTCAGACGGAGCCACAAGCTGGACACTATCGGCGGAAGAGTTGGCCGCGCGCATTGTAGACATAGGCTCTAAATCCAAAGGCTCTAAATTTGTCTATAAACTGCCAAGCGGGCACAAAGTCGCTAAGAAGTATCTGGATGGCGCGGTAAACGGCGCGCCTACCCTTGAGTATTATTCGCACGGCCGCAGTAGAGCAATCTGCATAAGAGAAGGCGACCACACAGCTGTCATCATGCCGATTGAATAAGCCGCACTATAGCACGCTTGATAATGCCAGCTGGCAGATAACGAGAGACGAGGAAAGCACCATGGAAAATTTCACAGTTATGCACATGATTGAAGACTTAATATCTAGGGGGGTTATCAAGGATTTAGAAGCTCAGCAGCTACCGGATTGTGCCGAAGAGCGACCGGATTTACCTGAGATAGAGTACCAGCGCGAGCATTCGACAGCCGCGCCACACGTCACAGAAGCCCCTCAAAAACCGGTTCAGTAGCATCCAGCAGAGCGCATAAGGCTTCTTTAGGCGCTTTAGCAGGGTCAACTATGCAAGAGGTAT
>DZDI01000254.1 GCA_022730455.1 Phycisphaera mikurensis | reverse complement strand
CCGAAACCCGCCCGGCTGGCGGGAATTTTGAGAGGCTCCCAAGCGGAGCGAGGAGAATATTATGGTTTCCAAATCGTTGAGGTTGACTCTGTTCGCTGCGGCGGCTGTGGCTGCGGTGGGCTTGGCGTCGGGTGGCGTCGCGATGGCATCAGATTCGATTGCGGTCGGCAATTCGAGTTTTGAAGATAATGTCATCGCAACCCCGGGATACGGGGCTATCACGGATTGGACAAGCACGGACACATCGCGTTCCGGCGTGAACAATAACACTGAACCATTCGCTTTAAACACCAATATTCCCGATGGATCACAGGTCGGCTTTGTTCAGGATGCATTTGGGAGTACGGCCACGCTCAGTCAGTCGATTTCCGGCCTGACCGTCGGCCAGCAATACTGGTTTCAAATTTTCTACAATGCACGGCAGTCGGCGGGTAGCCCACCGAGTCCGTACATCCCAAGCATGGATGTCACCTATGGCAGCCAAACGCTGGCTAATGTCCCTACGGTGTCGGTGGCCAGCCCGAATTATGCATTTCTGAACGCGGCATTTACGCCGACGGCATCCAGCGGAACGCTGTCGATTTCCAATCCTGCCAGCGCTGGCGATAGCACTCTGCTGATTGATGGCATTTCTATTATCCAGCGCAACGCCAATCAGGTTGTTATCGCAAACCCCAGCTTTGAAGGCAGCGGCCAGCCCAGTGCGAGTGGCTTCACTTACACGAACGCCATTGCCGGCTGGACTGCGACCAATCAGACCGGTATAGCCACCGCAACGGGATATCAAGCCCCAACGGTTATTTCGCCATTTGCCAATAATGGTACCATTCCTGATGGATCTAAGGTGGCGTATCTGCAGGTGAACAACGGGACTACGACCAGCTTAAGCCAGGAGCTTACCGGATTGGTGGTCGGTCAACACTATAAACTGAGTTTTTACTACAACGCCAGAGGCTATAACAGCGTTACTCCTCTGATGCAGGTGTCGCTGGGGTCGACCACCTTTACACCCAGCGGTGGTCTTAACGTAGACCCCGTCGGCGGCACCAATCCGTACAACTTGGCAGATTATTCCTATACCGCCACGGGCACTTCGGCGTTGCTGACCTTCAGCAATATCAACACGGCGTCGGGCAGCGACACTTCACTGTTGCTGGATGATGTCAGCCTGCAGGCCGTGCCCGAACCGGCGTCGCTGGGATTGTTTGCGGTGGGCGGCTTGGGCCTGCTGCTGCTTAAACGCCGTCGCACGGTTTGACTCGGTGTGGTGCTAAAACCTTCAATGGCTGATAGTTGATGATAACGGGGGGGCCGACGCAATTAAATGTCTCGGCCCTTCTTTTTTGCCTGCGTTCGACAAGGAGACTGAATATGACCCGTCAGGCTTTTAGAATCCCTCACTGTTCCAAGCCAGCGGCGATGGCGCTGGTTATGGCAGCGTTGGTTATGGTGCCGGGCATCGCTTTGGCGAGTGCCGGCGTCATTGCCATCCACAACCCAAGCTTCGAGGATAACACCACTCCATCACCGGGGTATGGCGCTATCAAGGATTGGGAAAGCACCGATACCAGCGCAACGGGTGTCAACACCAGCGGCGAGCCGTTTGCGGATAATGGTGCTATTCCCAATGGATCGCAAGTGGCGTTTATACAAAGTAACAACGGCGCGGTGCAGTCGCTGAGCCAGAAATTATCCGGCTTTATTCCCGGCAAAAAATATGTATTGCGTTTCTATTACAATGCGCGCTACGCCGCTTTCCCGGCCGCGGCCGATCCAACCATGGTTGCTAAACTTGGCTCCAGCACGCTGACGCCTGTCGGAGGCATCTCCATTAAGCCGGTAGGAACCCAACCGGGCACCACTGCATATTACTTGGCCAAGTATTATTACACGGCCACAGGCCGCACTGCCACGCTGCGTTTCAGCAACATCAATACCGCCAAGGACAGTGCCGGTACGGCCTATGATGACTCCTCTATTTTGATTGACGATGTAAGTCTGCGAACTGCCGCATCCAAGCCGCACAATAAGTGACGGGTGGTTTTTTTTAGACACCCCGCAGGTGGCTCGCAAGGAGATTAATTATGAAACGCCGTGGATTCACACTTGTGGAACTGCTTGTGGTGATC
>DZDI01000015.1 GCA_022730455.1 Phycisphaera mikurensis | reverse complement strand
GCGTCAGGCGGGTTCCATGGCTGCCTTGTCAAAAGCACCGATTGCGATATAATCCCCCCCGTAATTTGTCCCTGGTTTAAGGATGGATCTGGTATGCCTCATGTTTGTCACTTCACGGGTCGTAAGACCCGCATCGGCCGTCAGTGCACCTACCGCGGTAAGGCCAAGTACTTGGGCGGCGTTGGTATCAAGATTACTGGGCGTTCGGCACGTAAATTTAAGCCTAATTTGCAAAAGGTACGGGTTGTCATCGATGGCCGCCCTGCACGAGTTTGGGCCTCTACCAAGGCAATTAAGAGTGGCTTGGTGCAAAAACGCCTCAGCCGCCGCTTCGTCTACCGAAAGGCACAGGCTGCAGCGGCATCGTAAACACGTGAATGGACGTCAATGCAAAACATGGCGAGTTCTATCGGCACCGGCTATCAGCGGCCGGTGCTTTCATTTACTCAACAAGGCCGGAAATCTGTGGTAGGTGTCTTTTGAGGGCATAAGCAATGGGTGAAACCCTTTCTACGACCCAAGTACAGCACGTCGCACGTCTATCGCGGTTGAAACTCTCAGACCAGGACATTCAGCGGTATGGGCAACAACTCTCCAGTATTCTTGAGTATGTCGCTCAATTGCAGGAAGTGGATGTGGAAAACAAGGCTCCCATGTCGCACCCTCTGCCGCTGCACAGCGTGCTGCGCGAAGATGTTGTCGAACCGTCTTTGTCGATTGCGGCGGTATTGCAGAACGCCCCATCCAAGGCGGGCGCTTTTTTTACCGTGCCGAAAGTGTTGGATATCTCAGCTGGGGGCGGCTGACATATGGGTGGTGGCGAGGGCGGGCAAACTGGAATGCAGGCTTTGATTTTGCATAGGCCGCCGCAATTTGACCTGAGAGTACAGAAGTAAAAGGCGTTGCATTGGTAAGGTGAGTGGTTATGAGATTATTCTCCCCATTTCTCCGCCTGATAAACCGCAAATTGGGACGGCAGAGTGTTGATCGGTGCCACACGGCCCGCATGCTTGTGGGTACCGTGTGCGGAATCGCAGTGATGTTGCTGATGGCAGGTTGCGAAGGCTACGGACCTATTGACCAGCAAGTAGCGATGGAAAAAGCTTATTGGCGACCGATCAAATTGGTCAACCACCACTCCAGAAATGCGGGCCTTATTGGGGCCAGTCGCATATCTAACCATGGTTTGCTGCCCGAGGTGGGAGCATCTAATCGACCGGGGCGTTATTTTTTTTCTATTCCCGCAGATGTGACCACCGTACAAAAAACAACACCTGCCGAGTCGGAATATCTGCTGTATGCGGGTGCACTGCGCAATCAACTGCGGCCGTTTCTTACCATCATCCTAGCCCGGCAGCCGCTATGGATGTATAAAAACAACCCGACATTCCGAGTGGTGAAGAAGAAATCATATGTGCTTAATAATCTGTCGGCAACGCAGGTGAGCGGCTACTACCATGACAAACCATTTACTGAACTGGTACTCACACGCTTCACCTCCGGCAGCGTGATCGATGCGCTGGCCATCGTGCGTAGTCAGCGTGAACGTGAGATGGCGCTAAAAATACTTGATACAATGCGTTGGATACCTGCGGCACACCATTAGCGCCGCATGTCACCATAGAAAGGTACTATTTTGGCAGAACCATTATTGACGGAATTAAGTGCCCGCGAATTGGCTCAAAAAATAGCAAAGCGCGAGATCAGGGCGGTGGATGCCACCCGCGCTTTTCTGGAGCAGATTGATACTTATGACCGGACGCTGCATGCATTTAATGAAATTTACAATGATGCGGCCATCGCGCAGGCCGACGCGGTGGATCATTCGCTGGACCGGGGCGAAAACCTCGGGGTGCTGGCGGGCGTTCCCATTGCCCTGAAAGATAATTTATGTACCCTGTTCGGGCACACGACCTGTTCATCCAAAATGCTTCAAAATTTCTGCAGTCCCTATGACGCGACGGTGGTAACGAAGCTCAAGGCAGCGGGAGCCATTTTTGTCGGCAAAACCAACTTGGATGAATTTGCCATGGGGAGTTCCACTGAAAATTCCGCATTTGGTCCGACACACAATCCATGGAATACCCAATGTGTGCCGGGCGGGTCATCGGGCGGTTCGGCCGCCGCGGTGGCCGGTCGGCTGTGTGCCGCGGCGCTCGGGTCAGATACAGGGGGTTCCATCCGGCAGCCTGCGGCCCTATGTGGCATAGTTGGCCTAAAGCCAACGTACGGGTTGGTATCGCGGTATGGGCTTGTGGCATTTGCCAGTTCGCTGGATCAGATAGGGCCGATGACGCGGGATGTTCGCGATGCGGCATTAATGCTTAATGTCATTGCGGGCCCGGATGCCAAAGATTCCACGAGTTGGCCGCAACCCCCACCGGATTATCTGCGTGATCTGGAAAAGCCGCCGGAGAAAATTCGCATTGGTCTGCCCAAAGAATTTTTTGGGGATGGGCTTGCTGCGGAAGTGTCGAACGCCGTGCACGCCGCGGTGGACTTTTTCCGAAATCACGGAGCGGAAATCGTACAGGTGAGCCTACCCCATACTCGGTACGGCATCGCCGCGTATTACGTCATCGCACCAGCCGAGGCATCAAGCAATTTAGCCCGCTATGACGGCGTGCATTACGGCCACCGCACGCCGCACGCATCGGATTTATTTGATTTGTATGCCGCCAGCCGCGCCGAGGGCTTCGGCCCCGAGGTACAGCGGCGCATCATGCTGGGTACTTATGCGCTTTCGTCAGGATATTACGATGCCTACTACCTGCGGGCGCAAAAAGTGAGGCAGTTGATTAAAGATGATTTTGACGGCGCATTTGAAAAATGCGATGTTATCATCAGTCCCACCACACCGGATGTGGCGTTTAAATTAGGTGCTAAAAGCAGTGATCCGCTCGCAATGTATCTTTGTGATGTATTTACCGTTACCTGCAATATTGCAGGCATACCGGGGATGAGCGTCCCGTGCGGATTTTCAAGCACCGGTCTGCCTATTGGGATGCAGATGCTTGGCCCGGTGTTCAGCGAGTCAAACCTGCTGCGATTGGCACGGTTTTATGAATTGGCGCACGATTGGCGGACGCGCAAGCCAGCGATCGCCCCATCATCCTGACCCGTGTGCAGGTGCGTACCGTCATCTGATGCCCAGGTGTACGGGCAATCGGGTGGTCCTTATGGTCTGCCACCGATAAAAACATTGACCATGGCGACGATGCCGCCGAAAAGCATACGTAAACCAAAACAGCCAAACGTGGAGTAAGCATGCCTCAACCAGAATATAAAGTCCTGATAGGAATGGAAATTCACGTGCAGTTAGCGACGGCATCGAAGATGTTCACCGGCGCCGCCAATGGTTTCAATGAAGACCCCAACACGCAAGTGGATGGCGTGGTGCTGGGGTTGCCGGGCGTGTTGCCGGTGATCAATCGTCGGGCCGTCGAGATGGCGATAATGGTGGGTGCAGCGTTGGGTTGCGCAATTGCTGCCGAAACCAAATGGGATCGCAAAAGCTACTACTACCCTGACTTGCCCAAGAATTATCAGATCAGTCAATATGACCAGCCGCTCTGCGGGGCCGGAACGGTGATGATGCCGCTGCCCAATGGTGAGACGAAAGCCGTACGCATTCGGCGGGCGCATCTGGAGGAGGATGCGGGCAAATTACTGCACGAGAGCGGGCAATCGGCCAGCCTAGTGGATTTGAACCGCGCCGGCACCCCACTGCTGGAAATTGTAACCGAACCGGACTTTTCCTGTCCGGAAGAGGCCCGCCTTTTTGGTGAAGAGCTGCGGCAAATATGCCGGTATTTATGCGTATCGCAAGGGATTATGCAGCAAGGGCACATGCGGTTTGAGCCCAATATTAATTTGCACATCTTTGAAGATGGTAAGGCGTACAAGACGGCTATCACCGAAGTTAAAAACCTTAACAGTTTTCGCTCGGTGGAGCGCGCATGCGAATATGAAATTCAGCGGCAGTTGACCGAATTTTT
The DNA here is from genome assembly GCA_022730455.1 of Phycisphaera mikurensis. Classification (GTDB taxonomy): domain Bacteria; phylum Planctomycetota; class Phycisphaerae; order WQYP01; family WQYP01; genus JAJZGD01. Next base: position 32,312 of record DZDI01000015.1, on the reverse strand, counting down.
AACCGACCGATCCGCCGCTTTGCAGGCGGGCAAATCCACCCGCGGTTGGGACGACGACAAAGGATGCACTACGCTGCAGCGGTCGAAGGAAGAAGCGCACGATTACCGCTATTTTCCTGATCCCGATTTGGTGCCGTTGCATGTGTCGCAGGACTGGATTAATCGCATCAAAACGCAGATTCCGGAACTGCCGATGGCCCGTTTTCAGCGGTACATGCAGATGGAACTGACCCGCAAGGAAGCTGCGGCCCTGCTGGAAGATAAAGCCGTGGCCGATTTATTCGACATGGCCGTAGAGATCAAACAACTGCCGAAGCGTATTGCCAATTTAATGCTTGGCCCGGCGGCGAAAACGGCCAACGCGCTGACCAGCGAGCGAGGAACGTCCGTGCTCATCAGCGATCTGGGCGTTCAGGCATCTCAATACGCCAAACTGGCTGGCATGATGGAAGACGGTACGGTAAGTGCGTCGGCAGCGGTTACCATATTTGAATCACTATGCAGCAGCACCGAAACAGATCCGATGGTGGCGGCGGAAAAGCTGGGACTGCTGCAAATACGCGACACGGGTGCCACGCAGGCATGGGTGGACGCAGCGCTGGCCAACAACCCGCAGGCGATTGCCGATTACAAAAACAATCCCAAGAAGAAACAGGCATCACTGGGATTTCTGCGTGGCGCGGTGATGAAACTGAGCCATGGCAAAGCCGATCCGAAAATGGTCGGCGAATTATTGGAACAGACCCTGGAAAAGCTGGGGTAAATTCAGGGTATGCACCGGCCAATCTCTTACATGAGAGAATACGCCAATGCGATGGATCAACCGATTAAATATGCTGAATGGCGCTATGATCGCTTTAGCCTTGGCTGCGGCCGGGCGATCGAATGCCCGTCCCATGCGCGTTTACAATCCGCCCGGATATTATATTCTTCATAGTGATGAGAGCCGTCGTATGCTGCGGCAGATATGGCTGCGGATGAATTACGTTGCGGCCACGTACGACAGACGCCTGCATCGTTTTTTTGGAGGTCAGGAAAGGCAGAAGCTGCCGTTTTATATATACCGACATCGACGGGAATACCTTGAGGCTGGAGCGCTGATTGGCAGTGCCGGGGTATTTATCATAGGTTATAAAGGCCAAGGCCAGCGACTGATGGCCGACGCCGGCACAACAATCAACCACCAAATGTGGCACATCATTCAACACGAAGCGTTTCATCAGTTTACCTACGCCATGATTGGCCGGTCTTTTCCACCCTGGGCCAATGAGGGTTTAGCGGAATATTTCGGAGAGGGACTATTTACCGGCAACAGTTTTGTAACGGGTTGGATACCGCCATTGCGGCTGGTGCGGCTTAAATGGGAAATCAAGCATCACAAATTGAAGTCGATACGCCGCATGCGGCATATGCCTTACAGCGAATGGAATGACGTGCTGATGGGCACCAATTACGATCAGGCATGGTCGATGATTTATTTTCTCGCGTGGGCGGATGATGGCAGATACGATACCCCATTTATGCGTTACATGGCCCTTTACAAGCATGGATATTCAGCCAATCTGGCATGGCGGATGGCATTTGGACGAAGTGACGGTCGGTTTCAAATTTTATGGAAAAAATATTGGATGGACATGCCATCCAACCCTACGGCCCTGCTGTACGCCAAAGTTCAGACGCAGGCGCTGACCAATTTTCTGGCGAGGGCATGGAGCTTGAAGCAGAAGTTTACATCGGCCCGGGCATTTTTTAATGACATCGCCAATCAGAAATTGAAGGAATATCAATTTCCGAATAATCGGTGGCTGCCGCAATCTCTGCTCACACATGCGGCACGGCGTGCGCGGGGTCTGGGTACCTGGCATCTCACAACGGGGCGATGGCCCGAGTTAATTTGTCGCCTTTCCGATGAGACGAGCGTTATCGGAATGTTTCGCGCCCGTGGCCACCGCATACGCAAAGTGTGGGTCAGGGTGCTGCGGAAACACGGCGCCACGATATCCAAGCCTGCGGATGGGGAATTGGGAACCGTCGCGCACTAAGCGCCCAAATGAAGCTCCTGTAACCCTTCGGCAGCCGGCTACGCCCTTCCCGTGTACCGGTAGGAAGTGCCTATCCGTCCTATAACACAGTTGGTGTTCTCATAAATGCGACTTTCTAGTGTAATAACGCGACGATTTCATCCTGCATGCCGTCCGCATGAATTTTGATTAACGTGAAATACTGGCATTGTCGATGAATGTTTGGCATAGCGTTGCTAGCGACATGGACGTCGAGTGAGTTTCCGATAGTTGCTTTTTCGGAGATGTTTGAGATGTCCGCGTGTTTCAAGATTATTGTTTCGCCTTCCCTCGCGATCGAACCGGCCCGTGATTTCGATGCGCCCGTGAAATCACGCCGCACTGCCCGGCGCTGCCACAGTGAGATTGCTTTTGCAGGTGATTTTTCTAATGCTGCTGGCGCAACGGCCGGACTATCCACAAAGCATGTGCGACCAGCGACGTGCCGGTAGCCTCGAACTCAGGCCGGGATGGCGCACTCCCGCCGAAGAAGCACTGCCTGCCCCGGGCTTAAATGTAAACTGTAGGATGCCCGTATCGGCACAGCGACGCGTTGCCCTCGCTCGAAATTCACGCTGCCGCCGTGGCCGGATTATTTTATGCCCGTAGCGATCCGACGCTGGCTTGGCTTGGGTCGGAGTGCAGACCAGATGTCTGCGGTACGCAACGTCACCCGCTTGTGGTGATTGACTCGGCTGCCATAACGGCAATGTCAATATTATATTTATGGATACGCCTCACACATCTGTGATCGTTGAATTGCAATTGCCATGGTACTGCATGGCGGCCGCATTGATAGCCGCGTAGAATTAGCCTTTATGAGAATTATTGCCGGTACATTTCGACACCGCCCGTTAAAGAGCCCTCCATTTAAGACAACCCGCCCGATTACCGATCGAGTTAAACAATCGGTATTTGACGCCTTGGTCACCGCTGTTGGCTTTGATGGCGTTCGAGTGTTGGACGTGTTTGCGGGTACCGGCAGTATTGGCCTTGAGTGCCTGTCGCGAGGGGCCAGAGAAGTGGTATTTATTGAGCAGGATCACAACGCCCTTTTTGCGCTCCGCAACAATATCGATGCATTAGGCGTTAGGCCAAGCAGCCGGGTGCTGGCGGCGGATGTCTTCAAGTGCCGGGATATTTGGAGTGGTGCGATGGGAAGGTTTGATCTTATTTTTTTTGACCCGCCGTACCCTCTTTTCAGCGATGCGGGGACGGCGTCGGATCTCGATGCCGCCATTGGCAGTGCGGTTAATGGCGCTCTGAGCGAGACCGGCGCCTTGCTGTTAAGAACTCAAATGGGTTTGGACATGCAAAGCCTGGAAATTTCCAAGCTGATTCGGCGGCGTCAGGATTATGGATCGATGTCGATGAATTGGCTGACGCGCAGCTCAACCAATTGACAATGGATCAGGCACGGCAAGGAGCGCAATTGGCAAAGCTTCAATATCGATTTTTCAAGCCGGCGCAGGCGGCGCAACTGCGGCGTATGGCATTTACGGTTCGGGGCGTGGTAGAAGGTGTTTACGCTGGCTTGCATAAAAGCCCACACAAAGGGTTTTCCATCGAATTTGCAGAGCATCGCGAATATGTCCCCGGCGATGAAATCAAGCATCTTGACTGGACAGTGCTGGCCAAAACTGACCGCTATTATGTGAAACAATATGAACAGGAAACCAATCTGCGCGCTACGATCTGCCTTGATGCATCTGCATCCATGCGCTTTGGTTCCGCTGTGCAGACGGGGGCGGCCGCGGACGGAACCACCTCGGTAAATAAATTTGAGTATGCATCCGTACTGGCATGTTCGCTGGCGTATTTGCTCTCCAACCAGCAGGATATGGTTGGATTGATTGGCTTTGACGACAAAATCCGCATGGAGATACCGCAGGGCAACGGTCCTTCTCACCTTGATCAGATTTTTTCAGGCATCGAGAAGATAGCGCCATCACGCACCACGAGTCTGGCGGATACGCTGCACCAGGTGGCCAGTAAAATTCCTCGTCGCGGGTTGGTCATCCTGATCAGCGACTTGTTTGATGAGCCGTCACGTTTGATCAAGGCGTTTGAGCATCTGCGTCACTTTCGGCATCAACTGGTAGTCATGCATGTGATGGATCCGCAAGAAATGGAATTGAATTACAATCGCCCGATGACATTTGAAGATATGGAAGATGGCTCGCGTCTTCAGATTGACCCCAAAGCCATCCGTGATGATTACCAGCGTGAGGTGCAGGAATTTATTGCTTTAATGCAGAGCAAATGTGGTCAGGCAAGGATTGATTATTTATTGGCTCGAACGGATATTCCATGGGACATGCAGATAAGAAATCTGCTGATGCGTACATCGCATCGGTGAAGTGATGTTTGAACTATGACGACCACAATGAGTAACTATATAGCGGTTTCCGGCGCACTTACGTTCAGCGATCCGATTTTACTTGCAGGGCTGCTGGCGGCTGGTGTCCCGGTGTTGCTGCACATGCTTAACCGTGTGCGTTCACCAGTGGTACCGTTTTCAACCTTACGTTTTCTGCGTATCACCGCTCAGAAGACATCGCGCAAACGCCAAATTCAGCAGTTTCTTCTGTTGCTTTTGCGTATGACGGTCTTTGCGCTTATTGCCATGGCGATTGCCGGGCCGTTGGTGCACGGCGGTACGCCGCAACTTGCCTATGGCATGATCGTGGTGCTGCTGCTGGGGTTAATTGGGACGGCGGCGGCAGTCGCCGGTCTGGTGAATTACTGGGAGCGTGCCCGTTCGACGGGCGCCCCGGACGCGTCACCGTCTTCGCTGGCGGCGTCCTCGTCCGCCACACCGGTAAGCACCTCGACCCGCCGACCGCCTTGGGGCATGGTTGTCATTCTGGTTGCAGCATTGGTAGCCTTGGCAGCCTCGCTGCTGGGGCTTGCCGGCAACAGCTTTTTTCCTGACTCTGCGGTGCACTTTGACGGGGCGAATTCTGCCGTTGTTATTGTGCTGGATAATTCACAATCCATGTTGGCACAAGATGGTGGACAAACGCGGTTGGCAAGCGCGGCTCGAATAGCGCGACGACTCATTCTTACCACCCTGCATCCAGCACGCGAGGCTGTGCTGCTGACCAATCCCGGGTCAGAACCCATACCCACGGCCCTGAGCGCAAATCGCATCCGTACAGCGGGACGCCTGCAACATGTTGGCAGCCAGGGACGAGCGCTGCCGATGACGCTTTTGGTTTCGCGGGCTGCCCGCTTGTTGGCGGCCAGCCACATGCCCGACAAAGTGCTTATTATTATTTCAGACTTTGCGGGCCCGGCGTCTTCAGAAACCAATCTGTTTGCCGGACTGGCACGCACACCGAAGATTCAACTCGTGCTGATGCCACAGGCAACTAATAATGCGCCGGATGATGTCGCCATTGAAAGCTTCCGCATCAGCCGAGGACAGGCAGTGGCAGGCAGTCCGATCACTTGCAGGGCAAAGTTGGTTAATAACGGTACCACCGCCGTGGTACCGAGTGTATTTCTTTCAATTGACGGGCGTCCGTTGCTGGGGTCAATGGCCAAAACCACGCTCGGCCCCACGGGAACCAGCCAGGCCATCGGGGCGGTACGATTATCAGGCACTTTGCCTCAACCCGGTTGGCAGCTCATTCAGGCGAATATTAAAAACCCGACAGGTGTGCTGCCGTGGGCGGATCATCGTCGATTGATTCTCAAAACGGCAGCAAAAATTAAGGCCTTAGTGGCAGGTAATTTTTCACAGCCGGCCCCCGGCAGTGCGGCATTTTACGTGGATGCCGCGCTGGCCCCGTACGGCGGGCATCCTGTGGCCTCCGCTACCGGACAACCGTGGAGCATCATTTCAAGGACGATTGATTACCGAAGTCTTTCCACGGTGGGCCTTCATTCCTTCGGAGCCATTTTCCTATGCGATGTTCCGGCCTTATCGCATGCGGATGCTCGGCGACTAGCGGAATTTGCCAAAGGCGGCGGACGGATTTGCTGGTTATTGGGGCCCGGTGTTAATCCGGCTGTTTATAATTCCATTCTGACGGGCCACTATGGACTGCTCCCCGGCGTCCTGACGCACCCCATCGCAAGTATCCGTGGACAGCGTGTCAGCACCGTCGATAACCGCAGCTATTTGTGCGGTCATCTTTTCACCAATAAACGACCGTTTCGACGCATCATTGTTGCGGATATGTGGGGCATGAGTTCGCCCAATTCAACAGCCAGCGCACTGATGTCTGTAAGCAGTGGCCGTCCGCTGCTGTTTGAGCACCCTATGGGAAAAGGGCGGATATACACTTTTATGTCCAGCCCTGCGGGTGGATGGTCGAACATGGGTACCACTTCTGTATTTCTTCCTCTGATGGTGCGTATCGCCTTAGGCGACGCCGCGGCGGCAGCCCGCATCGCGAGTTTTGAACCGGGGGAACGGGTGGAAGTACCGCTGCTGCCATCCGTGGCGCCGATGAGCGTTAATATTGTCTTGCCCCAAAGCCACGCCACCGTGAATATCAAGCCGAAACAGAGCGCCTCGCATCAGTGGCGATGGACGTTCACCCAAACCAATCAGACAGGCATTTATCATTGGACAACGTTTGATGGCAAAGAATCGGGGAGGTTTGTGGTCAATCCGCCAGGAGATGAAGCGAACCTGCATCCTACGCCAGCGAAGGTTCTCGCAAAAATGGCGAAGTTGAAACACCCCGTGTTAATCGCCTCTACGGCCACCGGGCTGCTTGCGGTGATCAAGAAAACCAATTCGGGTTCGTCATTGATGCCCGGGATATTGGCACTTGTGGCAATATTGGCTGTCATTGAGGCGTTGGCATCCAATCGCAATTCACCGGCTGGAACATCTGTCCCTCCCCCCAGTGAATCGGATGGAAATCAAGCCTCAAATCAGCTCTCCCGCCGGGCGGCGTAGAGAAGAAGGGTGCAATGAGCAAAAACATGGATCGCGATCAGCTTGGAGAAAACCGAAAAGCATTACGCCCACCCAAAAATCCGCCAAACGCGCCGCCGACCGACTGGAACAAGTCCGCCGACTGGTATGACGATTTGGTGGGTGAAGGCGGGCATTTTCATCACGAGCGAACAATCATCCCAGGGCTGAAACGCATCCTGAAATTAGCGCCTGGTCAGCACTTACTGGATGTGGCATGCGGGCAAGGGGTGATTTGCCGCGCCTTTGCACAGGACGGTGTGCGGGTGACAGGTGTTGATATGGCACCAGATTTAATACAATTGGCGAAGCAGCGAACGCGTTTTCAAGATTTGGAATGCTACCGTGAAGCCGATGCCCGCCGTCTGACCGACTTTGTAACGCCGCCCGATGATGGGTTCGATGCCGCCTGCTGCGTGCTGGCCATCGCCAACATGACACCGCTATCGCCGGTGTGGCGATCGATTGCCGCACTACTCAAGCCGCATGCCCCGCTGGTGGTGGTTTTGCTGCATCCGTGTTTTCGCGTGCCTCACAGCAGCGATTGGCATTATTCGGCAGCAACGCAGCAGCAGTCACGAACGGTGAGTCAATATCTGTCCAGCGCAAAGCTCCCCATCGAGATGCATCCGGGAAGGCCTTCCGGTGAGATCACCTATACGTTCCATCGTCCGCTGCAGGCATACCTTAATACCTCGGCGTCCGCGGGTTTTTTTATCGAGCATATGGAAGAATGGATCAGCGAAAAACGCCCACCCAAGGGTATCCGATATGAGGCAATGGAGCGTGCACGCAAAGAAATACCTTTGTTTTTAGCCTTTAAAGCCCGCCGTTTCATCGCCGGGAACGACACCTCAGGCTAATCCAGACAAGGCGGAACGATGCCGCAGCGCAAGGGCTTTATGCCCTGGATTGATGAAAAAGCTGATGAGGTTTTAGTGCCATATTCATCGATTGATCTGGTAGGGTCATTTCCCCAGGAGCCTGTCCAAGTAATAGCACGGCTGCGACGGTATGGATTTTGGCGGGCATCAAGAAACGGCGACGAAGGCGCATCGGGCGAAGATGATACGCCGAGGAAGCCGCGCCGCAGAGGCCGGTCAAAAGACGTGCCGCCCCGGGGGTGTGCCGCAAACACCCCGTCTGCGGCGTTCTCGGACTCATCTTCACCAGAGTCGCCGTCGGCCCGACGCCTTGCATCCGGAGCATTTCCGGCGCATCGCAGGCTTGATATTACTTGGACAGACTCCCAAGCATACAATCTCAGGGTAATGTTTTTCCAGACGGTGAGCGACGTTGGCTAACGCGAGAAAATACAAGTTACTGATGTGCGACCTTGACGGTACATTGGTCGGCAAGGGACATGCGACGAATCGCGCCGATTGGCAAGCGTTGCATAACGCGCGAGATGCGGGGCTTATGATCTCCATCTGCACCGGCAGAAGTTGGCGGGAAAGCCATCATTTGATCGGGGATATCCCATTTGATGTCCCCGGAGTATTTTCCAATGGGGCCGAGCTTAATGCGATTGCCACCGGAAAAACCATCGCATCTCATCCCTTTTCAAGTGATATAGTCCGCCAGATATTATTGCGATGCAGGTTGCGATCACTTAACCCGATTGTGCTTCTGCACCAGCGCAAGGCCGATGATCCGTTGTATGCCGTTGACGGTTCAACGCCACTTCATCCAGCGACTGCCGATTGGTTCAAGCGAAATGGTGTAGCGCACCTGATCACCCATCGATTGGATGATCAGATGCTCCAGCGATGCCTCCGTGTAGGCTTGGTGCTGGATTTGCCGACCGCGACCGAACTTACGCAGCACATGGAGGAGCATTTTCAAAGTCAGCTTAACATCCATTTGTTGCAGGCGCTGCATTACGACGCGGCGATACTGGAGATATTTCGCCATGGCGTTGATAAATGGACAGGCATATTGCATTTGTGCAATTATCTCGGTATTGATCCACGGGATGTTGTGACGATTGGTGATGATGTCAACGACATCCCCATGCTTCAAAACGCGCATTTGAGTTATGCCATGGGTAGTGCCTCGGAGCATGTGCGGTCATCAGCCAAAAAAACCACACTTGATCACGCCCGGAGCGGCGTCGCAGCCGCGGTCGCGGATCTGCTGTCGGCACGGCAATCGGCGAATTAAGCGTGCCTCACGGTGTCGCTAGGTATTCAAATTTAGGGCATGCCAAGGAATAGACAGTGGATGGCGAAATCTCCACCACAGGTCTGCCTATGGGGGCTTTAACGCCGATGGCGGAAAGCACGTCAATGGGCTCTTCCAAACGTACAATCGTCGGGTTATAGATTCCGCCTAATTTGGCCGCCTGATGACAGGCCGCACCTATGTAACCAATTTTGTCGACCAGACCGTAGTGAAGAGCCTGTGATGCGGTCCATAATTTTCCATTGGCCACTGTTGTGATCGGAACCTTAAGTGCCTTGCCTCGACCCAAAATCACAATATGCTGGAAACGGGCATCATCAACATTCAGAAGGTTTTGTAAATACGACTTCACAGCGGGCGTAAACTCCGAAAAAGGCGATCCAGCCTCTTTCCATACCGCCGCCGAACTGGTAAGAAATTCCGGGCGGATACCCAGCTTTTTCATCAAGCCGGTAAGCTCAAATCCGGGCAACATGACGCCGATACTGCCGGTGATGGTGGTGGGTTCCGCAAAGATGCGCTCGCCAGCCATGGATACATAATAGCCACCGCTCGCCGCAATAGCCCCCATGCTGACCACGATTGGATGGCCACTGCCTCGCAATTTCATTAAATTATGATATATCTCATCGGCATCGGTAACCGCCCCACCGGGTGAATCAACGCGAACCACTACGGCACGAATTCGGCTGTTTTTATTGATAGCTCTGACGTCTGCTTCAACCTGATCAACCGCTGAACCGTCAATAAGCCCGGTGACCGGGATGATCGCGACCATGGACTTTCCACCATGATGCACCACTACATACCGCACGCCACCGATGCCACCCAGCGTCCGAATCAGAACGTGTATGCCGGTGAAACTGGCTATTAAAAAGACATTCCCCGCGATGGAAATAATTAACAGCAGAAGCAAAACAATGGGCCAAAATCGCCCCCGCTGAACAGGGGCATGTGATGGGCTAACGTCCTGGGCCATGGTTACCTCACAATGAATTCAGCGCCGGGCCGACTATTCCTGAGACTCCGCGACGCATCGGAGTTCAATGTTCCTCCAGGGGTGTCTGGCACGATTCTAAAAGGGCCAAACCGCGGGCAATCTCTCCCCAGGGATCGCCGGTGGGAAATTCGTCCTGTTCCAGTATCCAATACCTCATCGGCGGGGTGGATAGGCGAGGCAGGATTTCTTTCCAGGGGAGTTCACCCGTCCCCAGTTCCACCATGCGGCCGGCGCGGCCGTCTTTGCAATGCACCGCCTGTATGCGATGACGATATCGGTTGAGCCAGCCGCTCACATCCTAGCCGGCACACTTTACCCAGTAGGCATCCATTTCCCAAAATACCCGTGCCGCGTGTGTTGTATCAAGCAGGGTCTGCATTGGCAACTCACCGTTGTCCGCGGCAAACTCAAAATCGTGATTGTGATAACCCAACTCAATCCCATCGTGCCGGAGCGTTTGTCCAAATTCGCTGAGTTTTAATCCCAATTGACGCCAGCAGTCCCGGTCTTGGCGCAATTCCGGCACAAGCCAAGGCATGACAACATCGGGCACCGACATCTCGTGGCAGGTATCAATGACTTCTGCCATAGCGTGTGTCAGTGTGGGGAGGCTCACGTGCATGGCCAAAGGCCGGATACCGGCATCCGAAAATATATTTTTCATATCAGCGGCGGGCGGCTGTACATCAAACCAGTAAAGTTCGGCATTGCGGGCCCCCGCTTGACGCAATTGCCGCAAAGTGCCGAAATAGTCAGCTTCAATTTGCCTGCGCACGCTGTAGAGTTGGATGAGGATATGGATTTGCCCTGTTCTCAAACGGGAATCTCCCAATCGGCATCTCACGCTTTACCTTGTTGGCGCTGCTGGCTTTTGCGATGATCTTCGCGGCGTCGCTCCAGCAGGTCCACCAACGACTGCGGAACGCTTTTTTCCGTCGGCACCGAATTGAGAAGCATGTCACCTGCCCTGACATCTCTTGCGTCCGTCTCCATTTGACGTTTTAAATACGCTATCGATTCAAGCAGACATTGTCGCGGGTCTGCAATATTTTCCGCTTCGCGCTGCAGCGTAATCGCCAGTTGGACAACCGTGGCATCCTGCTGCAATGATACAAATTCAGACAGGCTGCAGGTCCGCAATTGGCCCGCACCGTCAAGGTACTCCACTAAGGCGGCCGCGGCGGATCGCAAAATTCCAGGCGTGAATAAATCGAGTTCCCAATCATCCATAACATCGGTATACATGACCGGTGAGGTCAGGATGATGCCCAAAATCCACTGCTGAGCCTTTTCGCCCGCCGTAGCGATGCGCGATGACTTTAATGAATTGAGAGCAGGGGCAGGTGCCTGCAGTTCATTGAGAGGCCGAGTATCTTGTGTAGACATGGCATTGATCGCGGCATGGACATCATCAAGCGACATACCCACCATGTACCCAACATCCTTTTCAAGCAGTGCACGCCGGACCGAATCCATTTGCGGGTTGGCCGCAAGGGTAGCCAGCATACGCATCATAGCCTGAATCGCATTGGATTTTTGCGTCCGGCTCGATGACGCCTGAAATTCCTGCGTGAGCTGGCCCCATTTGAATTGCAAAGCATCTGTGGCTTTCGCCACAAGTTCCTTAAATGCAGCGCCGCCCTGTTCCAGACAATAATCGCACGGATCTTTTGCGCCGGGCACATGCATAACACAGACATCAAGCGGAAAAGCAAGAAGGAGCTGAATGGCGCGGTCGGCAGCTCGACGCCCTGCCTCATCGGTATCAAAAACCAAAACCACGCGCCGGGCCATTCGCTGAAGCATCATGGCGTGATGCTCGGTAAAGGCGGTGCCCAAGGCGGCAATAACATTAAGCACGCCGACCTGGTGAGCGCCAATGACATCCATATATCCCTCAACCAGAATGGCTTCACCGGACTGTATTATCGCCGCCCGTGCCTTGTTGAGGCCGTAAAGCATATCGCGTTTGTTGAAGATGATGGATTCCGGTGAATTGAGATATTTGGGGCCGCTTTGATCGTCCGGGGCAGCCGAGGGCAGAATGCGGCCTCCAAATGCAATGACCCGGTCGCCGGAATCAATTATTGGAAACATCACGCGGTTACGAAAGACATCAAAGGGGGAGCCATCATTACGTTTTTTCAACAGGCCCGCATCCACCAAATGTTCAATATCTATTCGGTCACGGCTTGCGGCCTGCGCCAAAGCTGTCCAATTTTCCGGGCAATAGCCCAGACCGAAGGCCTCAATGGTCGGTGGCGTGAGACCGCGCTCGCGGAGATAACTTTTCGCCACCGCGCCCGACTCGTCATTTAGCCAAGTACGAAATTGCCGACCCGCCCAAGCCGAAGCCAAAAGCAGGTTTTCCCGCGCTTCGCGAGCCTGCGGGTTAGCAACCATTTTCTGCGGCAGAGTGATGTGGTATCTATCGGCAAGGTAACGCAACGATTCTCCGGCGGTCATTTTGTGGAATCGCTGAACAAACTTAAATACATCTCCGCCGGCTGTGCATACGAAGCAATAAAATATCTGCTTGGCCGGTACTACCCGCATCGATGGGTTGTGGTCGTCATGAAATGGGCAAAGACATACAAATTCTCGGCCCGAGGGTTTGAGCCGCAGTTGTTCACCGATCACGTCCTCAATCCGCACCGATTGACGGACAAGCTCGAACGCGTTGGTAGAGGAACCAGCCATGCTGCGATTCTACCGGAAGCGCGACATCGGTGAGAAGCCGCCCGATCACAGAAACACTGAAAATACATAACAGCTTATATATAAATAGGTTACACAATCTTTTTAACAATCCGTTACAGACTTGCTCACAGCGTATAATAGTACGTGATGAAGCAGATGAGCACAGGAATTCACATTGGCGATAGAGTTTATGCACCGTGGCAGGGAGAGAGACTATTTCCGGCCAAGGTGACATTTCTATCGAATGGCACGGCCTATATTACCTACCAGGACGGCGAAACGGATCGAATGCCATCCCGCAAGTTACAGCCGTCCAATAAGGTATACCTCATTGAGTCGGTATCGCGTAATCCACGCGAAAGCCATTGGTCGGAGGGCCGACTTTTGGCCGAATTTTTACGCATGATCGGTGGTCGCCCGCTCTATAGTTTTATCCGTACAAAGGTGGAGTTAGGTCATTTTCTGCGTAAGGCTCGGCAGTCGTCGAGTCGATACATTCATCTTTCAATGCACGGCCTGAAGCGCAAACTCGTATTGCAGTTGGATGAGGTGGATATTGATGAGGTCATTGCTCTGGCGGGCGATCTGACGGGCAAGATTGTATTTTCGTCCAGTTGTCTCACCGGCCACGATGCCTTTGGTGAGGCGTTTGTGAAAGGTACAGGGGCTGAGGCATTCATCAGTCCAAAACGTGAAATTCGCTGGGCAGATGCGGCCCTCGTAAGCCAGTTGTTTTATAAAAAACTGCTTTGCGATGGAGTGACACCTTACGTGGCGTATCGCTTCGCATGCAAGAAGTATCCCAACCATGGTGATTTGCGTTTTTTTAAATAGATGCAGCCATGGCCATGGCCGCAAGAGCGGACGAGCCGGAGATTAAGCGAGCTGATCCAACGGTTTGGCGATCTTTTTAAATTCCTCCGCGGACACTGAAACCGTCCCCCATGATTCTGAGCGGGGGCGCATAACCGTCCGGTAGTCGCTCAGCGATGCTGCCAACATGCTGTACCAATTTTCCTCATGGCAAAACAGATCGGTAAATGGTGACCGATCCGACGCCCCTTGCCACCGGTACACAAAGACAAACACCGCCTGAAATCCTTCGCCAAAAATATCCTTCCACTGCCGCAGGTCGTCAATATCGCGACGCGTAACCCAGTTGGCCAAAGCCTTGCCGGGACCCGCCGCCCGCCCCTTTACATCCACCAGCAGATTCACACCGTTGGGACGATAGACGACAAAGTCAAAACTCTTGAGCTTGGCGGTGCCGAATAAGGATCGTTTTGCCTCGTCCACAGCGACATAGGGCTGTCCATGATGCCGAAGAAAAGATTCAAATGCCGCCTCATAATGGCTGGTTTTTTTTGAGCGAGGTCCCACGTCACCCCCCTGTCTGGCCGCATGCGGCCCGAATCAGCGTTTCCGCCTGATGTACAGGCCATTCTATTTCAGTTCGCGATTGCATATCCCGCCATTTAACGACGTTGCGTTCCAGTTCATCGGGTGCCAGTATCAGCGCAAATCGCGCGTGACTGTGGGCGGCTTCCTGCAGTAATTTCCCAATATTTTTACTCGCTTTATAACTATGCTCTACCCGCAAGCCACTCTGCACGGTGATCTTGCGCTCATGGTCAAAGGTTGAACGCCGCAGTCGCGACGCCCACAGACCGGTGAGACCCGCATTCTCCGATGCGTTGATAATAAATACATCGGGCCCGCCGAGCGGCTTTACCGGCAGCAAGCCTCTTTCGCTGAGCAAGATTTCCAGCACAACATCCCCCATACCAAATCCGACTGCCGGGGTAGGCTTACCGCCCAATATTTCGATGAGTTTGTCATAACGGCCACCACCGGCCACTGCCCGATTTTCACCCCGTGCATCGGCCACTTCAAAGACAAAACCGGTGTAATAAGCTAGGCCCCGCACCAGCCCGATATCCCATTGGAAATTGTATGCCAGCTCAGGCAACGCCAGTTGATCCTGCAGTTGCATAATTTTTTCATACGTATCACGCACCTGCGGCGCGGAGAGTCGTTTATTTAGCTCAAGCTGTTCCGCCTTGGGTTTGCTCATCTCGGAAGCAAATAGACCCAGAAGTTCCTGTTCCGATGACAGGAATTCACGCGATACCAGCAGCTTATCGCGTTCGGAATCGTTGAGTTTTTGCAGTCTATCCAATACGTAAAACGTATCGGGCAGTTTGTCGGTGCGTATGCCCAGCCCAACCAGCAATTCAGCCATCAAATCACGGTGATTCCATGAAATATTGAAATCATCCGCTGTTAAACCCATTTCAAATAATAACGCGGCGCACACCGACAGGCATTCACGATCGGCGGCTAAGGACGAGTCACCAATAAAATCTACGTTCCACTGAATAAATTCGCGCAGGCGCCCCTTTTGCGGCTGTTCGGCACGGTAGCAGCGCGGAATGGCAAACCACTTGATCGGCTTGGGCAATCCGCCACCCAATTGGGCCACCATGCGGGCGACCGTGGGCGTAAATTCCGGGCGCAGAGCTAAATCCCGTCCACCTCGATCGGTAAACGAAAATAACTGCGAAACAATTTCATCACCCGATTTAACCTTGTATAGTTCAAGCGATTCAAAGGTCGGTCCGTCTACTTCCTGAAATCCATAGCGGGTGGATACCCTCCGCCACGCGTCCTCTATGTATCGGCGCACCGCCATGGCTGATGGAAGAAAATCACGTGTGCCTTTAGGGCCTTGAAACAAATCTGTCATAGGTGGAGAATCTAAACGAACTTCGCAGGATATTAAAGGGCGCCACCGTAAAAGGCCCGGCTCGCTGATGGATTGGATTTAATGGTCGATGCTGCACCTGTACGAAGAAGCGGTACACCCCAACGCACATCTTGCGTCGCACTATGCCGAGATGGCCCCATTGGATCAGGCGGTGGCAATTGAAGGCTTATCCAACATCTCACAAGCCACTGCAAGTGCGGCGAAATCGCCGATCTGTTCTCCCAGCGCCGCCGGCAGAACTCTACACACCGCCATGCTGCGATCCAGAGACTCCGTCCGTAATACCGATTCCGCAATGGGCCAGAGCTGCTTATGCTGGCGTGCAAATATGCTACCGATGATTATCCGTTCCGGATTCAGGATGTCGACGAGGATCGCCAGTCCCCGGCCGAGGTATTGCGCGGTAATGGTAACGACTTGGGCGGCCACCACGTCGCCGCGGTCGGCTGCCTGAAAAATCTGCTGTGCCTCGCTCACACCCATTCCATGCTGACGTGCCAGGCGTACCATCCCCGCTCCGCTGCAAAAACCTTCAAAGGATCCCGCTTTGCCATACCCGACTGGTCCATCGGCGGCCAGACGCACATGGCCAATTTCTCCGGCCATATCGTTGGCCCCGCAATACAAATGCCCATCAATAATCAGACCGGCACCCATACCCGTGCCAAAAGTTAAGAACACCATGTGTTTGGTACCCTTACCCGCCCCCCATTTCCATTCAGCGTATGCGCAGGCGTTGGCGTCATTTTGCAAGCGGGCAGGCACTCCAAATGCCGCAGAGAGCCGTTCGGTCACCGCTACGTTATCCCAACTAGGTAAATTGGGCGGCGCCAAAATCACACCGCGACAACTATCCAGCGGCCCGCCACAACTGATGCCGACGGCCGTCGGATGACACCCGCTTTCCGCCAGCATAGTCCGCGCTATCCGCTCAAATTCTGCGATTGCCAGCTCTGGCGCATGCGGAGGTGTCGGAAATGCGGTACGACGGACAATTTTTACAGTGTTCTCATCTACACATCCGAGAATCGCGGCACATTTTGTCCCGCCAACATCAAAACCGAGCAACCATTGATTCATACCTACTCCAGTTGGCAACTTGTGGAGAGATCATACGCCCTGATATCCCCTTGGGAGCCTGTCCAAGTAATAGCAGGGCTGCGATGCGCCACGTTCTGCTCAGTTTTCAGCCACTCCCAACGGAGCGGCCAAGAGTACATCGTCGCTGCGCAGAACCGTCAACATTTGATACATCTGCATCATCTGCGTGCGAACGCCATCGGGGAGCCCTGTCATCATAGTTTTGAGACCCAATGGAAGTGACGCCTCAAGCCCTAATTTTTCGCGGATGAGTTGTCCCAAGGACAGTGGCCGGGGCAATACCACCACACGATAGGCAGATTTAATACCCGCCGCTTTGGCTACTGCCGCCACCGTGGCATTCAAAGACCCGATACGATCAACCAAGCCCGCCGGGATGGCCGATTGACCGGTAAAAAGACGACCGCGAGCCACCAACGATATATTGGCAATGTGCGACTCACGTGCTTGCATTACCCGCTTGATGAAAAGCTTATAAGTGTGTCGCATCAGCCGCGCCACATAAGCTCGCTGGCTTGGCGTAAACGCCACCGTGGAATCAAAAAGCCCCGCATGATTTCCCTTGGAAAAGGACTCTACGCCCAGCCCAATTTCCTTGAACAGACCGCCGATGACGATCTTTCCGCCTACGACGCCGATGGAGCCGACAATGGAGCCAGGATCGGCATAGATTCTCTTGCCAGCCGTGGAGATGTAATAACCTCCACTTGCCGCTTCGGACCCCATGGAAACGTAAACCGGCTTATGGCACGCATGGATAATCTGCCAGATGGATTCGCTGGCCTGGGCCGACCCACCGGGTGAATCCACGCGTAAAACAATCGCCTTGATATTGGGATTATCTTCAGCCGTGTGGAACGCCCTGCCAATGCCGTAAGGTGTGATGACCGAGGCATTTTGATTGTTCATCGGAGAATCGCCCATAATCACACCCGAGGCGCAGATGATGGCGACGGCGGGTTGGTCCGATGGAACAGTGGTTTTTGGCGAGCCCAGCAGTTGCAATAACGCAAAGGGGCTATCAATTCTCAGCGGCTTGGGGCGGTGCAATCCAAAATGATTGATCAAACGGCAGCCACCCATAAAGGTGGATTGAACGTAACGGCCAATCTCCGGACGGCTCACCAATCCATCTACCAAATGCTCCTTCATAGCCATTTGGGCCGTAAGCCAACCCTGATTGATCGCGTGCTGGGCGTCGGCCTTGGTCACGTTGGGTCGGTGCGCTGCGATGGATGAAATGATTTGACCGTACCAGCCATCAACTAAACCTTCCACCTGCGATGAAAACGCCTTGCTGGCACTGAAACGGGTGAACGGCTCTTCTGCTCCCTTAAACCTACCAATTTGAATCATGTCGGCGTGGATATGCAGTTTTTGCAATAGCCCGCGAAAAAACATCAGTTGGAGTGCGGCCCCCGGCATAAAGATATTTCCCTGAGGCGACATCAGCACCCGATTGGCATGCGCCGCCAGCAGGTAGGTGTTTTCGCTGTAATTGGTGGAATAAAATAGAACCGACTTATGGTCGTGCCGGGCCAGTGTTATCAGATGACCAAGCTCCTGGGCTTGGGTAAGCGTCAGCGCAAAGCCGTGCAGATTAAAAAACAAACCGGCAATATGTGGATTGGCAATGGCCTTTTTGATTAACGCAATGGTGCCGGTCAACGACGGCTGGTGAGTGTTGCCCCAATTAAAAATGGAAAACGAAAACCCCCGCGGGCATTCCTGCAGGGTGCCGGTGAGGCATATTTCCGCCGCCACCTTGGTTTGGCTTTGCTTCATGGCAGAAGCCGCCCGCACAGTTGGTGCCATGGCAGCGCCGATTGTGCAGCCCGCCAGCATCGCCGCGCCGACGGTCAGTCGGCTGGAGACCAATAAGCGGTAAAGTCCGTTGGAACGGTTAGTGAACATCTGTAAAACTCCTTCAGTCACCGAATACGCTAATTCTCTAGGAGTCTAGCATAACCCATAGGGAACTTGCCAGCGGAGCGTGTTTTAACGGATCAAGATATTCCATGTTTCAGACTTCCAAATATGGCGTGCTGAACGTGACGACCGAGGTTGGGAAAATGGTTACCATCAGCGGCGGCGATCCAAAACGCGTGGTATCCAACACAGCCTATTTACAGCCACCCACCCACTTTCGACCATCAATCCATTTAACCAATCAATATTCTTCGTCGGCGCAGGAGCGCCAAGGTGGTATATAATCTGATTCGGGTGGAATCAAAAGTCCGTTGGAGACGCTCTGTTCTATGCAGCAAATGTATTTATGCCCTTTTAAGACTCATCGATTGCCGCAGATAACAACCGATGTGTTTGTGATCGGCAGCGGTGTGGGTGGCTTGCGGGCGGCGATTGAAGCGGCAGAGGGCGCGGAAGTTCTCGTTGTTTCCAAGCATGCATTATCAGAATCCAATACATTTTACGCCCAGGGGGGCATCGCGAGTGTGATGCAACCCGCAGATACTTTTGAGAGTCATATATCAGATACGCTGACGGTAGCGTGCGGACTTGGTGATCGGCCGGCAGCCGAGGCCGTGGTGCGCGAAGCGCCGGCACGGATCAACGAACTCATTCAATGGGGCGCCAATTTTGACCGGGAGATTAATGGACAGCTTTCATTTGGACGCGAAGGCGGTCATTCATTTGCGCGAATCGTCCACGCATTGGGAGATTCAACGGGGCGTGAATTGGCGAATTGCCTCAGTGCCGTTGCCCGCAGTCGAGAACAAATATCCATCCTTGAACACACCTTTATTATTGATTTACTGACTATAGACAATCAGTGCGTCGGGGCATTGGCATGGGAGGCCTCACGGGGGCTTTTTGTCATTTTCGCCCGAACGACCATACTCGCCAGCGGGGGTATCGGCGCGCTATACCGCGAAACCACCAATCCGCTTATTGCGACTGCGGACGGCTATGCCATGGCGTGGCGTGCCGGAGCCATTCTGCGGAATATGGAAATGGTACAATTCCATCCCACCACCATCTACATTGCGGGCGCCACCCGATCGCTGGTCAGTGAAGCGGTGCGTGGTGAGGGGGCGACTCTGATCGATAAGGCTGGACACCGCTTTATGCCCGCCTACCACGCCATGGCAGAACTTGCACCGCGGGATGTGGTGTCGCGGTCGATTTTAGATCACATGGCTAAGACGCAGACGACGCATGTCTTTTTAGATTGCCGCCATATGCCGCGTGCGGCGTTTGCTGCGCGTTTTCCCGGTATTTTTGAGGTATGTCAAAAATTTGGCATTGACCCATCACAGCAACCCATTCCCGTGCATCCCAGCGCCCACTATATGGTAGGCGGCGTAGTGTGCGATTTGCATGGACTCACATCCGTCGCAAATCTCTATACCGTCGGTGAGGCAGCGTACACCGGGCTGCACGGTGCCAATCGGCTTGCGAGCAATTCACTCATTGAGGCATTGGTGTTCGGCAAGCGAGCCGGCCAGCATGTACTGCAAACCATGACCAAGCCACCACGAAGCACCGTGGTGCCTCGTTTGACGGCGGAAATACCCCAAAGCCAACGAACTGAGCTGGACATGCTCGATGTGCTCAGCTCGCTGCGGTCATTGATGTGGCGCAACGTCGGGGTAGAAAGATTCGGCCCACGACTGGATGAGTCTGCCGAGATTATCGATTTTTGGAGCCGATATATTCTGGACAAAAACTTCGATAAGCCCCCCGGCTGGGAATTGCAAAATATGTTACAGGTGGCTCGCCTGATTACCATTTCGGCCAATATGCGGCAGGAGACACGGGGTGTACATTATCGCACCGATTTTCCACATCTGGATGATCGCAATTGGCGTTACCATCTGGACTGGCAGACGAATTCTCCAATGGCGGTTAAATCGCTGGTGACCGATCGCGCCGCCTCGGCGGCTTGAACGGATCGCGCCGGGCTAGGAGTCGGTCCCAGGAGTATGATCATGGTCGAATTATGCGGTCATCTGCTTATTGCAATGCCCGGGCTGCTTGACCCTAATTTTTACCAAGCGGTCGTTTTAATCATCCGGCATGATACCGACGGCGCGATGGGTATCATCCTCAATCGACCGTTGGATGTCACCATCCAGGACGCATGGAACAAAATTGGTGGCGGAGCTTGTCAAAATAAATCCAAATTACACGTTGGCGGACCATGTGCAGGCCCGTTGCTGGTATTGCATGATGGTCGCCAATTTGCCGATCGACCTATCGTGGACGGCCTGCATTATTCGATTGACGCGGATCGTATCAAGCAAATCGTGGATAAGAACATTCAGCCGGCAAGATTTTTTGTAGGCAACGCGGGCTGGTGTCCAAACCAATTGGAAACTGAAATTGACTCAGGTTCCTGGCTGACCTGCGCCGCTACGGAAGCGCTGGCGTTTGGGAACATCGGACAAGATCGCTTGTGGGTTATGTTAACACGTGTTGTAACCATGCGAGCCGTTACTCCACAATTATCAAGCCGTTTTGTACCGGCTGACCCACAAATGAATTAGCCTCGGTAATGCGAACCCGAAAAGGGGTGGGAAAGCGTGGCACTGAGAACTAAAAAAACCAGCAATCTGGATTCGGAATGTCTCTTTTTTTCGGTCTGGATCGTCATATAGGAGTCCGGACGTGTTGTTCGGACGTGTTGTTCGGATCGTTTTATAAGGAGCCTGATAATGGCATCGGATAATCAAAACCCTACGTATCTACTGCTTTTTCGCAATAATGATGTGCTTAAAGGCCTGTCTCCATCGGAAATTCAGCAGGCTGTGCAGGCGATGATGGATTGGAGTTCCCGCCTTACAGAAGAGGGAAAATATGTCGCGGGCCATCCACTGGAGCACAAGGGTATGCGGGTGAGTATGCGCAGCGATACGATCTCAATCGATGGGCCATTTGCAGAATCTAAGGAAGCCATTGGTGGGTTCTTCATGGTTAAAGCGAAGGACATGGACGAAGCGGTTGCGATCGCTAGCCAATGCCCAATGCTTCCTTACGGTTCCACGGTGGAAGTTCGTGAGGTGGCACCATGTTGCCCGGCTGCCAAGGCGCTGGGGCTGCAGCCGGAGTTCGTGCATCAGACGGCGTAAAGGGTGTGAAACTTCGTAACACATTGCAGTGACTGGAAATACCTTTTAGGAGTCCGAAATGGCCAGCAACGAAACTATAGCGGTAAACCCGTACGTGTACTATGGCGGGCGGTGTGAAGAGGCGATCGAATTTTATACCAAAATCTTGAATGCGGAATTGGTCATGAAAATGCGATTCAGCGAACATCCCGAGCCGCTCCCATCGGAGCTCAAACAAATGTCGCCTTCTGAGCTTAATAAAATCATGCACGCCCATCTACGAATTGGCGGTTCAACGCTGATGATGTCAGACGGGTGTCCTGAACCGTCCGCAAAACTTCAGGGGTTCTCTCTCGCCCTGAAGGTGGCAGCAGTCTCCGACACCGAAAAGCTCTTCAGCGCTCTGAGCAGCGGCGGAGCAGTGGTATATCCGCTGGGAAAAACATTCTTCTCACCAAAATTCGGAATGTGCAAAGATCGCTTTGGTGTGCCGTGGACCCTGATTGCGGCAGCGTCTTAGTTTAAGCTCGGTTCAGCCACCTTACGGTCGAAAGGTGATAACGGCATTCAAGGCCGGGGCGCAACTATGGCGGAAAACAATAGGTCGACATCGAAGCAAATGGCGATATTGGTTGAGAACCTTTTCCGGCGTGAGAGTGGTCGGCTGACAGCCAAGATTTTGAGCGTGTTTGGGTTGGAACACTACAATGCCATCGAGGACGCGGTTCAAGAGTCGCTCCTCAGAGCGCTGGACACTTGGCCGTATTATGGTGTTCCAGCCAATCCGGCCGGTTGGCTGTATCAGACAGCCCGGCGAGTAATGTTGGATGCCCTTAAACATGGTCGGCTGGTGAACGCTAAAAATGCCCAAGTGGCGGCGTATTATGCACAGTTTGAAAATTTGCCCAACGATCACGACGTGGTAGAGGAATATCAGCGTGACAGCCAGCTTCGCGTAATTTTTCTTTGCGCTCATCCTCGATTAACCCGGGAGTTGCAGCTTACATTGACATTAAAAATGGTCGGGGGATTTGGCGTTACGGAGATAAGTCAGGCGTTGCTGGCGGCGCCAGTGGCTGTTAAGCGCCGAATCAGTCGGGCGCTGGCAATACTTCGTGCCACCGACACACCTTGTGAATTACCCGGCGCGGCGGAATTAAGTTCACGTATTGATGCAGTTTTAACAACAATCTACCTGATGTTTAATGAAGGATATAAAGCGGCCGCGGGCCAACGGCTAACGCGTCCAGAACTTTGCCAAGAAGCGGTGCGATTGGCTGAATTGCTGCTTGACGGCTTCCCGGACCTGCGGCCCGTCATCGACGCACTGCTCGCGCTGATGTATTTGAATCTCGGTCGCATCGCGGCGCGGACCGGGGATTTGGGCGATCTGCTGCCGATGGAACAGCAGGATCGAACCCGCTGGGATCAGAGTCTGATAGCACGCGGCATTCTTCATTTGAGACGTTCCGCCGACGGCGATATGGTGAGCCGCTATCACATTGAGGCGGCGATTGCGGCATGTCACTGCGCGGCAGCCGAATACCACCTTACCGACTGGCCACGGATAGTGCAGCTTTATGACCAGCTCGCGACGCTGGTGCCGACGCCGATCGTCAGACTGAATCGGTCGGTGGCGATCTTCAAGGCACGCAGCACCCGTGAAGCGTTCGAGGCGCTCCAAGAGATTGGACACGACACGGCGATGGCCGGATATTATCTTTTTCATGCGGTGCGCGGTGAATTCCTTGCGAATATTGGCGACCACCCGGCCGCGTACGAGGCTTTGACGACGGCGATGAAGCTCTGCCACAACCGGATTGAATATGATTTGCTTGCAAAAAAGAGGCAGCGGCTCAAGGTATTACGCTGACATCGCACCAACCAAAGAGCCGAGGCCAATCAGAGGCAGCAAGCCGCCAGCGGGAAGCATCCGTTTGCGCGGTCACTCTTTTTTTTCAATTGGGTTCCCGCCAACGTTCGCCCGCGAAGCAGTCGTGGGCACGCGAACGAGAAAGCGCGTATCTAATTCCATAGGCAGCGCGGTGGCGCATTGCGACTCCAAAATGCATGCCAAGGGCACACATTGATGGTATCCTAGAGGGATTGGACGCGGGGCTGACTTCCCCGCCGGGGCCGAGGAACTGATGAAGCCACTGCTAAGAGTACTGCAAGGAGTTTGGCCCTATCGCTGGCGCGTGGTGCTGGGCCTGCTATGTGCGCTGGGGGTAGGTCTATCATACGCATCCGGCATTGCCACATTGCTGCCGGTCATGAAAATATTTATTTCAACTGAAGGCGTCCACGGCTGGGCCGATCAGGCGGCCGCCGAAAGCCGCCTGCATATGGGGCTGATGAATCTGGACCAATCTGTGCATGCCAAGACGTTGGCAATCATCATCTCTCGTGTAAGCCACACCACACCGGCCGCGCTGGCCCACCTGAGCCCTGGAGATCGTATCACGCGTGTCAGTGTGCTGTCCGCCCACGGCGTGACCCAAGCGGCCAGTCACCATTGGCAGGGAATGATGCGCATCTTGGCGCACACCGCAGACAACACGCACGTGCAAATGACCATTGCCTCCAGCAGCGGTGCGACCATCGCGACGCCGTCCTTGGTGATGCCCGGCACACATTGGTATATGTGGCTCTTTGCAAACACTATCAGCGCCATGCCGCAAAGCCGATGGTGGTGCCTAGTCTGGGTGATCATCCTTTTTATTATTCTGTGCGTGGTGGGCAGCGCGTTTCGATATATGCAGCAGTACATCAGCATGACCCTGGCGGCCAAGGTGGTGATTAATCTTCGGCGGCGCATGCATAACCGAATATTGCAATTGCCGGTGCAGTATTTCTCCACCCATGGCACGACGGACTTGACCAGCCGCCTTACACAGGACACCAACACACTGACGGAAGGTCTTACTACTCTACTCGGCAAGACCATGCTGGAACCGATGAAGGCTTTGGCGGTGGGCATTGTAGCTTTGCTGATCGACTGGCGAATCTGCGTCGGAACAATGGTGATCCTGCCGATTATTGGCGTGATTATCCGCAAATTTGCGAAACGCATGCGGCGTGCCAGCCGCAAGGGGCTGGAAAAATGGTCGGATATGCTGGGGATCATCAGTGAAACCCTGCTGGGGATAAAAATCGTTAAAGCCCATAACGGCCAAGGATACGAACGGCGACGCTTCACCAAAGTAAACCGGTATTTATATCAGCAGCAGGCGCGATTGGCACACTACACCTCACTTTCGCGCCCCACCATTGAAACGCTGACGATTATCCTCGGATGCATCCCGGTCTTGATTGCAGCCAAGTTGGTGTTGAGCCATTCTATCAATCGCGACTCGTTCATTTTTCTTCTGGCGTGCTTTGCCGCCATATTTGAACCACTGCGAAAACTGGCGGACGTTAATTCCAAGTTGCAGCAGTCCAATGCCTCGGCCACCCGTATCTTCGAAATTATTGACGAACCCATTGAAGAAAAGTGCGGCCAACGACCGCCTCCGTTGCCGCGCTTGTCCCAAGACATCACCTTTGACGCCATTTCATTTACGTACGCAGGTGCCAATCATCCGGTGCTGCAGGATATTAGTTTTGCGGTAACAAAGGGACAGACGGCAGCGATTGTCGGATCAAATGGATCAGGCAAAACCACGCTGCTGTCGCTTATTCCACGTTTGATCGAGCCGACCCAAGGCCGAATCATGATTGATGGTCAGGATACCGCAAAGGTATTGCTTAGATCGCTGCGCGGGCAAATCGGGTTGGTGACTCAAGATACGATTCTTTTTGCTGACACTGTGTACAACAATATCGCGTATGCAACGCCGCACGCCAATCGGGAGGCAGTGCTGGCCGCAAGCCGTCAGAGTTACGCCGATGAATTCATATCGCAGTTGCCGGAAGGGTATAACACCTTGGTGGGCCAATCGGGAGTGCGGCTGTCCGGTGGCCAGCGGCAGCGAATAGCAATAGCGCGGGCCATCCTGCGCGATCCGGCGATCTTGCTGCTGGATGAGGCGATGAGCCAAATTGATACGGACAGCGAGCAGAAAATTAATTCGGCTTTGAAGGATTTCATGCGCAGCCGCACCACGTTTGTCATCGCTCATCGACTAAGCACGATTATGGGTGCCGATTTAATTATCAGTCTGGATTTTGGCCGAATCACGGGTATTGGAACACATCAGGAATTACTCACCAAGTGCGTCGGCTACCGCCGTCTTTGCGAGAGCCAGTTTGCCGCCGAACCAGCCTCCGTTTGAGGTTTGGCGGCTGCTTGGGTGGCCGCTTTGGCAGCGGGCGGCGGTGCCATTTACTTCAAATGAACTATAGGGGTGACGAATGCTGGATACCGAATCTGAAAGATGAGTCGGCATCGGCTATACTGCCGCAGCTATGGACGCACGACCCATACTATTCATAAACGGTAAATTGATCGATCCGCATCGTGACCGCGTGCGCGAGGAAGAGTTGCTCGTTGCGGACGGGAAAATTGCTCAAATAGGCACCGGCCTGAAAGGGCATGCACCTAAAGCCAAGGTGATTGATCTGGCAGGACAGCATCTTTCACCAGGGTTTATTGATATCCACGTCCACTTGCGCGAGCCGGGGCAGGAACACAAAGAGACGATTGCCACCGGAGCGGCGGCGGCCGTAGCGGGCGGTTTCAGTACCATTTGCTGCATGCCCAATACGGTGCCAGCGCTCGATGACCCGGCACAAATTGAATTTGTGCTTAATCAAGCCCATAAAGCGAATCTCTGCGAAGTGCTTCCATTTGGAGCGATTACCAAGAGGCGCGAAGGCCAGGAATTGGCTGAGATGCATCTGATGCACGAAGCGGGCGCTATCGGATTTAGCGATGACGGCGTAGGTGTAGGCTCGGCGGCAGTGATGAATAAAGCTTTTCAATATGCCAAGATGTTTAATGGATTGATAAGCCAGCATTGTGAGGAACCCACTCTCTCCGGTGGGCCGATCAATGCAGGTCTGACCGCTCACCGGCTGGGCCTGACAGGATTGCCGGCGGCGGCTGAAGAGTTAATGATCGCCCGTGATCTTGCCCTTAACCGCAATATTGGGGCTCGCTATCACGTGCAGCATATCAGTACGGCTGGCGCGGTGGATATGGTGCGGCAGGCCAGGGCTCAGGGCCAAAGCGTAACAGCCGAAGCGACTCCTCATCATCTTCTATTGACCGATGCAGCCTGTACCAATTACGACACCAATACCAAGATGAATCCGCCTCTACGCACCGATGCTGATGTTGAGGCGTGCATTCAAGGGATTATCGACGGCACCATCGAAGTACTGGCCACAGATCATGCACCTCACGCACGAGAAGAAAAGGAACTGGAATTTGACCGTGCCCCCTTCGGCATTGTGGGGCTTGAAACAGCCTTCCCACTTTACCTTGCAGCACTTGTAAAAACGCGTCGCATATCGCTGGTGGCCATGATTCGCCTGATGACCATCAATGCCGCCAAAGTCATCGGCCTTGAAGATCGCGGCCGGCTGACCGCGGGTGCCAGGGCCGACCTGACCGTCTTTAATATAGATGAATCATGGGTCATTCATCCGGCCGACTTTAAGTCCAAATCAAAGAATACGCCTTTTGTGGGCCGAGAAGTGCGCGGAAGAATTAAAATGACGTTAGTTGGCGGCCGCATTGTTTATCAAGAGCATTCGGGTCTGTAGAACCCACACGATTCGATGCTGATTTAAGCCGGTATCAATACATGCTGATTGTGGATGCCTACAACCTGCTGCATGCGGCGGCCAGTCGACCGGGTAAAGTGACGGGGTTGTCGCTGCGGCAGTTCTGCAATGTCTGCGCAGACATGAAATTGACCTTGGTGATGGACGGCATTCGCAAGCCCCACGAACCGTATGCCGATGACTACGACACGCTCCATCTGCAATGGGCGGGCCGGGGCCAATCCGCCGATGATACCATCGTTCAACTTTGTAAATCCTCGACTGGACGCCGGGATATCTGCGTGGTGACCGACGACCGGCAGCTTCGTTCGCGGGTGACAGGAACTGGTGCCAAAACGCTGCACTGCAGCGCCTTCCTGCGGCAGGTACACACCTATCGCCATCCGCAAAGGCAGCAGCAGGAAGCCGTGGACAAGGCGGCCAATGCTCCATCAGCAGGCGAAACCGAATTCTGGATGCAGGTTTTTGGGTTTTCGCCATCGTCAGGTATAAGTACGAAACGGGATGATGATAGACCACGGGAGGCAAATCCACTGCGCGATGCAGTGGAAGGGCTTACCGAGGCGGATATTGATGCAATCGACATGAGTGCATTTCTGGATTAGGCAATGAAAGTTGAGACATTGGTACCAGTTGTGTGCGTTGTTACCGGCGAATCAAAATTGGGGCCCGTCACGTGCGGATTTATGGATGGATGTTTGATTTATCTCGGCTTTGAATCATACGGCAGCGGCGTGCACGGGCTGGTCGCCAAGAACATTGCGCCACCGATGATATTAAAGGCCAGGCGGCAAGAACACAGGCAATTCGATGCCATTATTGACTTAATTGACAATAATCACAAAACTCGTCGGTTCCCCATGAATGCAATGGGCACACCATTTCAGGAACAGGTATGGACGCAATTGCTCCATATTCCATTTGGCAAAACCTGGACGTACAAACAATTAGCTGAGGCGGCTGGCGTCCCGGGCAGTTATCGAGCCGTCGCGAATGCCTGCGCTGCCAATCCAATCGCCGTTTTAATTCCCTGCCACCGCGTCACTCAAACCAATGGAGCGTTGGGTGGTTATCACTGGGGTACAGAAATTAAATCGCAATTATTGGAACTTGAAGCACAGCAAGCCGAGGAGATGGAGCATGCATGTCTATCTTTGGCGCCAAAGGTAATCCGGGAAGAAAGCAGCCGTCCTCACTGAAAAATATCGCCACACGTCATTGGCGGACGTAACCTGACACTGGCAATTAGTTATTTGGAAACTAGTTATTTATTTCTATTATGGATAAGCAATCAATTTCGTCGGCCATGTATGACAAACGGTCGGCCACCGTTGCGATGAATCGCCATTTGCCAACGCGCCAGTACAAGCCCGGCGGCATGGATGCATGCGCACTGCATGCTGAAACTTATCAGCGCCCTATCCCGAGCTGCCCCTGCTATTACTTGGACAGACTCCTAATGCTTTGGATCATATTGGCTGATGCACTTATAGCGGCCAGACCGGGCTTCGATAATAACCCTATTGTGCAGGATGCGTATCACATGCACGCCCGCATGGGGCAAAAGCCGCTGGTTGATTTCTAAAGTCTTCGAGTTGGTGGCGGGCAAATCAATACGGGCAGTGGTATTGGGTGGAATTACAAATTGCATACTCAGGTGATTGCCCACGCGTTGCCAATTACTGACAATTTTTCCCAGCACCGAATCGTAACTTACACGCACCCACTTCAGGTTACCTACTATCGCCGGACGTATTGTCAATTGCCGCCCCGGCTTGCGTGCCATATCCATGCATAGGCCGCCCAAGCCTCTATAAAACCAGTGATCAATATTATACCGGCGGCGGTCAGCCCGATTTGACCAACAAAGCCCCGGCGGTTCAATGAATTCATGGCTATACTCCCCTTGCGCGATGTATTGTGCCTGACAAATCTCCGCCCATGTTCCTCACACCCATTGCTCCGGATTTCAGCTTTTTGCTGCCAGCAGATCACCGCAACGCCAAATCCGCCAGCTCCCCCTCATCGAACCGGCAGGCAGGTTACCGCGTTTCTGATACTCGGCTTTCGACTGCAATTGTGTTCAACATTTCCGGCCCGCCGAGCTTTGCGTCGGTGCAGGCCCTCAGCCTCACCTCGCCAGTCAAATGAATGTCTGCCGAGGAACTGCCAATCATCAGTTTCAGTATACCAGGCTGCAGCACAAATTTGCGTTGGCTTTCGTGCCAATACCACAACGCTTGCGCTGTATAGGGCAGCGTGAAAGTAACGGTTCGACTTTCGCCGGGCTGAAGTTCCACACGCTGAAAACCCACCAATTCCTTGGTAGGGCGCTTCAACGGCGACTTGGGAACGGTAATATAAAACTGGACTACTTCAGCACCGGCGCGTGTGCCGGTATTTTTAATCGTACAGGATATCTTGATGGGATTATTTGCCGAGAGATTGTTGGAATCTATGTGCATATCACTGGTACGGAACGTTGTATAGCTCAAACCGAAGCCGAAGGGATATAGCGGTTCGCCTTCAAAGTACATGTAGGTGCGGCCCTTCATAACGTTCTGATCGTGAAACGGCAACAGTTGGTCGGTGGATCTGAACCATGTGGTGGACAACTTGCCACACGGGTTGTAGCGGCCAAATAGCACCTCCGCGATGGCGGTACCCTGATCCTGGCCAGCGAAGAGGGAACAAACGATAGCGGGTATGTGTTGCTGCTCCCAGTCTATCGCGACGGAATTATTAGTGTTGAGCACCAATACGGCATTGGGATTGGCGGCATGAACTGCCCGAATCAATTCGTGCTGTGCGCCAGTCAATGCGATAGTCTTGCGATCCATGCCCTCGCAATCAACCGATTGGTCGACACCACAAATCATAACGACAAGATCGGCCCTTTTGGCAGCATCGACCGCCGCATGGAACATGGCCTCATTTTTTTCACCCACGACGGTGCAGCCTGGTTCATAGCAGATACTCGGGCGTTCCACTGTCGGAAGCAGCTCGAACCACTCGATTTTAAAGAGATCGTTGGCTGCTCCCATAAAGCGGAGGAAGACCCTATGCTTGCCGGAGATCGGGTGTAGCGGTGCCGTGCCGTCGTGATACACATGCCAATCACCAAGTGGAATACTGAGCTTAGCGATTATCGGCCCATCGACCTCGTCTATATGTACCGCGATGGTTCCACCTTTGGCAATACTCGACACATGTGCCACAACGCGGCTCTTTCCAGTGAAATCCTGCGGTGGGAACTCCAGCCATGAACCAGTGGGAATGCGAGCGAACTGAATGTTGGTTGGGCTACCTGGCGAGCCTTGATCCCACAGGTTCCGGCTCTGGCCAATCGCTTCGCCGGTGTAAATTCGCCCGGTTGAAGTGTCCACCCCCAGTGCAGCAGCAATGCCCTCCATAGGCGAGACATGCACGGCTGAAAATCCGGCATAACTTCCGGCTTCAAATCCTGCGGCGGGTCCAATAATTGCCACTGATTTGAGGGTGGATTTGTTCAGCGGCAGCAAATCATTTTCATTTTTTAAAAGTACAATCGATTGCCGTGCCGCTTCCAACGCCAGCGCGCGGTGAGGGGATGAGTCAACTACGCCAAAGCCAATCACGCTGTACGGGACCTTATCGGGATGGTCAAATTCTCCGAGTAAAAATCTAACTGTCAATGCGCGAGTTACAGCACGACTGATATCCGCCTCGCTGACCAGATTTAGACTTACCGCTCTCCGCAGGTGTTGTTGGTACGTTTCGCCCAAATTTTGATCGCATCCCGCTTCAATTCCCAACGCTGCGGCTTGATGTAATGTTGGCACATAATGGTGTCCGCTGACAATGACAGCGACGGAATCACAGTCGGAAGTAACATACCCCGCAAACCTCCAGCGTTTGCGCAGCAGGCTAGTCAGCAGGAACCGGTCCGCACTGCACGGAATACCATTGACGGCGTTGTAGGCCGCCATGACTGTGAATACCCCTGCGTCCACACAGGCTCGGAATGGGCGAGTGTAATATTCCCAGAAACTGCGAGGGTCAACCGATGCGGAAACGCGCATGCTATCATCCTCAATGTCGTAGCATATAAAATGCTTGGCACAGGCACTGGTCTTAATGTAATTCGGATTGTTCCCCTGCATTCCCTTGATTGTTTCCATGGCCAAGGTCCCCAGATGGCAAGGGTCTTCACCATAAACTTCCTGGCACCGCCCCCACCGTGGATCACGTACTATGTTAAGTGTGGCCGGAGAATAGTAGGTCAGGCACACGCCGTATTTGTTGTGATATGCTCTCGCTTCGTCGGCAACAGCGTCGTAAACTCGCCTCAATAGTTCCGGGTTCCACGTGCAACCCATCGCAGCGGGAATAGGGAATAGCGTTACCGGGGGAAGACGACGGAGGCCGTGGAGGGCTTCGCCCGCGTAATATTGGTAGCCCGGCAGACCAATTCGCCTTATGGCTGGCGCGTTGTTGCCGACCTGGCTGATCTTTTCGTCCAGAGTCATTTTATTAGTCAGCGCCGCAGCTCTCCGCCACGCCTTTTGGTATGCGGCAACAGAAATACCCACAGCGCAGCTGGCAGGCTTCGTCAAAGTCGGCGTCCCGCCGGTGGCCACATCTGAGACACTACCAGCCAACGCCCCGAGTCCCGCCGTGGCGGATGCCGCTAAAACAAACTCTCGCCTGTTCACACTTTGCTTGTCGATATAATTCCTCGTCATGATAAGCTCCTAAATAAAGTGAGTTCGGGATAAGCCATTCA